>NZ_SMKU01000655.1 GCF_004349215.1 Actinomadura rubrisoli | reverse complement strand
TCGTCCTCGCCGTGGCCAATATCGGGCAGTCCGCCCCGGCGATCGGCGTGGTGGTGCTGCTCGCCGTCATCTTCGGCATCGGCTTCTGGACGACCGTCATCGCGCTCGTCGCCTACGGCGTGCTGCCGGCGATCGTCCTCGCGGGCGCCGCGTGGATGGTGTACCTGCGCAACGCCGAGCTCGACAGCATCGAGGAGCGGACCCTCAAGCCCGACTACGTCTGGCAGAAGACGTGGGAGCACATCGAGCTGGCCGCGGCCTCCACGCTGATCGTGCTGGCCATCGCCATCCCGCTCGGGATCGTCCTCAGCCGCGTCTGGGCCCGTCCGGCCACGCCGCTCGTCCTCGCCGTGGCCAATATCGGGCAGTCCGCCCCGGCGATCGGCGTGGTGGTGCTGCTCGCCGTCATCTTCGGCATCGGCTTCTGGACGACCGTCATCGCGCTCGTCGCCTACGGCGTGCTGCCCGCGCTCCGCAACACCATGGTCGGGCTCCAGCAGGTCGACCCAACCCTCACCGACGCGGGCCGCGGCATCGGGATGTCGTCCGCGATGGTGCTCGCGCGCGTCGAGCTGCCGCTCGCCACGCCCGTCATCCTCGCCGGTATCCGCACCACCCTCGTCCTGATGGTCGGCACGGCCAGCATCGCCTCGTTCGTCAGCGGCGGCGGGCTCGGCGACCTGATCACCACGGGCGTGACCACCCAGCGCACCCCCGTGCTGCTGACCGGCTGCATCCTGATCGCCCTGCTCGCCCTGCTGATCGACTGGCTGGGCGGCATGGCCACCCGCCTCCTCGCGCCTAAGGGGCTCTGATGGCGACCCGCCTGGCGTCGACACGCCGCCGTCCCGCGCTCGCCTCGGGACGCCGCTCTCCCCGGCTCGCGGTGGGGCGCCGGATCGGCGCGGCGCTGCTCTGCCCCGTCCTGCTCGCGCTGGGCGCCTGCGGGCTGAAACCCGCCTCGGCGTTCATCCCGAGCGTCGAGCCGGGCAGCATCCAGCCGATCCCGGGGCTGAAGGACGCTCGGATCCGCGTCACGTCCAAGGAGTTCACCGAGCAGCTGATCCTCGGCAAGATCGCGGTGCTGGCGCTCAAGGCCGCCGGCGCCGACCCCGTGGACCACACGAACGCCCAGGGCAGCGTCACGTTCCGCAAGTCCATCACCGGCGGCGACAACGACCTCGGCTGGGAGTACACCGGCACCGGGTGGATCACCTACCTGGGCCGGGAGGACCCGATCGCCGACCCGCAGAAGCAGTTCGACGCCGTCCGCGACCTCGACCTGAAGAAGAACCGCATCGCCTGGCTCGCGCCGCCCGCCCCGTTCAACAACACCTACGCGATGGCCGTGACGACGGCGGTGCAGAAGCGCTACAACCTGCGCGACCTGGCGGACATGGCCAAGGTCCCGGCGCCGCAGCGGACGTTCTGCCTCGCGCCGGAGTTCCTCGCCCGCAACGACGGGTTCCGCGGCATGCTCTCGGCGTACGGGCTGTCCTACGGCTCGTCCGTCCCCGCCGGGAACGTCCGGCAGATGACCGAAGGCGTCATCTACCGCGCCGTCACCGACAACAGGTGCACGTTCGGCGAGGTCACCACCAGCGACGGCCGCATCCAGGCGCGCGACCTGCACCCCCTCACCGACAGCCGGCACTTCTTCCCCAACTACAACCCGGCGATCACCGTCCGCGAGCCGGTGCTGCGGGCGCATCCCGAGCTCACCGCCCTCTTCGCCAAGATCAGCCCGAGGCTCACCACGAACGCGATGCGCGAGCTCAACAGCAAGGTCGACGTGGACGGCGAGGACCCCGTCTTCGTCGCCCGCGACTGGATGCGCGACCAGGGCCTCATCAAGTAGCGGCGCCGCCGGGCGGGACGGCGCGGGGGGCGGGCC
>NZ_SMKU01000654.1 GCF_004349215.1 Actinomadura rubrisoli | reverse complement strand
GACAAGAACAACGCCACCGCGTCGGTCTTGAACTCCTCCGGATAGTGCTTCAGCGCCATCAAAGACACCTCCTTCCCTGGATCCATGATCCAGGCCTCGAGATGTCCACACTTCAGGGGGAAGGCCCCACACGAGCAGGCGACCGCCGCCCCGTCGATGAAGCATCAAACGGCACCGACCCGACCACTGAATAGAGTGCTTGCATGACTACAGTTCGTGATCCGGAGGACTTCTCGCCTGCCTTGCGGGCCGCGATGGTGACAGAGCTGCGCGCCCTGAGGGCGATCACCTCCGAGCGTGTCGCTCGGGCGGTCGGTACGGTGCCGCGGCACCGGTTCGTGCCCGGCCAGCCGCTGGAGGCGGCTTACGCCGCCGACCAGGCCGTGGTCATCAAACGCGACGGTGGCGGCGCGGCCCTCAGCTCGCTGTCATCGGCGCACATCCAGTCGGTCATGCTGGAGCAGGCCGAGATCAGTGCGGGCATGCGGGTGCTGGAGATCGGCAGTGGCGGCTACAACGCCGCTCTGATCGCCGAGCTGGTCGGCCCTGACGGTGAGGTCGTCTCCATCGACATCGACCCCGAGATCACCGCACGTGCCCGCGCCTGCCTGGAGGCGACCGGCTACGAGCGTGTCCAGATCGTGCTGGGCGACGCCGAGCACGGCGTGCCCGGCCACGACGTCTTCGACCGGATCATCGTCACGTGCGGAAGCTGGGACGTTCCCTCGGCGTGGCGGTGGCAGTTGGCCACCGGTGACCGGCTGATCGTCCCGCTGCGGCTGAAGGGGATCACCCGCTCGATCGCGTTCGAGGCCGACGGCGATGACCTGGTCAGCGTCTCCTACCAGCTGTCGGGTTTCGTGCCGATGCAGGGCGCCGGGGAGCACCACGAGCGCGTCGTCGCCATCGGCGAGGGCGAGAGCTGGGGACTGCGCGTGGACGACGGCGCACCCGGTGGACGTCGCTGCGCTGCGGGCCGCGCTGGAGTCCCCGCGGCTTGAGCGCGGGTCGGGGGCGGTATTCGACCTGCCCGATGAACTGCAGTTGTTCCTGTTGTCCAGCGGCCCGCAGATGGTGATGCTGCACGCCCGCCAAACGCTGATCGAGCAGGGTGTCTTCGACGCGTCGGCGGGCCAGGGCGTGCCCGCCCTGGTCCGCGGCGGCTCCTTCGCCTACCGCGTCAAGCGCCGCAACCCAGAGATGGGCGACTTCGAGTCCGGCGCGGTCGCCCACGGGCCCGCCGCCGAGCAGGTCTCTGAGGAGTACGTGGAGCTGCTGCGCCGCTGGGCGCACGACCATCGCCGTCCAGGCGCTGCCACCATCCGCTACATCCCCGCCGATTCTGACCGCGCCGAGCCGGCCACCCCGCTCATCTCCAAGCGGCACGGCGCAGTTGCGATCACTTGGAGTTAGACCACCGGGCTCTGACGGCCAGGCGCTCGGGAAACCTCGTCAAGGAGGCTTCATGTCCCCCGAATCGACAGCACATCCGCCACCCATCTCGGCCACCCGAACCAGCACCGGGCTGACCGTCAGCGCCGTTCTGGACGACAACGAGTACCCCACCAGCCGCACGTTCACCAAGGACGAACGCGAGGCCATCCAGCAGCGTGTCCAGCGCGACGACTTCCACGGCGAGTGGAACTACACCATCGCCCCCTAAGACCCCAGCACGGCGCCACTAGCTGAACCGGAACAGGCGAAGTGGCCCCGATCTCGGCCGAGGCCACCTATCTGCTCACTCATCCAGCTGTCCTGAGCCACCGCAACACCGTCACACTCACCCTGGCCGCCCGGCTACTTGGCAGAGACCGCAACACCCTCAGCTACCACGCTCCCCGAACCATGCCCCTGCTGGCCTTCGCCACCCCCGATCTCGCCGCAACCCTCACCCGGCCCCGTCGGCGGACCCAC
>NZ_SMKU01000653.1 GCF_004349215.1 Actinomadura rubrisoli | reverse complement strand
CCACCCTTTCCCACCCTCATCTTGCCCCTGGTTGTGCGGCGCGCGTCACACATTCACTTGCAGTGACCGAACCGACACGCACATCGCAGCAGGAGGCGGCCGTGGCAGAGAACTTCGACGGTACCGAGCATCCGCATGCCTATCCGCTGCTCTACACACTGGCGAACGCGCTGGCCGCGCGTGGCTTCACGACCTCTCTGGGGGCCAGGGCCGTGGCCGTGACCCGGAAGGGCGACGCCTCGCTGCGGACTCAGACGATCACCTGTAAGCCACGGCCGATCGATGGCGACCGCCTCTGGTTTTTCGATGCGCTCGGTGAGCCGATCGCGCAGGCTGACCAGGTCATCGACGCGGCAGTGATCATCGCGGCCGACCTGGCCCCCAGCGACGTGACCGCAGGAGATGACCTGTGATCGCCACCGACTATCTCGACCTGCTCGCGCGGGCCCTGGCCACCGAGGGATGGACCGCGCGTCCGCGCTACGACCAGGCGCCTGAGCGGCTGCATGTGCTCTCGCCCAGCCTCCCCACGGTCGGGGAGAGCATCCGGGTCAAGGCGGGCGTGGGCGGGGTGCCCTGGTTCATCGACTCCACCGGTGATCCGCTGGCCCCCTGCCATGATCTTCCGCGCGCGGTCGCGGAGATCGGTGCGCGGCTGGCACCGGACGCCATTATGGCGGCCGTCCGGCGCGCGGCCAGGGCCGAGCAGGACGCACCCCCACGCGGCCTGATCAGCCGCCTCCGGACCTCACTGGGGCGCATCGATCAGGCCCGACTCGGCCGAACGCGAATAGGGCAGGGGCAGCGCGGCCGGTAGCCCGACCGCGGGCTGAAAGGCCGTTGTGGTGGAGGTGTTAATCTCGCATCTGCCGCTTGGCGGAAGACTTGGTCGCGGGAATTGGGGGCTTGGCCTTGTCCGATGGAGCGCGTCCGGAGTTCGTGGCCCCCGACCAGCAGTTGGACGGGTCCGATCGGCCGACGCCCGAAGCGGTCGGCGCTCCGGCGGAGCACTCAGAGCCCTTCGTGGCGTCCGAAGCCCTCCAGGGCGGGTCAGGGCTTGGGAGGCTCAGGGAACGGCCGCGTGTGTTGATTGCAGCAGTGGCCGCCGTGGTGGTCTTGGGTGGGGGCGGGGTCGTCTGGGCCGCGAGCGGAGGGTCGTCCAAGTCGGCTGCCATGCCGGAGTTCGCGGCCATTCCCGCTGCCTGCTTCAAGCCGTCCGATGGGACGCTGGCGCGCTACATGCCTCAGGCGGGGCAGCCGGAGACTGACACTGATCGGGCTCGTTCGGGACGGCCTTTGGAGTACGCCTCGTGCACCTGGCAGGAGCCGTTGAGCGCACCCAAAGGGAAGACGCTGACCTCCCGGTGGTTGCGCGTCGCCGTGCGCCTGCATGCGGGCGCCGCGGGGATCACCGAGGCGAAGGACACCTACGGGGCCGCTTGGCGGAGTTCGTCGGCGGGGACGGAGAGCAGTTCCTTCGGATCGATTCACCAAGAGGCACCCGAGGTGGTGCCCGGTATCGGCGACGAGGCATTCGTCCGCCACATCACGGCCAAGACCTCGCTCGGTGAGAGCGGGCGGATGTCTATCACGGTGCGGTTGAAGAACACCGTCGTCACGGTGGAATTCCAGGGGGCCCGGTATCCGCTCGACCGGGACGGGGTGATCCAGCGGAGCAAGGCGATTCCGCTGGACAAGCCCACAATGCGCGAGGCCGTCATGGCGTTCGGACGTGATGTCTCTTCGTCCCTCGCGGCCTGCAAGCCCTGCCGTCGGAGATGACGCGAACCGGCCGGTCCGATGGGGACCGGCCGGTTCGGGGGTGTCACTCGTGGGGAGGCGGCGCCAGGTTGCGGTTCGGCGGTCCCGCCGGTGGCGGGGGTTGCTGGAAGGGCGGTCCGCCGTGCTGGGGCGGTGCGGGGG
>NZ_SMKU01000652.1 GCF_004349215.1 Actinomadura rubrisoli | reverse complement strand
GGGGGTGGAGCTGGGCGTGGGCGTGGGTTCCGCGATCACCGGGGTCGCCCCGGAGACGGCGAAGACCGCCGCCGCGCCGGCCCCCGCGAGGACCTTGCCGCCGGCCGACCGTGACCGCACCTGCCCCACCTCCACCGCGAGACGACCATCGGATACCCGCCTGGAAAAGAGGTAATCACGCGATGAATATCCGTATCAAGCCCGCCGGGGGGCCTTATTTCGGAATGATCACTCGATCGGTCATTACCGTCCGGAATTATCCTTTGGTGCGCATTCCATCGGGCCTGGTCAGCTGCCGTCGTTGCGATAGGTGAAGCCGGGGGCGAAGGAGCGGTCCAGGTGGCGGTCGGTGGCGAGGCTGATGCGAAACTGCTGGACATGACACTCGGAACGATCGTGCTCACCGGCGCCGCCGGCCGGGTCGGCACGGCGCTGCGCACGCCGCTGCGGGACGAGGCGGAGCGGCTCGTGCTCGCCGACCGGGCGCCGCTGACCGTGGAGGCGCCGAACGAGGTCGTCCACCGGACGGACCTGGGCCTCGCGGACGCGGTGCGCGTCGTCGAGGGCGCCGACGCGGTCGTCCATCTCGCCGGGGTCCCGGACGAGGCGCCGCTGCCCGACCTGGTCGAAGGCAACATCCTGGGGACGCACCGCATCCTGGAGGCCGCCCGCCTCACCGGCGTCCCGCGCGTCGTCCTGGCCGGCAGCAACCGGCTGACCGGCTTCTACCCGTCCACCGAGACCGTGTCGCCGCGCCTGCCGCCGCGCCCGGACGGGCTGTACGGGGTCAGCAAGGCCGCCGTGGAGGCCCTCGCGCACCTCTACGCCGACAAGTTCGGCCTGGACGTGGTGTGCCTGCGCATCGGCAGCCTCGAACTGCACCCGAACGAGCCCCGCCACCTGGCGACCTGGCTCAGCCACCGGGACTGCGCCGGGTTCGTGCGGGCGGCGCTGACCGTCCCGTCGCCGGGGTTCCTCGCCGCCTACGCGGTGTCCGCCAACGCGCGCCGCTTCTGGGAACTGGACGGCCGGCTCGGCTACGAACCCCGGGACGACGCGGCTTCATACGACATTCCGGACACGTTCGTCGGCGCGGGGACCCCGCAGGGCGGCGCCTTCGCCTCGGCCGCGTTCACGCTGCCCCACCTGGAGGATCCGGCCGGGCGCGGGTGATGTTTTGGTCCACACGGGACGCGGTGGACCGATATCCTGACCTCAGGGTTACCGGTTCTTGACGGAAAGTTCTTGACGGAAAGTCGAAGGGGTCCATGCCAACGTCCACGTGGTTCCGGCTCAACGTCGCCAAGCGCGAGCGGGTGCTTCAGGTGGCGATGCGCGAGTTCGGGGAGCACGGGTACTCGACGGGCAGCCTGAACACCATCGCCCGCGAGGCCGGCATCGCCAAGGGCTCGCTGTTCCAGTACTTCAGCGACAAGCTGGAGTTCTTCGCCTTCGTCTGCGACGAGGCGTCCCGCGGCATCCGCGAGGAGATGGAGCGGCGCATCGCCCGGGTGGACTTCGAGCAGCCCTTCGACGGGTGGCTGTTCGACGTCCTGTGCGACTGGACCGAGTACATGGCCGACCACCCGCTGGAGCGCGCCGTCACCGCGGCGACGAACTTCGAGCTCGACAACAGCGTCCGCTCCGTCGTCCGCGACACCGCGAACCAGCACTACCTCCAGGTGATCCACCCGACGCTGAAGCTCTGGCAGGAGCACGGCGACATCCGCGAGGACGCCGACCTCGACGTCCTGGCCACGCTGATCCTCACGCTCCTGCCGTTCCTCGCCCTGGCCCCCTACTACGACGGCCTCGACCCCATCCACGACCTGCGCGGCCGCACCCCGGCCGAGCAGCGGCCGGTGGTGCGGCAGCTCATCGCGGGCTTCAAGCCGATGTTCGCCCCGCCCGCCTGACCCCGGC
>NZ_SMKU01000651.1 GCF_004349215.1 Actinomadura rubrisoli | reverse complement strand
GTGGTGAGGTGTTTGGCGGTGATGGTGCCGAGGGTGCCGGTGCCGCCGGTGATCAGGACGGTGCCGTTGGGGTTGAGGGGTGGGCGGAGGGTGAGGACGACTTTGCCGGTGTGTTTGGCCTGGGCGAGGTGGCGGAAGGCGTCGGGGGCCTGGTGCAGCGGGAACGCCGTCACCGGAAGCGGCGCGAGGGTGCCGTCCTCGAACAGCCCGTGGAGTTCGGTGAAGAGCTGGTGGATGCGATCGGCCCCGGCGTCCATGAGGTCGTAAGGGAGGTAATGGACGCCGGGATGGTCCCGCGTGACCTGGTCGGGCTCCCTGATGTCGGTCTTGCCGATCTCAAGGAAGTGACCGCCTTCGGGTAGTAGCTCCAACGACGCGTCGACGAATTCGCGGGCGAGGGAGTTGAGGATGACGTCCATGCCGGCGTTGTTGGTGGCTTGCTGGAAGCGGTCGCGGAAGGTCAGGTCGCGGGAGGAGGCGATGTGGTCGGCGTCCACGCCTTGTCCGCGGAGGGTTTGCCATTTGGGTGGGCTGGCGGTTCCGTAGACCTCGGCGCCCAGGTGCTGGGCGAGTTGGGTGGCGGCGGTGCCGACGCCGCCGGTGGCGGCATGGATGAGGACGCGTTGGCCGGGGCGTAGCCGGGCCAGGTCGGTGAAGCCGTAGTAGGCGGTGAGGTAGACGATCGGGACGGACGCGGCCTGAGCGAAGGTCCACCCGTTCGGCATCTTGCACAGGAAACGGTGGTCGGTGACGGTGGTCGGGGAGACGCCGCCGATGAACAGGCCCATCACCCGGTCGCCCGGCGCGACGGTCGTCACGTCCGGCGCGACCTCCTCGACGATTCCCGCGCCCTCGGCGCCGATATGGGCCTGACCGGGATACATGCCGAGCGCGATCAGAACGTCACGGAAGTTCAGCCCGGCCGCGCGGACGGACAGCCGGACGTGTCCGGGGGGCAGCGGTTCCGCGGTCTGCGGGTCGGGGACCAGGGCGAGGTTCTCCAGGGTGCCCTGTTCGGTGACGTCCAGCCGCCAGGGCCCATCAGGCTCGGTCAGGCCGTCGGAGACGTGCCTGCTGATGCGGGGGAGATACAGCCCGCCGTCGCGCACCGCGATCTGATCTTCATCGCCGCCGGCGGCGAGGGTGAGGGCGGGGGTCAGGTCGGTGTCGGTGTGGTCGGTGTCGATGAGCAGGAACTGGCCGGGGTGTTCGGCCTGGGCGGAGCGGACCAGTCCCCAGATCGAGGCGGCGGCGAGGTCGTCCAGATGCTCACCGGGCAGGACCGCGACGGCCCGGCGGGTGACCAGGGCCAGCCGGTCTCCGGTGGGTTCCTTCAACCAGGTCTGAACCAGGCCCAGGACATGCGCGAGCACATCATGGAGCTCACCGTCAGCCGGGACGCGGGCGATGACGGTCCCGTCCGGGGCCTCAGCATCGGCGGGGACAGGGTGGTTGACCCAGCCGAGCCGGTACAGGTTCTGCGCCGCACCGGCCGCGCCCGTGATCGCGCCTTCGGCGGGCAGCGGACGCAGCGTCAACGCCTCCACCGACAGCACCAGCCCACCACTGGCGTCCACCGCCGTGATCGCCACCGAGTCGGGTCCCGCCGGGACGAGGACGGCTCGCAGGGCGGTGGCGTCCGAGGCGTGCAGGCGCACGCCGCTCCAGCCGAACGGCAGCCGGGGCCCGGCGTTGTCGTCGGGGTCGAGGCCGAGTGCGTGCAGGACGGCGTCGAGCAGCGCCGGATGCAGCCCGTACCCGTCCGTTTCGGTTTCCTCGGGCAGCGCGACCTCGGCATACCGGGCGGTGCCGTCACGCCAGGCGGCCCGCAGCCCCTGGAACGCCGGGCCGTAGGCGAGGCCCTGCGGGTCCGGCGCGTCGTACAGGCCCGTCACGTCCAGGGGGACGGCGTCGGTGGGCGGCCAGGCCGGCGTGGGCGG
>NZ_SMKU01000650.1 GCF_004349215.1 Actinomadura rubrisoli | reverse complement strand
GTGGTCGGCGCGAGGACGGTCTACAGGTCGTGCTTCCAGGTGATCTGGATACGGTCGGTGTCCTTGGCGCGCGGCGTGGGCATCATCGCGATGACCGCGTCTGCCTGGTCTTCGGCGTCGACCAGGCGGCACCACACCCGGACGTCGTCGGCGGTCATCGACCCCCGGGCGAGCTCGGCGTTGTTGACCTTGTGGGGCGGCCATCCCGCCAACTTGGCAAGCTGCCGCTCACCCATCCCCAGCAGGCCATAGCCGCGCCGAAGCTCGCGCAAACGCTGCCCGAACGCGAGTCGCTGCCGCTGGCGTTCTTGCTGGTCGGTGTCCTTGGGCAGAGGGGGGGTGACGGTGATGTCCATCAGCGCGCGGACCACCTCCCGGCGCCGCGCCATCGGCAGCTTGGGCCAGACCTTGCCGATGTCGGGGCGGATCACCTCACGCAGCACCGGAGCGATCCCGGCATCGTTGGCGCGCAGTTCGGCCGCCTCAATCTCCGGAAGTAGCCGCGCTTCGATCCGGGACGCCATGGCCACCGACATGGTTCCGGCGGCGACCTTGTCAGCGGTTTCATCCAAGATCGCGCGCTTCTCTTCGGCTTCGGCCAGCGCGGCGGCGGCGTGCTCGGCTCTCAGGGCGTCCTCGGTGAGCAGTTCGGCGGCGTCTGGCCGGGACAGCCGCTCGATCACCAACCCGTTGATGTAGTTGTCCACCACGGATTTGCCAATAGCGGTGCATCCGCCGGTTAGCACCTCATCCCCCCGGCAGTTGTACCGGGGCGTGCCCTGCGTCTGGCCCACCTTCTTGGCGTTGCGTCCGCTGCTCAGACCAGCACCACAGATCCCGCAGGTGGCGATGTGTGTGGCCAGGTGCTTGACCCCTCCCGGGCGGGACTTCTTACCCGGGGCGTTCAGCCGCCGCACGCATGCGAAGAACGCTTGCCGGTCGTTGCCGGTCAAGATCGGTGGCCACTCCGCGTCGCCGATTACCTTCCCCTGATGGACGCGCTTGCCGATGTACGCGGGGTTGGTGACCATGTCCCGGATCGTGAAGTGCCGCCAGGTGTTCCCGTGGTTGGTGCGCAGCCCCCGCCGGTTGAAGTCCCGGCACACGGTCAAGATCCCCTCACCGGCCGCGATCCGGCGGACGGCCTCCCGGACAATCTGGGCTTGATCCTGCCGGATCACCGACCGGACGAAGTCGCCGGTTGCCGAGTTGTATTCGCGCCGGTATCCGTACAACAGACGGCCGTGTGGGCGGCCCTTCTGGGCGTTCCCGCGCACGTCCCGCAAGATCCGGTCCCGGGTGATGCTCGACTCGCGTTCGTCTAGCAGGGCGTCCAGCCCGGTCGCGAACCGGTCATCGGTGCGGGTCAGGTCGTACAGACGGCCCTTGTAGGACCACTTCACCCCGTTGTCCTCGGCGATCTTGCGGGCCTTGACGTAGTCCTCAAGATCACGCTGTGCCCGGGAGGACTCCCACATCACCAGCACATCGGCGTTGCCCTCCCGCAGGTACGTCTTCAACGCGGCGTACTGCGGCCGGTCCTTGGTCGCGTACCGCGACGCCGAGCGGTCGTTGTCCTTGAACACCTTCACCAACGACCAGCCGCGCCGCGCGCACTCGGCGGTGCACTCGTCGATCTGCTGCGACACCGACCGCAGTTGCTCCTTCGGATCTTGGGAGACCCGCGCGTAGATCACCGCGCGCAACGGCGCATCAGGCAGCGCAGCCAGTTCGTCCTCAAGCGAAGCGATCTCGTTCCGGATGTCGGTGGTGGTCACTTCACACCCCCAGCGATCCCGCGAACGCTGCCGCCCTGCGGCCGGTGCTGTGGTTGGGTGACGTCCATGGCCCTTGCCCTCCTGTCGGGTGAGGATCAAGGCCCCAACGGGTGTTACCGCACCTCGTTGGGGCCGACTTCATGACAGGAGCGTCTAAGGAATGCTCGCGGT
>NZ_SMKU01000064.1 GCF_004349215.1 Actinomadura rubrisoli | reverse complement strand
GGTGGGGGAACTGTATCTGGTCCCCCACCCGGCCCTCAGGTACGGGCTCGAAGTTCTCGTCCAGGACGTGGCAGTCGGTATCGGAGATAGGGGTTCCTATCGGAATGTCGACGGTCTCGGCGAGGGCATCCTCGATCTCATAGGTCGTGGCCAGACACGATCCCTCGCAAGGACCGTACCCATTAATGAAGTGCTCGGGATAGGGCAGAACCCGGCGGGCGATCTCCGGCCGCAACGCCTCCCCCGCGACCAGCAGCCAACGCACGCCGCTGAACAGCACGGGATTCTCCCGCGCCAAATGATGAAACAGACCGGTGGTCAAGATGACAACGCTGACATCGCGGGCGGAAATCCATTCGGCGAGCGCGGGAGGGGATATGAGCACGTCCCGCTCCACGATCACCACACAGGCTCCATTCGGGAACGCCGACCACAACTCCAGCGTCGAGGCGTCGAATGACAGCGTGGACGCGTGCAGCACACGATCCTCCGGGGTGATCTCCCAGAATCCGTTGTCGATGGACAGACGCGCCACTCCGCGATGGGTCACCGCCACTGCCTTGGGCCGCCCCGTCGAGCCGGACGTGCACATCACGTAGGCGATGTCACCGCTCTTGTTCCCATGCGTCACCAAGGGTCCGGGCACCGACTCCGCAGCACCGAGGACGTCGGCGTAGCGCACATGTCGACCCCTCTCCGAGTCCCATATTTCAACGCCAGGGAGGATGACCGTCAGATCCGGGGCGACGTCGTCGACCATCGCTTCGATTCTCGATGCGGGAAGGCCAGGATCGATCGGGAAGTATGCGCCCCCCGCGAGCAGGATCCCCAACAGCGCTGCGCACGCCTCGGGGCCACGCTCTCCCACCAATGCCACCACCGCACCGGACGCCACGCCCTGGCGTCGAAGTCCACAGGCGAACTTGCGCGCCAAGACGCCCAGTTCCGCATATGTCAGCGACCCTTCGTCCCAACACACCGCTGGCCGGGCCGGATACCGCCGCACGGCGAGCTCGAACATGGCGGCAAGATCGGCGTTGCCTGTCCGGCTCCCATGATTCACTTCTTCACGCCTCATTGAGATCACCGAACCTTCGTCGTAGTCGCTGGAAACACCCATCCACCTTCCTGACCGGGGTGCGATCGACGGAGCATGTCTACTTCGCGAGCAGCCGCAGGGACGCATGCCTTCAGAGAAGCTATCCAGGCAAGAGCCGAACAAGACTGTGCAAGGCCTTCGATGTGTCGCGCTTTACCGACATGTCGCGCTTTGCCGCCCCTCGACGCTCTTCAAATCGGTCGAGTCGAAAGGTGAGTATCGGACTCAAGACCATCTCCCAGGGCGCCCGCACCATCGGACCGGCCCATGAGTGAACTGTTTCCAACTTCATCTGGCCTGATGGTGAAGGGTGAGGATGACCTGCCTGATGGCGGTCAGGCGGTTGGGTGAGCAGCGGACCTTCCGAAGGATGTACCAGCCCTTGAGCGTTGCGGCGCCCTACTCGCCGAGCGCGCGGGTGCGGGCATGGTGCTCGCGGGCTGTGGTCAGCTTGTGGGTCGAGCCCGACAGCACCGGCGAGGTCCAGATCACCGGCCATGTGGATCGGCGAGGAACTGGAGGTTCACCCCGCGCCGGCGGTGCTTTCCCGAGTAGTGCAGTCGGCCGCTCTCGCCCGAGAGACGGTCGGGCGAGCAGATCCACCACCTCGGTGACGTACCGGTGGACGGCCGGTGGCGGGGAAGAGGGTGCGGATTGTTTCGGCTATCAGGGCCGGGTCGTCGTTGGGGAGGTAGTGGCCGCCCGGGACGATCTGCGTTCGCAGGTCGTCTGCGTTGGAGGTGACTGCGGGCAGCATCTCGGGGGCCAGGGCGAAGTCGTCGGTGCCGTAAAGGATGGCGGTCGGGACGGTGAAGTGCTCGCGGCGGAACCGGCCGGTCATTAGTGCGGGGATGTCGCGTAGGACGTACTGCCAGTGCAGGGCGCGGCCGGAATGGGCCTGGGGGCGGGAGCGGACGGAGCCGGTGAACTCGTCCAGGTCGGCGGGGCTTCAGGCGGACGGGCCAGTGACACCGCGGCGGAGGTGGCAGCAGGTGAAGCCGGGCCAGACGCTGCGGGCCTCCACGAAGCGGTGCTGGACTCTGTCCAGCGTGGGCATTGCACGCATGAGGTGTCTCCCTTGGGTTCGATCCGTCGTAGGTAGGGAGGAGGCTCGGCGGCGGACGTTCCGTGCGGCTTGAAAGATCTTGGAGTGCGCCGGAGATGTGATTGAATCCTCGGTTATGTGGCCCTCGTCACAAAGATCACTTCCATGGCGGCGGTGGTATCAGCCGGGGGTTCCCACCGACGTCAGCATCCCCGACATCCCGGTCACCCGGCTGCTCGACGACGCCGCCGAGCGGTATCCGCGCAGGCCCGCGTTGATCTTTTCCGGGCGGCGGATCCGGTACAAGGAGCTGCGGGAGGCGGTGGACCGGTTCGCCGATGGGCTGCACAGGCTCGGGGTGCAGCCGGGCGATCGGGTGGCGCTGATATTGCCGAACTGCCCGCAGCAGGTCATCGCGTTCTATGGGCTCCTGCGCAGAGGGGCGATCGCGGTGCAGCACAACCCGCTGTACACCGAGGAGGAGATGCTCCACCAGCTCGCGGACTGCGGTGCGCGGGTCGCCGTCGTGCTGGATCGTTCCTACAAGACAGTGCAGGCTGTGCGGTCCAAGGTGGCTCTTGAGCACGTCGTCGTCACCTCCCTGGCCGACTATCTGCCGGTGACCAGTCGGACGGCTTTACGGCTGCCGTTGCTGCAGATGCAGCGGAAGCGCGAGGCGATCACGGCGGACGTTCCGGACGATCCTGGCGTCGTGCCGTTCCGGGAGTTGCAGCGGCGCACGAAGAAGCGCGTGGGGCAGCTACCGGTCGAGCCGTCGCGGCAACTGGCGGCGATCCAGTACACCGGTGGGGCGCGAGGGCGGCCCAGGGGCGCGATGCTGACGCATCGGAACCTGGTCGCGAACGCGTGCCAGCAGCATGCGTGGGATGTGGATGGGCGTCCGGGTCGGGACGTGACGCTGGGCGTCCTGCCGTTGTTCCAGTCGTTCGGGATGATGAGCTGTCTGATCGCGCCGGTGATGTCGGCCGGGGCGGTCGTGCTGCTGCCGCGTTTCAACAGCGACCGGGTGCTCAAGGCAATCCGCAGGTACCGGCCGACGATCTTCCCTGGAGTGCCGACGCTGTACGACCAGGTGATCGACGACCCGGGGTTCCGTCCGTCGGACCTGCGCTCCCTGAGGGTCTGCATCTCGGGCGCCATGGGGCTCGGGCAGTCGACCATCGACCGGTTCGAGAGGCTGGGCGCGCGCGGGCTCATCCAGTGTTACGGGCTCACTGAGGCGTCCCCGGCCGTCACGGGCAATCCGCTCGGTGGCGGGGCTCGCAACCTGACCGTCGGCGTGCCCCTGCCCATGACGGACGTGGTGATCGTGGACACCGAGGAGCCGACGCGGGTTCTGTCACCGGGCGAGGCGGGTGAATTGGTCGTGCGCGGCCCTCAGGTGTTCGCCGGATACTGGAACGCACCGCTGGCCACGGCGCAGGCCCTGTCGAAGGGATGGCTCCGTACGGGCGATATAGCGATGATGGACGAGGATGGTTTCGTCACCATTCTCGAACGTCTCCGGGACATGATCAAGGTGAGCGGGTTCAGCGTCTCGCCGTCCGAGGTGGAGAAGGTGCTGCGACGGCATCCGGCGGTCCACGACTGCGCTGTCGTCGGGGTGCCGGACAAGCGGCGCGGGGAACGGGTTGTGGCGCATGTGGTGGAACACCCCGCCTACCCTTTCTCGGCGGACGAACTGCGCCGCCATTGCGAGCGCTATCTGTCGCACTACAAGGTTCCGGCCGAGTTCCGCCCGCGCACGGACCTGCCCCGGAACGCCCTGGGGAAGGTCGTCCGGCAGCGGCTGCGGGACGAGGGCGCCGCGGCGGGACCGGACGTCGCCCGGCACGGGTGATCGGTTGGCCGGGTGGCCACATCCGGTTGAGTGGATGACCGCTTGCGGACCGTATTGGCGCAGAGTGTCCACACAGGTCAAGAAATCGTTCATCGTTCGCCCAGAGGGTGCGGAGATCGTGACCCGCACTGCGGACGGGGAGGACTCTCGTGGCCATACGCGCGCTGCTCGGCCGGGAGCGGAAGATCGGGAGTTGGGGCGGGGCGATGCTCGCGGTCGTGCTCGCCGTGGTCCTCGTGGCGGCGCTGGAGGCGGGCGGTGCGGCGCGGGCCGCGGCCCTGCCGGCCAATTTCCAGCAGAAGACGGTCTTCTCCGGGCTGACGATGCCGACGAACGTGGAGTTCTCGCCGGACGGGCGGGTGTTCGTGGCGGAGAAGAGCGGGATCGTCAAGGTCTTCGACTCGCTGAGCGATACGACGCCGAGCGTTTTCGCCGATCTGCGCAGCCAGACGTTCAACGGCTGGGATCGAGGCCTGCTCGGAATGGCGCTGCATCCGAACTTCCCGACCGATCCGCGCGTGTACGTGATGTACACCTACAACGGCCAGTTGGGCGGCACCTATCCCAAGTGGCCGTCCGCCGACGGAACCAATGACCAGTGTCCGGATCCGCCCGGCGCCAACAATGCCGGGTGTGTGGTCGCCGGACGAATCTCCGTGCTGTCCCCGGCCGTGCAAGCGCGCGCGGCGCTGGCCGGGCCCGTCAACGAGCAGGTCCTGGTGGAGGACTGGTGCCAGCAGTTCTCCAGCCACTCCATCGGCACGCTCGCGTTCGGCAAGGACGGTCAGCTGTACGCGGGCGGTGGCGACGGGGCGAGTTTCCAGTACGCCGACTATGGCCAGAAGAACAACGCGTGCGGCGACCCGCCGCAGCCCGCCGGGACGCCGCTGACGGCCCCTACGGGTGAGGGCGGCGCGTTGCGCGCGCAGGATCTGCGGACCGCGGGCGACCCCGTGACGCTGGACGGGACGATCATCCGCGTCAACCCGGACACGGGCCAGGGCTCCGCGGGCAACCCGTTGCCGAACGGCGACACGAACGCGCGGCGCGTCATCGCGCACGGCCTGCGCAACCCCTACCGGTTCACGGTGCGGCCCGGGACGAACGAGGTCTGGACCGGCGACGTGGGGTACACGACGTGGGAGGAGATCAACCGTCTCACCGAGCCGTTCACGACGGTGCGGAACTTCGGCTGGCCCTGCTACGAGGGCGCGGGCCGTACGCCCGGCTATGACGGCGCCGACCTCACCATCTGCGAGAAGCTGTACGGGGAGGGCGCCCAGGCGGTGACCCAGCCCCACTTCGCCTACAAGCACAGCGACAAGGTCGTGCCCGGGGAGACGTGCAGCGTGGGCAGTTCGTCCTCCAGCGGCACGTCGTTCTACGCGGGGAGCATCTACCCGGCGCAGTACAGGGGCGCGCTCTTCTTCAGCGACTACTCCCGCCAGTGCGTGTGGGTGATGAAGCCGGGGACGAACGGCCTGCCCGACAAGACGAAGATAGAGACGTTCTCCACCACCGCGGGCGGTGTCGTCGAGCTGCAGGCGGGTCCGAACGGCGACATCTTCGCCGTCGACGTCATCGGCAACAGGATCGTCCGGTTCGTCTACAACGGTGTGAACAACCCGCCGGTGGCCGCGCTGAAGTCGGACGTGACCAGTGGTCCGGCACCGTTGACGGTGAAGTTCGACGGCGGCACTTCCAGCGACGCGGACGGGGACGTCCCGCTGACGTACGCGTGGGACCTCGACGGGGACGGCGCCTATGACGACTCGACGGCCGCCGCTCCCTCGTTCACCTACGCGGCGAAGGGCCGATACCCGGTCGGGCTGAAGGTCACCGACACCCGTGGCGCGTCCGACACGGCCACACAGGTCATCACCGCCGGTTCCACGCCACCGGTCGCGACCATAAGCTCGCCCAGCGCGGGCCTGACGTGGAAGGTCGGCGACAGGATCTCGTTCGCCGGCACCGGCACGGACGGTGAGGACGGCACGCTGTCCGGTGATTCGCTCAAGTGGCAGACCATCATGCATCACTGCCCGAGCGACTGCCATACGCACGCCATCACGGGCCAGAACGGCAACAGCGGCGAGTTCGTCGCGCCCGACCATGAGTACCCGTCCTGGATCGAGCAGCGTCTCACCGTGACCGACTCCGATGGGCTGAGCGACACCAAGAGCGTCGAACTGCATCCCAAGACCGCGGAGGTCACGCTGGCGTCCAACCCGGCGGGGATCCCGCTGACCCTGCTGGAGACGGCCAAGGCCGCACCCTTCAAGGGCACGGTGATCGCCGGTTCCACCGTGTCCATCTCGGCGCCCACGCAGACGCAGGTGGTCGGCGACAAGGCGTACGAGTTCGTCGGCTGGTCCGATGGCGGGGCGTCCGCGCACAACATCACGGTGAACGCCAACGTGACCCTCACCGCCACGTACCGGCTGAAGACGAACCTGGCGCTCCAGAGGCCGGTGAAGGTCTCCAGCGTGGAGAAGGCCGGTGTGGAGGGCCCGAAGGCGGTCGACGGCAACCTCACGACCCGCTGGTCGAGCAAACGCACCGACCCACAGTGGATCGAGGTGGACTTGGGCGCGGCCCGTCCGGTGGGCTACGTCCTGCTCCGGTGGGAGGCCGCGTACGGCAAGGAGTACAAGGTCCAGACGTCCACGGGCGGTGGCGTGTGGACCACCGTCCACACGCGCACCAACGGGAACGGCGCGGTCGACGTCATCCAGTTCGTTCCGGTGAGCGCGCGATGGGTGCGGATCTACGGGACCAAGCGCGCGACCACCTACGGCTACTCGCTCTTCGAGATGGAGGTCTTCGACAAGTGATTGACTGAGCGGGTGCAGACTGAGACCGCCCGGTCAGGGCTCTTGGCCCGGCTTGCCGAGATCGGGCGCGACTCGGCCGGTGCCACCGGACGGTACATGGCGTACCGTCCGGTGTCCGCGGCCCCGCACGTCCTCCCGCCCTCTCCCCCGGTCGCCGAGCCGGAGACGCTGTACGACAGGCACGGCGTCCTGGTGGTGCGGGTCGGCGATGTGGTGGTGAAGGCACACCAGCCTGACCGCGAGTACGGAATACCGTTCCTCGACCGGATCGAGCTGGCCACAACGCTGCCGCACATCGTGCTGGGTCCCCTGGGCCCGCCGCTCGACGTCGACGGCCGATTGGTCACGGTCTCCCTGTACGGCGAACCGGTGGATCCGCAGGAGGAACTCCCCTGGGAGGACGGAGCGCGCCTTCTGGCCGCTCTCCATGCGGTCCCAGTACCGGCGGACGCACCGTCCTGGGGCCGCCCCACTCGTGTGGCCCGCTTGGTGGCGCGGCTGGGGAACGGTCCAGCGGAGGACGTGGTGCGCCGTGCGTTCGCCACCCTGCCCGCCTGGATCCGTGGAGAGGCCGACGAGCCTCCTGGGGAGGTGGAGTGCCTGATCCACGGTGACTGGCATCTCGGCCAGATGGTCTGCGCTCCCGGCCGGCAATGGCGGCTGATAGACATCGAAGACCTTGGCAAGGGCGCCCCTGCATGGGACCTTGCGCGCCCGGCCGCGCTCTACTCCGCCGGGGTTCTGCACCCCGAGGAGTGGGACCGTTTCCTGGGCGCCTACAGGGCGGCCGGAGGACCGGCGGTTCCCGCTGAAGGCGACCCTTGGACGGCTCTGGACGTGCCCGCGCGAAGTCTTGCGATCCAGATCGCCGCCACGTGCGTCATATCGGCGGTAAAGGACGAGCGACCACTCGACGGGCCAGAGCAGGCGGTGGTCGACGCCTGCGCAAGAATCTGCAGAGCGGGGGACGCGGCATGACGTGGCGCCGAACCTGCCCTACATTTAGCCTCTACCTGGGGATCCACACCGGAAGGACGACAAGGCGATGCACTGCCCTAAGTGTCGTGGCGTGATGCGGACCTACACCCGCAGCGGCGTCCACATCGAGCAATGTGACAGCTGCCGGGGCATCTTCCTCGACTACGGCGAGCTTGAGGCCCTGAGCCAGATGGAGACCCAGTACCGGGCCGCTCCTCCGGCTGCCGCCCCCGGCTGGGGAGCCCCGGCCCCCGCGGTGCACCACCATCATCATGGTGGCCACCACCACCGCCCCCACCACGGGAGCGTCTTCCACATGCTGTTCTCCACCTGACCGATCACGGTGGTCATGCGGGGCCCGCCCGGTGAGGCGGGCCCCGCGAGCGTCACAGGCGCGGGTCCACCGGTTCGGACTCAAGTGCCAGGACGGCGAAGACGGCCTGGTGGACGCGCCACAGCGGCTCCCCGCCCGCGAGCCGGTCGAGCGCTTCCAGGCCGAGAGCGTGTTCGCGCATCGCGAGGGAGCGCTTGCGGCCGAGCGAGCGTCCGCGCAGGCGGTCGAGGTTCTCCGGTTCGGTGTAGTCGGGGCCGTAGATGATCCGCAGGTACTCCCTGCCGCGGCACTTCACGCCCGGCTGGATCTTCGCGTCCTCGGGGAGCGGGCCGAGCGGCTTGACCACCATCCCCTCTCCCCCGCCCGCGGTGAGCTTCTCCCACCATTCGGTCGCGGCCGCCTCGGACTCCGGCGAGCCCAGGTCGACGGTCAGCGAACCCGTCCGCTGGATGAGCCCGCTGGAGTCGGCCATTGCGAGCCGATCGGCCACGTCCATGTGCCAGTCGTGGTCGCGTGAGACGGCCCAGGTGTGGCCCTCACCGGCGAGGATCTGGAACGGGGCGAGCCTGAGCCCGGACAGTCCGTCCACCGGCCAGCAGTAGCGCGCATAGGCGTCACGGAAGCGGGCCGCGTTGGCGGCTCGCCGGTCGATGTGCTCGCGCAGTCCGCCGAGATCGAGCCCACGTTCGTCCGCGCGCGCGAGGACGTCGGCGGCCACGGGCAAGGCCGCGCGGGCGGCCGCCCCAGTCGCCGCGTACTGCGTACGGATGAGGTCCATGGCCTTGGCCGACCACGGCAGCAGTTCGCAGTCGAGCACCAGCCAGCCGGTGTCCAGCTCGTCCCAGAGACCGGCGGCGCCAATGGCGGAACGGACGCGGTCCAGTACCTCCGTCGTCTGGGACGGGTCGCGGAAGAAGGAGCGCCCGGTGCGGGTGAAGACCGCGCCGGGCGTCCCATCGGTGACGCCGAAGCGGGCCGTGGCGACCGAGGCGTCTCGGCAGACGACCGCCACCGCGCGCGAGCCCATGTGCTTCTCCTCGCACACCACCCGGACGACGCCCCGGTTCCGGTACGCGGCGAGCGCCTCGGCCGGGTGCTCCAGGTATCCGGGCAGGGGCGAGGTCTCCGCCGGGGGCATGGTCGGCGGCAGGTAGACGAGCCAGCGCGGGTCCACGGCGAACCGGCTCATCACCTCCAGCGCGGCCAGCGCGTTCTCCTCACGGACCGACACGCGGCCCATCAGCCGGGTCTCCACGCCCTGGTTGCCGAGCACGTCCTCGATCTTCAGGACGTCGCTCTCCCGGTGCCCGCCCGCCACGGACGCGTCCGGCGCCTCCAGGGGCCGCGCCGGCTCGTACCAGACCTGCCGGGCCGGGACGGAGGCCAGCTCCCGCTCCGGATAGCGCAGCGCGGTCAGCTTCCCGCCGAACACCACGCCGGTGTCCAGGCAGATCGTGTTGTTGATCCACTCCGGTTCCGGGATGGGCGTGTGCCCGTACACCACCATGGCCTTGCCTCGGTAGTCGCGCGCCCACGGGTACCGCACGGGCAGCCCGTATTCGTCGGTCTCCCCCGTGGTGTCGCCGTACAGCGCGAACGACCGGACGCGGCCGGACGACCGGCCGTGGTAGTCCTCCTTGAGTCCGGCGTGGGCCACGACAAGGCGCCCACCGTCCAGGACGTAGTGGCTGATGAGTCCGTCCATGAAGCCCAGTGCGCCGTCACGGAACTCCTCCGGCTCGGCCGCGAGCTGCTCCAGCGACTCGACGATGCCATGCGCGAGGCGGACCTTGCGGCCCCGCAGCGCCCGGACGAGCTTCGCCTCGTGGTTCCCCGACACGCACAGCGCGTCGCCTGCCGCCGCCATGCCCATCGCGAGCCTGAGCACGCCCGGTGAATCAGGGCCGCGGTCGACCAGGTCTCCGACGAACACGGCCGTGCGCCCGCCGGGATGGGTCGCTCCCACGGCACGCCCGGACGCGTCCCGTTCGACCTCGTACCCGAGGACGGCGAGGAGGTCCTCCAACTCCGCGCGGCAGCCGTGGACGTCGCCGATGATGTCGAACGGCCCGGTGAGCTCGCGCTTGTCGTTCCACGCCTTCTCGTAGACGATCGTGGCGGCGTCGATCTGGTCAGTGCCGGTGAGCACGTACGAGCGGCGGAACTCGCGTCCCAGCGCCCGCAGGCCACGCCGCAGTTCGCGGCGCTGACGCGGGATCACGTGGTCGGGCAGGTCCCGTTCCGGGCGGGTGGCGTTCCGTCCGGCGGCGACGCTCTCGGGCACGTCCAGGACGATCGCGATCGACAGCACGTCGTGTTCCTTGGCGAGTTGCAGAAGGGACTGCCGGGCCTTGCTCTGCACGTTGGTCGCGTCCACGACGGTCAGGAGGCCGCGCCGCAGCCGCTTGGCCACGATGTAGTGCAGCAGGTCGAACGCGTCTCCCGTCGCGGACTGGTCGTTCTCGTCGTCCGAGACGATGCCGCGGCAGAAGTCGGACGAGACCACCTGGGTCGGCTTGAAGTGCTTGCGCGCGAAGTAGGACTTGCCCGATCCGGACACCCCGACCAGCACGACGAGGCCCATCTCCGGCACCTTGATCTGGCGACCGGCCGCGGCAGGCCCGGCCGCGACGTTCTCTTCGGTGGTCATCGGGTGAACACCCCCATCTGCGTCGGAGCGCCGACCTCAGGGTCGTCGTCACCGACGGATACGTAGCGGACGCTGTAGCCGTGCGCGGCGGCGACCCGTCCCGCCCACTCGCGGAACTCGGCGCGGGTCCATTCGAAGCGGTGGTCCGGGTGACGCATCGTCCCCGGCGCCAGACCCTCGTAGCGGACGTTGTGCTCGGCGTTCGGCGTCGTCACGACGACCGCGCGGGGGGCCGCATGGCCGAACACCACCCGCTCCACCGCGCTGAGCCTTGGCGGATCGATGTGCTCGATGACCTCCATCAGCACGGCTGCCTCGTATCCGCTGAACCGTTCGTCGGCGTAGGTCAGCGCGCCCTGGAAGACGTCCCGGACGCGGTCGTTCTCCTTGCGCTGCTGCGGGTCCCACCGGAGTCGCCGCCAGGCCAGGCCCAGCGCACGGTAGGAGACGTCCATGCCGGCGATCTCGCTGAAGAAGCCGTCCTGGAGGAGTCGCGAGAGCAGGTTCCCGGAGCCGCAGCCAAGGTCGATGACGCGGTGGGCGTTCTCGTCGCGGAGCGCCTGCAGCACCGCCTGGACGCGCCGCTCGGCCAGCGAGCCGACCGGCGACTCCTCTGGCTCCGCCTGAACGGCCTCGGTAGCGGCGCCTGTAGCGGCTCCGGTAGCGGAGTCTGTGGCGGTCCCGGTGGCGGCTCCGGCAGTGGCCTGGGTGGGTTCCTCTTCGACTTCGACGGGGTCGAGTGCGTCCTCTGGGGCGCCCTCTGCGTCCGCCAGGCGTCCCAGTGCGGCGCGGACGAGCCCGCGCCGGTTCGCCAGGTAGCGGCGGGTGATGGCGCCGCGGTCCGGGTGTGTGGCCAGCCAGCCCTCGCCCGCCCTGATGAGCTTGTCGACCTCGTCGAGCGCGAGCCAGTAGTGCTTGGCATCGTCCAGAACGGGCAGCAGCACGTACAGCTGGTTGAGCGCGTCCGAGAGGCGCATGGCGCCGGTGAGCGTCAGCGTCACGTACCGGGAGTCGCCCCACTCGCCGAACTCCGGGTCCAGCGGGACGGGGACGGCCGACACCGTCCAGCCCAGCGGCGCGAAGAAGCGCGCGGCCTGTTCGGGGCCGCCCCTACACGGCAGCGCCGGAAGCACGATTTCGAGCGGGATGGGGGTCTCGGGCAGTTCCGGACGGGCGTTGCACCGGCCGCGCATGGCGGTGCGGAAGACATTCGCCATCGCGGACGCCAGCAGCGAGGACGCCGCGTACGGACGGTCGTTCACGTACTGGCCGAGTGAGAAGTCCGGCGTGCCTCTGCCCCGCGTCCGCACGAGCTTGATCGGGTCGACGTCCAGCAGCAGCGCGGCCGTGCAGCGATGCTCGCTCGCGTCGGGGTAGAAGACGTGCGCCGTGCCGAAGGACTGCTCGAACCGCAGCACCCGGTCGGGGTGCTTGTGCAGGAGGAAGCCCAGGTCGGTCGCCTGGTCCAGGGTCGTCGTGATCGTCAGAAGCACGTCTTGAGTGTGGCGGAACGAACCCGTCCCTCCCCATTCATTTTCCCCGGGGGGAGTCAGGGCACGGACGGCCCGGACAGGAAGTGCCCGCGGCGGTCGTACGGCCATCCGTTGATCTTGCAGCCCTTCAGGCCGAAGATCTGCTGCTGCATGACGGGCGCGGGACGTCCCTTCCCCGGGCACGTCATGTGGCCGATACCGAGGCGGTGGCCGACCTCGTGGTTGATGGTCAGCGCGTGGTAGTGGTCGGGCTGGCCCTGGTAGTAGGTCGTCAGCAGCAGCCAGCGCTTCAGGTTCACCATGACCTGCTTGCCCGCGCTGCAGTTGACCTTGCCCTCGGTCTCCATCCCGTACGCGCCGCAGATCTTGTCGACGGTGCCGGGCGAGGCGAGCCGCACCACGAAGTCGTACGGGCCGGAGTCGACACGGCGGAACGACCATTTCCCGCCGGCCGTCCAGCCGCGCGGGTCGGCCAGTATCTTGTCGACGCCGTCCGCGAATCTCCTGGGGTTCTGGCGAAGACCGCCCTCTACCTCGACCATGTACCGCATGAGCTTGCCGCGTCCGTGCACCCGGCCGGCAGCCGCCGGACCGATGAACTTCCCGGTCCCCGTGGCGGGGATGTAGGGCGGGCTCTTCGGCTGGATGATGGGCGGGTCGGACGGCTCGGAATCGGCCCTTCCCCGCCTCGTGTCCGGGGCGCCCTGGGGCGACGAAGGGGCGGGCTTGGAGCCGGGTGTGGCGTACCAGAAAAGCAACCCGCCGAGTCCGAGGGCGACCAGCGCGACGAGGGCTGTGATGCCGACGATGGCGCCTCGCCGACGTGTCCGCCGGGCGCCCTCGAACTCACGGTCGAGGTCGTCGCTGATTCCCTTGACCGTGCCGGATCCGTGACCGGCGGGCCCGGGTGCGCCCTCGTAAGCGTGTGGCGGGTCGTATTCGCCGTATCCCGGCGCCGCGTAACCGGCCGGATCGTACTGGCCGGGACGGACCGGCCCCGGTGGCGGCGCACCGGGGAGCGGCACGCCCGGGGGCGGCGGTGGCGGCGGTGGCGGCTGAGGCGCGGGCGACGGCCGGGCGCCCCTTCGATGGGACGTGGCCCGGCGGCGGCCTGAACGCGATCTTGGAGGCGGCTGCATGGCGGTGCACAGCATGCCAGAAAGCATCCGGAAAATGATCATTTCCCGACAATGCGCAGGTAAGAGGCAAATCCCCATATGTTGGACGCCCGCCGCAGCGATCACGAAGGGTGCCGGGACGACCGCGAAAACGGTTTGCGGGGCGCTCCCCCGGGCCGGGACAATCCGGGGTGACATGAGCAGACACCCCCGCCGGACGACCGCCCAGGAGACCGTGGCCATCCTCGAACGCGGCGACTACCCGGCCCCCTCAGGCCGCACGGTCTCGATCTCCCGCAGCATCGAGCGCGCTGTGCAGGGCACCGTCCTGTACCGTCCCCACGACCTGGACCGCCTCCTCAAGCGCCTTCCTGAGGCCGAGTCCGGCTCCGCCCAGACGACGCGCACCGGCGACGCCGCAGGGACGCGCATCGAGGTCACCGAAGAGATCACCCTGGCCGCCGCGCGGCGGTTGTGCGGGCCAGGCGCGGTCCCGCTGGCGCTCAACTTCGCCTCTGCCAAGAACCCCGGAGGCGGGTTCCTGAACGGTGCGCACGCCCAGGAGGAGGGGCTGGCCCGCTCGTCCGCGCTGTACACGTCGCTTCTCACGGCCAGGGAGTTCTACGACTTCCACCGCGCCCAGGGCGACCTGCTCTACAGCGACCACATGATCTACTCGCCGGACGTGCCGGTGTTCCGGGACGACGCGGGGCTGCTGCTGGAGGAGCCGTACGAAATCGCGTTCCTGACCTCGCCCGCCCCGAACCGCGGCGCGATCCGCGACTCCGCCGTGGCCGAGCGGGTCCCCGAGGTTCTGCGCGCACGGGCCCGCAAGGTCCTCGCCGTGGCGCTGGTGAACGGGCACCGGCGGCTCGTCCTGGGTGCCTGGGGCTGTGGCGTGTTCCGCAACGAGCCCACCGAGGTCGCCGAAGCGTTCGCCGGGCTTCTCCGTCCGGACGGGGAGTTCGGGAACCGGTTCGAGCACGTCGTGTTCGCGGTCTGGGACACCGCCAAGGGCGCGCCGAGGCACGCCGCGTTCCAGCGCACCTTCGCCTGACGACCCGCCCTCATCGCCCGCCTGACGCCCCCCATCGCCGCGCTCCTAGTCCGCGAGGAGCGCTGGGAGTGGGCGGGCGTGGACGATGTCGAGCCGTGACACGGCGCGTGTGAGGGCCACGTAGAGGCGGTTGAGCCCGCGCGTCCCGTCCCCGGCGATCTGTGCGGGCTCCGCGACGACCACGTGGTCGTACTCCAGGCCCTTGGCGAGCCCGATCGGCACCAGCGCCACCCGCGCCCCGCCACCGGCCTCGCCCGCCTCGCCGGGCTCGAACCCGGCCGCGCGCAGTGCCTCGTCCAGTGCCGTCAGCGCGGCGTCGGCGCAGATCACACCGATCGCGCCGTCCTGTGCGAGCGCGCGCCGCACGGCGGTCACGACGCCCTCCGCCAGGGTGCTCGCCTTGAGGAACCGCAGTTCGCCGTCGCCGCGCACGGACCGTCCGGGCGGGACGTCCACGTCCAGCGCCTCCAGGAGCCGGTTGGCCAGCGCCACGACGGCCCCCGGCACGCGGAACCCGTCCGTCAGCGGGACGATCCGCGCCTTGGGCACGCCCAGGTGCGCGAGCTGCCCGTCCCAGTCTTGCGCGGCCCAGGGCGTGGTGCCCTGCGCCAGGTCGCCGAGGACAGTGAGCGATCCGTGGCCGCCGCGCCGTGCGACGACCCGGCACTGCATCGGCGACAGGTCCTGCGCCTCGTCCACGATGACGTGGCCCATGCCGTGGCCCGACTCGATCAGTCCGGCGGCCTCGTCCACGAGCACGGCGTCGGCCGCCGACCAGCACGCCGACTTCGCCGATCGGGGACGGTCCCACTGGAGCGCCGCCTGTTCCTCGCCGGTCAGCACACCGGCGGCCGCCTGGGCGAGCATCGGTCCGCCGCTGAGCAGCGCCGCGACCAACTCCTCCGGCTTCACTCGCGGCCATGCGTGGTCCAGGAAGGCTGCGACGGCCGGGCTCCGGCCGATGTTCCGCTGCCACGCTCCGTTCACCGGACGGCCACGCCGCTCCGCCTGCCGCCGCAACAGCGCCACGACGCGGGACCGCACGCGCTCACGTCCCGTCCCATACGGCACTTGCTCGCCACGGACGTCACCGACGAGCGCGGACAGTTCTTCGGGCGCGATCCGCCAGCGGTAGGCGCCGTCCGGAACGACGAGCGTCTCTTCCGGGACGGCCACGCGCGCGTACAGCGCCCGGTGAAGGACCTCCGCCATCCGTGCATCGTGCTTGACGATGGCCGCCGTTTCGGTGTCCTGGGCGCGGACGTGCGTGCGGCTCAGAAGGCCGTCCAGTGTGGTCTGCTCCACGTCGGCCTCGCCCAGCGTCGGCAGCACGGCGGAGATGTAACGCAGGAACGCGGGGTTGGGCCCGACTATGAGCACTCCGGTCCGTTCCAGGCGCTTGCGATGGCTGTACAGGAGGAACGCCGCACGGTGCAGCCCCACGGCCGTCTTGCCCGTGCCAGGCGCGCCCTGCACGCAGATCGATTCGTCCAGGCCCGCGCGGACGAGGTCGTCCTGCTCGGGCTGGATCGTCGCGACGATGTCGCGCATCGGGCCTTGCCTGGGACGCTCGATCTCCGCGTCCAGGATGCGGCTGCGCCGGAGGTCCCCGCCCTGGTCGAGCCGCTCGTCCTCGAAGCCGGTCAGGACGGCCGGGCCAGGCCGGACGGCCGGGCCAGGCCGGACGTCCGAGCCGACCAGGTCCCAGCCGAACCTGCGGCGCACGGCCACGCCCTGCGGCTCACCGGTGCTCGCCTGGTAGAACGTCCGGGCGACCGGTGCCCGCCAGTCGAGGACCAGCGGCGGACGCTCGGGACCGCCGGAGATGTGACGGCGCCCGATGTAGTACCTGTTGCCACCGTGGTCGGCGTCGTCCGCGCCGAAGTCGAGCCGTCCGAAGAACGGCGGACCGCCGGGCTCCTCCGCGAGTTGCTTGGCGCGGCTCTTCAGCAACCGTCCGAGCGATTCGAGGGCGTACCGGTCGGCGCCCGCCCCCTCACCGATCACCACCTGGCGGCGCGCCGCCTCGACCATGCGCCCAAGCCCGTCCCGTGCGGCCTCCGCGTATGCGCGTTCCGCTTCCATCTCGCCGTCGATCACCAAGCCGCCTCCCCGTTCGCCCACCAAACCTTAACTCAGTTAATTTAGATGTCGAGCCCAAATATTAACCGAGTTAAGGCTGCGGTGCTACGCTCGGCGGCATGGTCGGCGACACGGGACTGCGCGAGCGCAAGAAGACCCGCACCCATCAGGCGATCTCGGACGCGGCGATTGCGCTGTTCCTGAAGCACGGCTTCGACCGGGTGCCGGTCGCCGATGTCGCCGCAGCGGCCGGGGTCTCCAAGCCGACACTGTTCAAGTACTTCGCCGGCAAGGAGGACCTCGTCCTCCACCGGATCACCGACCACCGCGACGAGTACGCCCGGGTGGTGCGCGCCGCCCCCGGCGCCCCGCCACTGGACGCGCTGCACCGTCACTTCACCGGTGCCCTCACCGGACGCGACGCCGTGACCGGGCTCAACGACCACCCCGAGGTCCTCGGCTACCACCGGATGGTGTTCTCGACACCGAGCCTTCTGGCGCGCCTGTCCCAGCACTCCGACCGTGAGGAGGAGGCGCTGGCGGCCGCGCTCGCCGAGCACCCCACGGCCGGCATGGACGATCTGACCGCGCGCCTGGCCGCCGCCCAGATCGTCGCCGTGACCCGCGTCCTGGCAAGGGACAACTGGCGGCGCCTCGACGCGGGCCGGAGCGCCGACGACGCCCATCCGGACGCGCTGGCCGCCGCCGACCACGCGTTCGCCCTCCTGGCCGCCGGCCTGTCCCCCACCTGACGGCCCTGAACGACCACGGGTCGCGCCCTTGGCGAGACGGACGCGAAGGCCGTCAGGAGGTGGGCGGGTCCTGGACGTAGGAGGCGATGCCGCGGACCAGGATGTCGAGGCCGAACCGGAAGCGGTCGTCGCCCGTCCCGCCGGTGAGTTCGTCCACCATCGCGGTGACGTTGGGGAAGCGGTCGGGCGGCAGGGCGGCGAAGTAGGCGCGGACCTCCTCGAAGTGGGTCTGGAAGTGCTCCCAGCGGTCCACGCCGGCGGGCGTCCTCGCCATGTAGATCGTGTCCTCGATGGCGTCGGCGTCGAGGAACATGCCGAGCGTGTCGACGGCGAGGCCGGCGATCTTCGGGGGGACGCCGCCCGCCCGCATGAGGCCGAGTTGCGCGTCGGCGACGGCCAGCAGGTTGGGGCCGGTGGGGATCAGCCCCATGGAGACCTTGGCGATGTCGCCGTGCGAGGTGTAGACGCGGCGGATCTCGGCCGCCAGCTCCTTCAGCTGCTCCTGCCAGCGGGACGGGTCGGGCTCGGCGGGCAGCGCGATCTCGGCGGCGACGTGGTCGAGCATCAGCTCACGGAGCTCCTCCTTGCCCGAGACATGGGCGTACAGCGAGGCGGGGCCGGTGCCCAACTCCTGGGCGACCCGCCGCATGGTGACGGCCTCCAGGCCCTCGGCGTCCAGAACGCGGACCGCGGTCCGGACGATGAGCTCCTGCGTCAGCGGCTGTCGCGCGGGCGCGGCCTTGCGGGGCTTGCGCCCGGGGGGCGTCGGCATGTCGAGACGTCCGGTGCCCACGTGAGACCTCCCAAATCGCGATACATCTTGACTTTCGCGAAACGCGATATATCTTCTCCACCAGAGAGATAAATTCGCACGAACACGAACATCGTACTTGACACGAACCCCGTTCTCAATTTAGAACAGTGTTCGTAGCTAACGAACACTGTTCCCGCACGGAGGCACCCGATGACCGAGACACTGGCACCCCAGCAGAGAGCGGGCGGCGAGGCGGCGTACCGCTGGCGCTGGGCCGCACTCTTCGTGATCCTCGCGGCCGAGGTCATGGACATGCTCGACGCGCTGATCACCACCATCGCCGCGCCGACGATCCGCGCCGAGCTCGGCGGCTCGGCCAGCACCATCCAGTGGCTCGCCGCGGGCTACACCCTGGCCATGGCGGTCGGGCTCATCACCGGCGGGCGCCTCGGCGACCTGTTCGGGCGCAAGCGGATGTTCCTGATCGGCGCGGCCGGATTCACGCTCGCGTCGCTGCTGTGCGGCGTCGCCGTCTCCCCCGGCATGCTGATCGGCTCCCGGATCCTCCAGGGCCTGTTCGGCGCGCTGATGCTGCCGCAGGGCATCGGCTTGATCAAGCAGATGTTCAGCCCGAAGGAGATGGGCGCGGCCTTCGGCGCGTTCGGCCCGGTCATGGGCCTTTCGTCGGTCGGCGGCCCGGTGCTGGCCGGGTGGCTGATCGGCGCCGACTTCTTCGGCACCGGCTGGCGGATGATCTTTTTGATCAACCTGCCGCTCGGCGCCGCCGCGATCCTCGCCGGACTGAAGTTCCTGCCGTCCGGACGCTCCGAGCGCGCGTCCCGCCTCGACCTCGTCGGCGCCCTGCTCGCCTCCCTCGGCGCCGGGCTGCTGGTCTACCCGCTCGTCCAGGGCCGCGAGCTCGGCTGGCCCGTCTGGACGTTCCTGATGATGGGCGCCTCGGTCGCCGTCTGGGCCGTGTTCGCCTGGTACGAGTCCCGCAAGCAGCGCTCGGGCGGCGACCCGCTGATCGTCCCGAGCCTCTTCCGCAAGCGCGGCTTCACCGGCGGCCTGGTCGTCGGCCTGGTGTTCTTCTCCGGCATGGCGGGCCTCGCCCTGGTGCTGGCGCTGTTCTTCCAGCTGGGCCTGGGCTACTCCCCGCTCAAGGCGGGGCTCGCCGAGATCCCCTGGTCGGCCGGGATCGTCATCGGCTTCGGCCTCGCGCAGGCCCTCCGGCGGTTCGGCCGCAAGGTCATCCACGGCGGCACCCTCACGATGGCGGCGGGTGTCGCCGGGGTGTTCGCGACCTTGCAGGCCGCGGGCATCGACGTGACGCCGTGGCAGCTCGTCCCGGCGCTGGTCGTGACCGGGCTCGGCATGGGCCTGCTGATGGCGCCGTTCTTCGACACCGTCCTGGCGGGCGTCGAGCCCGAGGAGACCGGGTCGGCCGGCGGCACGCTCACCGCGGTCCAGCAGCTCGGCAGCGCCCTGGGCGCGGCCGTCCTCGGGACGGTCTTCTTCGGCCTGCTGGGCGGGCACGTGGCCGCCGCCGCCGACGACGGCGCCGCCGCCCTCCGCACGCGTCTCACCGCCGCCTCCGTCCCCGCCGCGCAGCAGGACCGCATCGCCGACGGGCTGCGGGACTGCGGGCACGACCGCGCCGCGGCGAAGGACTCCGCCGCCGTGCCCGCCTCCTGCGCCCGCCTGGACGGGGAGGTCAAGACCGCCGTCGCGGCGACGCCGCAGTCGGCGGCGGCCATCCGGCAGGCGGTCGGGGAGGCGGGCGAGCACTCGGCGAAGGCCGGCTTCAGCCACTCCATGAAGATCACACTGTGGATCGAGGTCGGGCTGCTCGGCCTGACGTTCCTGGTGACGTTCCTGCTGCCGAAGCACGCCCGTCCCGAGGAGTTCCCCCAGGACGACGCCGGGCCCGGCACGGCGCACGCGACCGCGTGACGGCCCGTGAGCAGGTGCGGTCAGGAGCGGTGCGACGTCGACCGGGCCTCGGCGTCGTTCCACACGGGTTTCGCGAGAGGGCGTTCGCGGTCCTCCAGGACGTGGCCGACCAGCCCGATCGCCCGCGCCATCACGCCGAGGCCGCGGGCGATGTCCCAGGGCACCCCGAGGGTGCTCGCGATAGCCCCGATGGCGCCGGTCGCGTTGATCGGGAGCACCTTGCCGGTGGCGTCCTCGGCGCGTGCCCGGATCGCGCGGAACAGGCGTTCGTTGGCGTCGTCGAAGCCTTGTTCCCGCGCGATCTCGAACAGGCGCTCCGCGCGCGGGTCGTTCGGCTTGTGCACGGGATGGCCGAGACCGGGGATGCTCTTCCGTGCCGCACGGGACCCGTCCACGATGGTCCGGGCGTGCTCGCGGAGCAGGGCCTCGTCGCGCTGCCACCCGTCGTCGGGCAGAGACTGGCAGATCTTCGCCGCGCCTTCGATCGTGCCGACGAAGGTGTCGCCGAGTCCCAGCAGACCGGCGGCCACGGCTCCCTGGAGTGATTCGGGCGCGCCGAGCGCCGTCAGGCGCGACACCAGCGCGCTCGGCGTCAGGCCGTGCTCGACGAGTGCGACCACCAGGGAGTTGAAGACGACCGACTCGTGCGGGGAGGGAAGGGTTTTGAACAGGACGAGGTAGGCGAAGTCGCCGAGGCCGACCTTGCCCAGCAGGTCGTCCGGGAGGTCGTGTCCGTGGACGACGACGCGGTCGGAGGTGGACCACGCGATGTCGGATCGGATGGGCCGGGGTTCGGGGGCGCTCATGGGGTCGTCCTTGTCTCAGAGAACGGGTGCGGGGATGTCGAGCGCCCACGCCGCCTCGGCGCGCAGCCTGTCCTTGCGGATCTTGTCGCCGTTGGCGCTCGCCGTGGTGGGGAAGTCGTCGACGACGCGGACGCGGGCGGGCACCTTGAAGCTCGCGAGGTTCGCCGCGCAGTGGGCGATCAGGTCCTCGTCCGAAGCGGCGGCGCCGTCGCGCAACCGGACGAACGCGACGGCGAGGTCGTCCCCGCTCCGCTCGTCCCGGACGCTGACGACGTGCGCGCGGGCGACCGCCGGGTGGTCGTTCAGCGTCGACTCGATGTCGGCGGGGTTGACGAGGTAGCCCTTCAGCCTCATCGCGTCGCCCAGGCGCGACCGGTATTCGAACGACCTGCCGTCGGCCCTGGTGCACCCCACGTCGCCGGTGCCGAACCAGCCGTCCTCGGTCATCGACTTCGCGGTGGCTTCGGGATCGTTCAGATATCCGACGAACAGGGTGTCTCCACGGAATTGCAGCTCCCCGTCCTCGCCCGCCGGGAGCACGGTGGTGTGGTCTTCGGTGGAGACCGCGCGCACGCGCATCGCCGCGTCGACCAGTGTTCCGCCCGGAACCGTGCGGGTCTCGGCATCCGAGGCCGGCGGCCATTTCCCCGCGAAGGCGAACAGTTCCGACGAGCCGTAGACGTTGAACGCGGCTATGCCCAGAGCGGCGGCGGAGGAGACGATGTCGGAGATCGCCGTGCCCGCCGTCACGACGGTTCGCAGCGTGCGCGGTTCGATCCCCCGGAAGGCGTCGTCCTCCAGCAGCTCACGGAGGGGGCCTTCCGCGCTGACCAGGTAGTCGACGGCGTGGGAGGTGATCGCGTCGACGATCCGCGCCCGGTCGAACGCGGGCAGGAGCACGGCCGTGGTCCCGGCGGCGATCCCGGCGACGAACGGCACGAAACCGAAGGTTCCGTTGAGGGACAGCACATTGAGCTGGACGGAGTGCCCCGGCAGGTTCTCGCGGGCGGCGACGGCGTCCGCGTGGAGGGTGACGGTGCGGTGCGTGTGCACCGCGAGCTTCGGCGCCGACGTCGTGCCGGACGTCCCGAAGACGATCAGCGGGTCGTCCGGGCGGGCCGTCGCCCGCACGGGACCGGGGGCCGACATGACCTCGGAGAACTCCCTGGTCCGCACCGGGTCCGGGACCGGGCCCAGCGGCGCGGGCCCGACGGTGATCAGCCACTCCAGCGCGACGGGCTCGGGTGCCTCGCGGGACTGCCGCCAGACGTCGTCGAGTCGCCGTCCGAAGTCGATGCCCTCGAACACCGGCGCGGTGACCAGGCCGCGCGCCCGGCTGGTCCGGAGCAGATGGTAGATCTCGTTCGCCCGGTAGCGGGTGTTGAGCGGGACGAGCAGCACACCGATCTTGGCGGCGGCGAAGAACACGGTGGGCCATTCCCGGCAGTTCGGTAGGTACAGGGCGAGGGCGTCGCCGCGCCGGAAACCGAGGGCGGCCAGGCCGGCCGCGAACGCGTCGGCGTCCGCGAGCAGCTCGGAGAAACTGCGGGATCGACCGGCTCCGACCTCCGACTCGTCGATGAGCGCGACGGCGTGCGGCCGCCGCGCCGACGATCGGGCCAGCAGGTGGTAGACGGTGTCGGTCACGGTCGTGTTCCTCTCGGATCGGCGCGTCGCCGCGCCGGCTTTCAGTGCTGTTCGACCAGCCGGACGGCGTAGTGGGCGAACTGCTCGGCGATCTGGTCCCGTGTCATCGGGCCGTCCGGGCGGTACCACTCGGCGATGCCCGCGCACATGCTCAGCAGGTTCCTGGCCACGTCGTCCGGATACGGGGTGTGGAACTCCCCCGCCCGCACCCCTTCCTGCACGATGTTCTCGAAGATCGCTTCGAGCCGGTCGCGGGCGATGACCAGCCGTTTCCGCGCGTCGTTGTCCAGGTACCGCAGCTCCGTGTGGGCCACGAGCGCCTCCAGCGGGTGCTGGAGGATGTAGTTCACGTACGCGCGGGTGGCCATCTCCAGCCGGTCCACCGCCTTCGGGCCCGCCGCCGAGACCGCCCATTCGGTCTCGCTGAGGTGGTTGTAGTTGGCGGTCTTGAGCAGTTCGACCAGCAGGTCCGATTTCGACGGCGCGTGGTTGTACAGGTTGGACAGGCTCATGCCCGCCCGGTTCGCGATGTCGCGCATCGACGCGCCGTGGAACCCGAGCTCCGCGAACGCCTGGAGAGCACTGGCGAACACGACCTCGCGGGAAGCGAGCACCTTGGTCCGTCGTTTGGAAGAACGTTCGTTCATGTGACGATATTGCTCCTGCTCCGCGCTCCCGTCAAGAGCCCCCTGCGATCATTCGCATCATCATCGTGCTGGTGAGAGCGCTATTGACGAGTCGAGATTCCGCGGCTAGCGTCCTGAGCGAATGAACGAACGAACGTTCACCGACGAAGTGGGTTCGCTTCGCACGCTCCCACGGGCGCCGCCCGGACGTGCGGGCCATCGACGAACGGACCGCCCCTGTGACTTCACCGCCCTTCGTGGCGCCCGGACCGGCGCCCTCCCTGTACCTGGAGGACTTCCGGCTCGGCATGCGCCACCGCAGCAGCGACTGGGTCGCCACCGCCGAGGATCTGCGGGCCTTCGGCGAGGTCTCCGGCGACCTGCACCCGATGCACCTCGATCCGGAGGGTGCGGCGGCATCCGGCTATCCCGGCCTGGTCGCGCAGGGACCCCTCGGCCTCGCGCGGTACTTCGGCACCCTGCACGACAGCGGGATCGTGGCCGACACCGTCCTCGGGCTGCTCGACACCCACTGGCACTACCTGCTGCCGGTGACCACGGACACGAAAATGCACTACGAGACCACGGTGACGTCGATCCGGCGGACGAGCGCCGGGGACCGCGGCGTGGTGGATCGGCACATCGAACTGAAGGACGCCGCCGGACGCCTGCTGCAATGGGGAACCAGCGCGTTCCTGGTGCGCGCCCGGTCGTCCACTCCCGGCGCAGGGGAAGGGGTCGCCGCGCCCGTGACCCTTGAGTGGGGACGGGCACTGGCCGAATGTCTCGGCGCCGACGGGGACTTCTCGGCGAGCACGCAACTGTTCGACGGCTCGATCGCGCTCGCCTCGGAGAAGAACACGATCCAGTTCCGCATCTACCGGGGCGAGATTCTTGAGGTCACCCTGCGCACCCCCGCCGGCCCCACGTTCACCGTGCACGGCACCGAGCGGGCGTGGGCCGAACTGCTCACCGCCGATCGCAACGACTTCGTCGTGCGCGCCCATCGCGGCGAGTTCTCCGCCGGCGGCAACGCGTACGTGTACCTGCAGATGACCAGCACGCTGCACCGCATCGTCGAGACCGCCCGCACGATGACGTCCACGGAGGCATCCCGGTGACATCCACAGCCATCGACCCGGTGCCCGCACCGGCTCCGGTCTCGGGTACCGCGCACTACTTCCCGCTCTGGGGACGAACCGCTTTCGCCGAGTCCTACGGCGAGGGCGAACCGGTCCTGTGCGTCCACTCGGCAGGCCAGAGCGGAGCCCAGTGGCGCACCGTGGTCGGCGGTCTGGCCGCCCGCGGGTACCGGGCCGTCGTGGTGGACCTCCCCGGCCACGGACGGTCGGAAATGCTCGACGCCGGGCCCGTCACCGACCTCGGCGTGTACGCGCAATGGTGCGTCGAGGTCATCGACCACTTCGGCCTGGCGGACCCGTACGTGGTCGGATGCTCGATCGGCGGGAAGATCGCACTGGACATCGGCACCCGCGTCCCGGAGCGGCTGGCCGGGATCGTGGCGCTGGCCGCGGACGCCCGCAACGACGGCCAGAACGAGGCGGGCCTGAACCGCGCTCTGCAGGACACGGTGTCACCGAGCCGATCCGACCGCACCTACTACGGCACCCTGGCGGCCTGCGGCGCCGCCGTTCCCGGCGGACGGGCCGAGATCATCGCCCGGATGCACCGGCGTGAGGACCCGCAGGTCTCCACCAGCGACCTGATCGGCTGGGCCCGCCACGACCTGCGGGACCGCCTCGCGCGCATCACCTGCCCGTGCCGCGTCGTCGTCGGCGCGGACGACTTCTGGATGGACCCGGACTCGGCCGAACGGACCGCCGCCGCCATCCCCGGCGGCGGGTTCACCGTCCTGGAGGGAATCGGCCACTACCCGATGGAAGAGCTCGACGACTTCGCCGCCGCGCTCGACGGCTGGCTTCGCCCCGGCAGTCCGCCGGCCCTCACCTGACCCGGAAGGTCACGCGATGAACCCCACCCCATCGGACACGTCCAACACGTCCAACACGGTCAGTACGGCGGACGCGCCGGACATCGCGGCCCGCGGCAGGCGCGCCACCCGCGGCGCCGCCATCGGCTTCGCGATCGACTGCTACGACATCTACCTCCCCGTCATCGCGCTGGCGCCCGCGCTGCACTACTTCATGGACAAGGACGTGGCGTCCGGCACCAGCGCCCTGGTGAACGGCCTGGTCTTCGCCGCGACACTGCTGGGCAGGCCGCTGGGCGCCTTCATCTTCGGCACCATCGCCGACACCGCCGGCAGGCGCAGGGCGACGCTGATCGCGATGTACGGCAGCGCGGCGGGGACGCTGCTGCTCGCGTTCGTCCCGTCCTTCTCGGCCATCGGGTTCGCGTCGATCGGGCTGCTGATCGTCCTCCGGTTCGCCACCGGCGTGTTCCTCGGCGGCCAGTACACCGGCGCGATCCCGCTCGCGATGGAGAGCAGCCCGGTCCGCAAGCGCGGGCTCTACGGCGGCCTGATCACGATGGGGTTCCCCCTCGCGTTCTGCGTCATGTCGCTGTTCACCTACCTGCTGCTGAGGGTCACGGGCGGCACCGGCGGCGGGAACGGGGGCTCGGCGTACGAGGTGTGGGGCTGGCGGATCCCGGTCGTCGTCGGCGCGCTCGCGACGTTCGCCTTCGCCGTGTACTACGGCCGCACGGTCCAGGAGTCGCCCGCGTTCCTCAAGGTCGAGGTGAGGAAGGCGAGTCCCGCGAGGCAGCTCGTGCGCGGGACGGCGGCCAGGAGCCTGCGCCAGGTGCTGATCCTGATGACGGGCGTCTGGATCCTGTCGAACGCCACTTCGGCGTCGTTCCCGGTGACGCTGCGGTCGCTGGACGGGGTCTCGTCCCAGCGCGGTACCGCGATCATCGTGGTGGCGCAGGTCTTCCTGATCGCGGCGTACCCGCTGGCCGGGGCGCTGAGCCAGCGGATCGGGCGGCGCGTCGTCCTCGCCTTGTGCGGCGCCTTGGGAGCGGTGGTCGCGCCGTTGTTCTACCTCGCCATCGTCAGCGGGCCGGTTTCGTCGTTCGCCGGGCTGGCGGCACTGACCACCGGGCTCGTGCTCAGCTCCATCTGCTGCTTCGGCTGCACCGCGGCGTACATCTCCGAGCGGTTCCGCACCGAGCTGCGCGCGACCGGTTACGGGATCAGCTACAGCTTCGCCATCATCATCCCGGCCTTCTACGCCTTCTACGAACGGGGGCTGGCGACCTTCATGGACGCCGACCACACGACGGTCGTCCTCTACGTGGTCGGCGGAATCCTGCTCCTCATCGGCGCGCTGACCGGACCCGAGACCAAGGACGCCGTGCTGGTCCCCGCCGGCGGCACGGCCGCGAAAGTCGTGGAGGACGTGAAATGACCGGCATCGCCACCGTCATCGAGAACAAGGACCTGCTGATCGGCGGTCACTGGGTGCCCCCGGTGTCGGGACGCACGATCGCCTCGATCGACCCGGCGACAGAAGAGGTCTGGGCGACGGTGCCCGAGGGCGCCGGGCCCGACGTCGACCGCGCCGTCGCCGCGGCGCGGGACGCCTTGCGCGGGCCGTGGTCGCGGCTCACGGCCACGCAGCGCGGACGGCTGCTCCACGTGCTGTCCGATCTCCTCGAACGCGACGCCGAAAGGCTGGGCCGCATCGAGACGATGGACAACGGGAAACCCTTGCGGGACACGGTGGGCGAGGTCCGGCGCGCGGTGCAGTGGCTCCGGTACTTCGCCGGGGCGGCCGACAAGGTCGAAGGGACCGTCGTGCCCTACAAGACCGACGCGCACGCCTTCACCCGCGTCGAACCCGTCGGCGTGGTGGCCGCGATCACGCCGTGGAACTCGCCGATCAGCCTCTATTCGTGGAAGCTGGGGCCCGCGCTGGCCATGGGGAACACCGTGGTGCTCAAGCCGTCCGAGCTCACCTCGGTCTCGGCGATCGAACTCGGGAGGCTCGTCGTCGAGGCGGGCTTCCCCGGCGGCGTCGTCAACATCGTCACCGGGTTCGGACGCGACGCCGGGGCGCGCCTCGTCGGGCACCCCGGCGTCGACAAGGTCTCGGTCACCGGCAGCTATCCGACGGCGCAGGCGATCATGCGGGCGGCGGCCGACGGGCTCAAGAGGGTGTCGTTCGAGTGCGGGGGCAAGTCGCCGCACATCGTGTTCGAGGACGCCGATCTGGGCCGCGCCGTGACGGTGGCGACCCACAGCGCGTTCCGCTCCACCGGCCAGTCCTGCTCGCTGGGCTCCCGGCTGTTCCTCCAGCGCCACATCTACCCCGAGTTCCTCGACGCGCTCGTCCGGCGGACCGAGCGGATCCGCGTCGGCATGCCGCTGGACCCGGCGACGCACATCGGCCCGCACACCTCCGCCGAACAACTCGCCAAGACCCACCACTATCTCGACGCCGGTCGCGCGGAAGGCGGCCGTATCGTCACCGGAGGGGGACGTCCCGAGGGCTTGGACAAGGGCTACTTCGTCCAGCCCACCATCTTCGAAGGGCTCGGCAACAGGTCGACCGTCGCCCGCGAAGAGGTGTTCGGGCCGGTCCTGACCGTCATCCCGTTCGACGACGAGGAAGAGGCGGTACGCCTGGCCAACGACACCAGTTACGGGCTGGTAGCCGGTCTGTGGACACGTGACATCGCCCGTGCGCACCGGGTCGCGGCCCGGCTGGAGGCAGGAACGGTGTCCGTCAACACCTTCCGGCCCGTCCATTGGACGCTTCCGTACGGCGGCTACAAGTCCAGCGGCCTCGGCCGGGAGAACGGGCTCGCCGTGTTGCGCGAGTACGCCGAGATCAAGAGCGTCGTCATCGACTACTCCGACGCCGAACCCGACGACCCGTTCGCCGTCGCATGACCGTCCGACACATGACCGTCCAACACATGACCGTCCAACACATGACCGTCCGACACAGAATCGCGGAAGACAGGAGTACAACCGTGCCGCCGACTCTTGGCGCCCCGAACACGACCGCGACGCGGACCAGCCGGGCGGCGGTCTTCTACGGCGTCGGTCTGGGACTGCGTATCGAGGACGTCCAGGTCACCGGTCCCGGCCCACGGGAGGTGCTGATCGAGGTCGCCGCCTGCGGCGCGTGCCACAGCGACGTCCACAAGCTTCAAGGGCACGGCACGGTCGCGGCACCGAACATCTTCGGACACGAACTGGCGGGCACGGTCCGCGCGGTCGGAACCGGTGTCGACCATGTGCGGCCCGGTGACCGCGTCGCGTGCACGTTCCTCGTGCCGTGCGGTGAATGCGCGGCGTGCCGATCCGGCGCCGAGGACAACTGCGGCCCGTTCCGGACGATGATGCAGGCGAAGGGACTCCGCTACGACGGAACGCACAGGTACCACCAACTCGACGGCACTCCCCTACGCGCGTCCGGTGTCGGAGGGCTGGTCGGGCTTGTCTCGCTACCGGCGGGGGCGGTGTTCCCGCTGCCGGACGGATGGCCCGAGGCGATTCCCCTGACCGACGTCGCCGTGCTCGGGTGCGCGGGGCTGACCGCCTACGGTGCGGTGAACCGGGCGGCGAAGGTGCGACCGGGCGCCAACGTCGTCGTCCTCGCGGCCGGCGGCGTCGGCCTGTGCACGGTCGCCCTCGCCAGGCACGCGGGCGCGGGCACCATCACGGTCAGCGACATACGGGACGAGTCGCTCGCCGCGGCGCGCGGATTCGGCGCGACCGGCACGGTGCACGCCGGCGACAGGGACTTCGACGCCAGGGTCGGTGAACTGGCCGGCGGAGCGCCGATCGACGTCGTGTTCGACACCATCGGCACGCCGGGAACGGTCGCGCAGGCCCTCCGCATCGTCGGAATCGGCGGCACCGTCGTCGTCTCCGGGCTCGCCGGAACCGGCGGGCCCGGCCGGATCGAGGACCTGAACGGATTCGTCCGCAACAAGATCACGCTCGTCGGGTCCTACGCCGCGGTCCCGGGAGAGGACATGCCGAAGCTGCTCGAAGCCGTGCGGGACGGCGCGCTCGATCCGGCACGGCTCATCTCGGCGCGCTTCCCGTTCGACCGGGCCGAGGACGCCTACGGCGCCGTCGCGGCGGGAACCGTCACCGGCCGGGCCCTCATCGAGTACTGACCGTCCACCGCAACGAGATCCAGGAGCCGCACTTGCCCACCGAGACGTCCGATTCCGGCGACCTTCCGATCATCCGCACCGAGGTGCTCGTGGTGGGCGGAGGCAACGCCGGGTTCACCGCCGCGCACGCCGCAAGTGCCCGGGGCCGCGCCGTCGTCCTGCTTGAGAAGGCCGAGGAGCACGCCGCGGGCGGGAACAGCTACTACACCGCCGGTGCGACGCGCATCGCCCACAACGGGTTCGCGGACATCGCCGACATCGTCGATCCCGACGAACGGCACCCGGTCACCGTGGTGCCGCCGTATCCGGCCGAGCACTACGCCGCGGACCTGGCCAAGGTCACCGACGGCCGCAACGACCCCGACCTGACCAAGGTCCTGGTCGAGGAAAGCCAGGAGACCCTGCGGTGGCTGAACAAACGCGGCCTGCGCTACCGCCTGATGTACGAACGGCAGGCTTATGAACGTCCTGACGGCAGCTACCTGTTCTGGGGCGGACTCCACGTCGGGAACACCGGAGGGGGTGAGGGCCTGATAGCGGACCACACCCGTGTCGCCGCCGAAGAAGGGGTGGTGGTCCGCTACGGCCATGCCGTAGAGGACCTCATCGTCACCGGTGGCGCCGTCGTCGGCGTGCGGTACCGCACCACCGGCGGATGCGTCGGGGAGGTGAGGGCGGAGAGCACGATCCTCGCGGCGGGGGGTTTCGAGTCATCGGCGGAGATGCGGAAGAAGCACCTCGGTCCCGGCTGGGAGAACGCCAAGGTGCGCGGGACCCCGTGCAATACCGGCACCTTGCTGGAGGCGGCGCTGGCGATCGGCGCGCGCGCGGGCGGCGACTGGAGCACCTGCCACAGCGTCGCGTGGGACGCCCTGGCGGACCACAACGAGAGCAACCGGGCGCTGACCAACAGGCTCACACGGCAGTCGTATCCGCTCGGCATCGTGGTCAACAACCGCGGCGAGCGCTTCCTGGACGAAGGCGCCGACTTCCGCAACTACACCTACGCGAAGTACGGCCGCGAGATCCTGGAGCAGCCCGATTCGATCGCGTACCAGATCTTCGACGCCACCCTCCGGCCGATGCTGCGCGCGGAGGAGTACGACATGCCCGGCATCTCGGTGTTCGAGGCCACCACGATCGAGGGCCTGGCCGAGAAGATGGGCGTCGACGCGACGACGTTCGGCAGGACCGTCTCGGAGTTCAACGCCTCGATCGACAGAACGACCACGCTGGACCCGACCATGAAGGACGGACGCGCGGCCCGCGTCAAGCCGCCCAAGAGCAACTGGGCCTCACCTATCGAGACCGGCCCCTTCTACGCCTACCCGGTCACGTGCGGTATCACCTTCACGTTCGGCGGCCTCGGGTCCGACACCCACGGCCGCGTGCTCTCCGAACGCGGAGACCCCATTCCCGGGCTGTTCGTATGCGGCGAGATGCTCGGCGGCCTGTTCAGCGGGAACTACCCCGGTGGGTCGGGCCTCGCCGCAGGCTCGGTTTTCGGTCGCCGCGCGGGCACCATCGCATAGGCGCCGGCCTGGAGGCCCGCGGCGAGGGTTCCAGGAATGGAGCGCGCCCCGCCGCAGGCCCGCCGGACCGGCGTCGTCCGACAGGTCAGACCTTGCCGAGGACCTCGGACGCCAGAAGCTCCAGCTGGTCCAGATCGTCCATGTCGAGGACCTGGAGGTACACGCATTCGGCACCCAGCTCGCCGAACCGCCCGATCTTCTCGACCAGCTCACCCGGGGTACCCGCCAGGCCGCCCTGGCGCAGCTCCGCGACGTCCTGTCCGATGGCGTCGGCGCGGCGCCTCACCTCGGCCTCGTCCCGGCCGCAGCACACGGTCTGCGCGACGGAGTAGACCAGCGGCTTCGTCCGTCCGCGATCCTGGTAGGCCGCGCGTACCCGGTCGAACGCACCACCGGTGTCCTTCAGCGGGCGGAACGGCACGTTGTACTCGTCGGCGTACTGGACGGCCAGCCGCGGCGTCCGCTTCGCGCCGACCCCGCCCACGATGACGGGCGGGCCGTCCGGCCGGACGGGCTTCGGAAGCCCCGGCGAGTCGGCCAGCGTGTAGTGCTCGCCGCTGAAGGAGAACGTCTCACCCGCAGGCGTCCGCCACAGCCCCGTGACGATCCGCAGCTGCTCCTCCAACCGCTCGAACCGCTCGCGCGTGCTCGGGAACGGGATCCCGTACGCGGTGTGCTCCTGCTCGAACCATCCCGCCCCCAGGCCGAGGTCGACCCGTCCGCCGCTCATCTGGTCGACCTGCGCGACCGAGATCGCCAGCGGCCCGGGAAGGCGGAACGTCGCCGCCGTCACCATCGTGCCGAGCCTGATGCGGCTCGTCTCGCGGGCCAGCGCGCCCAGCGTCACCCACGAGTCCGTCGGCCCGGGCTCCCCCGTCCCGCCGAGCATGGTGAGGTAGTGGTCGGAGCGGAAGAAGGCGTCGAAGCCGAGGTCCTCCGTGGCTTTGGCGACCCTCAGCTGTGTTTCGTAGCTCGCCCCCATCTGGGGCTCTGTGAAGATTCGAAGACGCATGATCCCATCCTCGTACGAATCCACGCCCGGACGTGAACGGGACGGGCCGTCCGCCGCTGTCAGTCCTGCTCCCTGCGGCGGGCGCGACCCAGGCGCGTCAGCGCGAAAGCACCCCCGACCACGCCGAACGAAAGCCCGAACACGGCAGCGGTGTCGATGCCCGTGAGCGGCGACTCCGCCAGAGCCTTCACCGGACCCATAACCCCGGACGGCGCCCCGCCACCCGAATCCGGACGGCTGACATAGGCGGCGGCCCGAGCACCACCGGCCCGTGCAGTCGGCTTGCCACCGGACGGCGCGCCCTGGGCCGACGCCTCCGGCTTATCGGGCGCCCCAGCCGCCGCACGCGTGATCGTGGTTCGGGCCACGGCGGCGTTGTTGCCGGTTCTGACATCCGTGGTCGCCGACGTCGCCCTCGACCGGGACTTCACCACCGCGCCTTCCCGAGCGTTTCCGCCGGGCACGGCCTTGATGCGCAGCGTCCGCTCCTGGCCTGCGGGCAGCGAACCCACCGCGCACACAAAACCGGCGCGCTGCGGGACGCAGGCCGCATCCTGTTCGACGAGCCGCGCCAGACCGTCCGTCCGGACCACCACGTTCTCCGCCGTGGACGGCCCCAGGTTGCGAACCCTCATCTCGTACGGGATCGCCGCCCCCGCCCGCGACGTCGCCGGCGCGGACTTCGACATGGCCAGGTCGGCGGTCTCCGCCACGCGGACCGCCGGGAAGCTCCGGGACGCGCGCGCCCCTCCCCAGGTCACCGTCCCGCGGATCCGCATCGTCCGTCCCACCTTGGCCCGCTTGGACACCTTGGTCGTGATCACGCCCACGGTCGTCTGCCCCGGCCTGACGGTACCGATGCGGCAGACGACCTTCCGTCCGGTAACGGAACAGCCCGGCTGCCCGCCCACGAACCGCAGCGACTTCGGCAGCTCCAACCGCAACACCGCAGGACCCGGCTTCGCCTGCCCCCTAGCGGTCACCGCGAACGGCCAGCTGTACGTCCCGCCCGGAACCACAGCCTTCTCAGGCCCGCTCGCACTCAACACCACGACACCCGCCCTGGCGCCCTTCCCCTTCTTGCCATGCGGCCCCGGCTTCCCCTGCGCCACAGGCTTGCCATGCGTGGCGGGCTTCCCCTGCGTAGACGGCTTACCGTGCGCGGACGGCTTCCCATGCGCGGCTGGCTTGCCATGCGTGGCGGGCTTCCCCGTCGTGGAGGGCTTGTTGTGCACCACAGGCTTCCCATGCGCAGAAGGCTTGCCGTGTGCGGCGGGCTTACCGTGCGTCGACGGCTTCCCATGCACGGACGGCTTACCGTGTGCGACGGGCTTGCCATGTGCGGACGGCTTCCCATGCGGGGCGGGCTTGCCGTGAGTGGCGGGCTTCCCTGTCGTGGAGGGCTTGTTGTGCACGACAGGCTTCCCATGTGCGACAGGCTTGCCGTGCGTCGACGGCTTACCGTGCCCGGCTGGCTTCCCGTGCGCCGACGGCTTGCCGTGCACCGCGGGTTTGCCGTGCGTCGACGGCTTGCCGTGCGCGGACGGCTTGCCGTGCGCGGCGGGCTTGCCGTGCGTGGCGGGCTTCCCGTGCGTCGACGGCTTCCCATGCGCGGCGGGTTTGGTGTGTGGGGGTGGCTTGGCGTGGGG
>NZ_SMKU01000649.1 GCF_004349215.1 Actinomadura rubrisoli | reverse complement strand
CGTCTGACGCTTCCGACGCCCGAGGGCTCCTCCCCGCGCCCGGGAAGGGGCCCTCAGCGTGTCCTCGGCGTGCCCGGACCCCGGACCCCGGGGCCGGGGGCCGGGGGCCCGGGTCAGCGGGCGGCGCGGCGGCGGAGGCCGCGCCCGACGACGCTGATGTTGAGGGCCGCCACGGCTCCGGCCGCGCCCGCCGCGGCGGCGACCCATGCCGTCTGGCCGCCCTGGTGCTGCGAGGCCGCCACAGGGGAGATGAGGCGCGTCTGCGGGACGGGCGCCGTCCCGGACTGGGGCAGGTAGCCGTTGGGGTCGGCGGCGACCTCCGGGCTCGGCAGGACGCCCGGCAGCCCGGACGGCGCGGTGCCCTTGTAGGGCTGGAGCCCCCCGGCGCCGGTCATGGTGGCCGGCGCCCCGCCCGAGCCGCCGCCACCGCCCGGCGTGCCGGAGGGCGCGCGCGAGCCCCTGGACGGCGACGTGGACTTCCCGCCCCCCGCGTTCTTCTTCGGCGAGGTCTTCTTGGTGTGCTTCGCCGGTTTCGGCGCGGGCTTCGGCGCGGGGCTCTTGGGCGGGTTGATCGCGTCACGCAGGTTGCCGAGGTTGCACTTCCAGTTCTCGATGGTGCTCGCCGGATCGGTGCCCTTCTTGCAGGGCCGCCCGCTCGCCGCGGCGTCCGCCGACGGCGCGCCGAGCACCAGGACCAGGGCGCCCGCCGAGACCGCCGCCGAAGCCGAACCGAGCCGCCTGAGCCGCTGGGGCATGTCGCTCCTCCGCCTGCCGGTGATGCTGCTGTTGACATCGTGTCCAACGAGCCGGAGACACGATGGTCACGGTCACGTCCGCGCCATTTCGTCAGATCGTGCCCCATCCGCGCACGACCGTAAACCGCGACCCGGTGGTTTCTTTACCGCGTTCCAACCTCACCGCATCACTGGCCTCACCGTGCCGCCAGCTTCACCGCACCACGCGGCTCACTGCACGGCCGGTCTCACTGCACGACCAGCCTCGCGAGCCGGGTGCGCCGCCCGGCCGCCTCCGTCTCCCGGACGGCCCGCGCCAGCGCCGGACCGGCCGCCTGGACCACCGACAGGTGCCGGCGCGCCAGCCCGAACGCCGCGGCCACCAGCGGCCGCGAGAGCCCCTCGGCGGACATCACCGCCACCACGGCCGGACGGGGCGTCCCGCGCCCCTGGGCGACCGTGACCGCCCAGCCGTGCCGCAGCCGCGCCGCGTCGGCCGGGGGGATGGTGACCATGCCGCCGGCGAACTGGACGTCCAGCCCGCGCGGGCCGCCGCCGAGCACGACCCCGACCTCCCCGGCGGGCGCCTGGGGCAGCGGCGCGGCGACCACGACGCGGTCGCCCGGGTCCATCCCGGCGAACCGGCCGGGACCGGGGTTCAGCCGGGCCTTCAGCGCCGCGTTCAGCGCCGTGGTGCCCGCCTCGCCCCCGGCGGCGGGCGCGACGACCTGGACGTCGTCCAGGGGGATCCCGAGGGCGCGGGGGATCGAGTCGGTCATGAGCTGGACGGTCCGGTGCACCGCCTCGCCGGGGTCGGCGGCGGGCACGATGACGACCTCCTTGCCGGGCGCGTCGACGGCCACGAGGTCGCCGCCGCGCACGGCCGCGGCGAGTGTCCCGAGGGGATCGGCGGGCGGCTCGGCGTCCAGTTCCACGACCGGGACGGTCTCGGACGCCTCCAGGTCGTCCAGTGGGCGGCCGGGACCGGCGGGCGGCGGCGCGCCCTCCTCCGCGCACAGCACCAGGTGCGTGCCGTCGGCGCACGCCTCTACCAGCACCCCGCACAGCTCGACGTCGAGCCCGGACGCGCCGGTCACCAGCAGCAGGTCCAGCTCGAACGGCCGCTGCTCGCCGCGCCCGAACACGATGGCCCCCGGCGCGGCCGACGCGTCGACTTGCGGTTCCAGCAGCCGATGAAGGCTGACGACAACCACCCGCCGCCCCCCCACCC
>NZ_SMKU01000648.1 GCF_004349215.1 Actinomadura rubrisoli | reverse complement strand
CCCCTGCCCGCCGACCCTCCCCGGAGGTCCCAGTGACCACGCAGATCCTGCCGCTTCCCGAGACCGAGACGCCCCCGGCCCCCGACCGCGGCCTCGGCGCGCTGACCACCGACAAGGGCAACCTGCCGCTCGACTCCGTCGGCGTGCACGCCTCGATCACGGGCCTCGCCGCCGGCGTCGAGGTCGTCCAGGGCTTCCGCAACCCGTTCGAGGTGCCCCTGGAGGCGACCTACATCTTCCCGCTACCCGACCGCGCCGCCGTCACCGCGCTGCGCATGGAGGCGGCCGACCGGGTCATCGAGGGGACGCTGAAAGAGCGCGGCCAGGCCCGGCAGGACTACGACACCGCCATCGCCGCGGGGCAGCGCGCCGCGATAGCGGAGGAAGACCGTCCCGACGTCTTCACCATGCGCGTCGGCAACATCCTCCCCGGCGAACGGGTGACGATCCGGCTCACGCTCAACCAGCCCCTGCCCTACGAGTCCGGCTCCGGCGCCACGTTCCGTTTCCCCCTCGTCGTGGCCCCTCGCTACATCCCAGGCGCCCCCTTGGACGACGAGCGCGCCGGCTCTGGCGCGGCCGACGACACCGACGCGGTTCCGGACGCCTCACGGATCAGCCCGCCCGTCCTTCTGCCGGGGTTCCCCAACCCGGTCCACCTATCGATCACCGCGGACATCGACCCGGCCGGGCTGCCGCTCACCGGGATCCGCTCCGCCCTGCACGTCGTGGCCGAGGAGGGCGGCGAACGCACAACGGTGCGCCTCCAGCCGGGCGAACGCCTCAACCGCGACTTCATCCTCCGCCTCGACTACGCCCAGCAAGAAAGCGCGGCCCTGTCCCTGATCCCGGACGAGTCCGGCGAGGAGGGAACGTTCACGCTGACCGTCCTGCCGTCAGGCGAGACCCGGCCGCAGCCGCGCGACGTCGTCCTCATCCTCGACCGCTCCGGCAGCATGCAGGGCTGGAAGATGGTCGCCGCCCGCCGCGCCGCCGCCCGGATCGTCGACACCCTGCGCACCGAAGACCGGTTCGCCGTCCTCTCGTTCGACAGTGTCATCGAGCGGCCCCGCGACCTCACCGGTCTGGCCCCGGGCACCGACCGCAACCGCTTCCGCGCCGTCGAGCACCTGGCGGCCCTGAACGCGCGCGGCGGCACCGAGATGCTCGCCCCCCTCGACGAGGGCTGCACCCTGCTCGCCGACTCCACGCGCGACCGGGTGCTCGTCCTCATCACCGACGGGCAGATCGGCAACGAAGACCAGATCCTCGCGCATCTGGAACCGCGCCTGCGCGGCGTCCGCGTCCACACCGTCGGCATCGACCGCGCGGTCAACGCGGGCTTCCTGAACCGGCTCGCCGCCATCGGCCAGGGCCGCTGCGAGCTCGTCGAGTCCGAAGACCGCCTCGACGAGGCGATGGAGCACATCCACCACCGGATCGGCGCACCGCTCGCGACCGGGCTCGCCCTGCATCCCGACGGCCTGGAGATCGTCCCCGACTCGGTGGCCCCCAGCCGCCTGGGAGCGCTGTTCCCCGGCGTCCCCCTGGTGATCGCGGGCCGCTTCCGGGGCAAGCCGTCCGGCTCCCTGTCCGTCCAGGGCGCCACGGCCGACGGCACGCCCTGGGCCCAGACCACCTCCGGAACGGTCACGAACGCCCCCGCCGCCGCGTCGATCTGGGCCCGCGCCCACCTGCGCGACCTCGAAGACCGCTACATCGTCGGCGGCTCCGACGACCTGGAACGCCGCATCGTCGACATCTCCCTCCGCTTCGGCGTGCTGTGCCGCTTCACCGCGTTCGTGGCCGTGGACAGCCGGGTCGTCGCCGAGGGCAGCGCACCCCACCAGGTCGTCCAGCCGGTGGAGACACCCGACGGCTGGGCCGCCCCCAGAGTCGCCCACGCCGCCTTCTCACCGATCGAGTCCGCACCCGCAGCAGCGATGCCCCTCTCTCTTATACACAG
>NZ_SMKU01000647.1 GCF_004349215.1 Actinomadura rubrisoli | reverse complement strand
AGGCCCCCCTTCTCCCAAAGTTACGGGGGCAATTTGCCGAGTTCCTTAACCACAGTTCACCCGATCGCCTTGGTATTCTCTACCTGACCACCTGAGTCGGTTTAGGGTACGGGCCGCCGATACACTCACTAGAGGCTTTTCTCGGCAGCATGGGATCACTCACTTCACCTAAAACGGCTCGGCATCACATCTCACCCTTAGATGGTGTGCGGATTTACCTGCACACCGGGCTACATGCTTACCCCAGGACAACCATCGCCTGGGCTGAGCTACCCTCCTGCGTCACCCCATCGCTCACCTACTACCCCCTCGGGTCCCACGCTCCCCACCACACAGGCCCGAAGGCCCACACGGTAGCTCGGGTGGTTAGCATCAGAGGATTCAGCGTTGGCGCATACCAGCGGGTACGGGAATATCAACCCGTTGTCCATCGACTACGCCTGTCGGCCTCGCCTTAGGTCCCGACTTACCCTGGGCGGATTAGCCTGCCCCAGGAACCCTTGGTCATCCGGCGCACACGTTTCTCACGCGTGATTCGCTACTCATGCCTGCATTCTCACTCCCACAGCCTCCACCACTCGATCACTCGGCGGCTTCACCGGCTGCAGGACGCTCCCCTACCCACCCAGGTCACATGACCTGAGTGCCACGGCTTCGGCGGTGTGCTTGAGCCCCGCTACATTGTCGGCGCGGAATCACTTGACCAGTGAGCTATTACGCACTCTTTCAAGGATGGCTGCTTCTAAGCCAACCTCCTGGTTGTCACGGCAACTCCACATCCTTTCCCACTTAGCACACGCTTAGGGGCCTTAGCCGATGATCTGGGCTGTTTCCCTCTCGACTACGAAGCTTATCCCCCGCAGTCTCACTGCCACGCTCTCACTTACCGGCATTCGGAGTTTGGCTGACGTCAGTAACCTTGTAGGGCCCCTCAGCCATCCAGTAGCTCTACCTCCGGCAAGAAACACGCAACGCTGCACCTAAATGCATTTCGGGGAGAACCAGCTATCACGGAGTTTGATTGGCCTTTCACCCCTAACCACAGGTCATCCCCCAGGTTTTCAACCCTGGTGGGTTCGGGCCTCCACACCGTCTTACCGGCGCTTCACCCTGCCCATGGCTAGATCACCCCGCTTCGGGTCTACAGCATGCGACTAAAAACGCCCTATTCAGACTCGCTTTCGCTACGGCTACCCGCCACCGGTTAACCTCGCCACACACCATAACTCGCAGGCTCATTCTTCAAAAGGCACGCCATCACGAACAACACCCCAAAGGGTGTTGAGGACGCTCTGACGGCTTGTAGGCACACGGTTTCAGGTACTATTTCACGACCCCTCACCGGGGCACTTTTCACCTTTCCCTCACGGTACTGGTCCGCTATCGGTCATCAGGAAGTATTCAGCCTTACCACGTGGTCGTGGCAGATTCACACGGGATTTCACGGGCCCCGTGCTACTCGGGAACACACCCAGAAGCCACTCGGATTTCGTCTACCGGACTCTCACCGTCTACGGTCGGCCTTCCCATACCGTTCAACTACCCGAGCAGTTTGTAACTTCTCGACCCGGCGGCAGCCAGATCAGGATGGTCCCACAACCCCGCACACGCAACACCTGCCGGCTATCACACGCGCACGGTTTAGGCTCCTCCGCTTTCGCTCACCACTACTCACGGAATCACTATTGTTTTCTCTTCCTGCGGGTACTGAGATGTTTCACTTCCCCGCGTTCCCACCAACCGCCCTATACATTCAGACGGCGGCGACACCCCATGACGGGTGCCAGGTTTCCCCATTCGGAAATCCCCGGATCAAAGTCTGGTTGCCGACTCCCCGAGGCATATCGCAGGCTCCCACGTCCTTCATCGGCTCCTGATGCCAAGGCATCCACCGTATGCCCTTAAAAACTTGAACACACAAAACGATCAAAACAAATCGCAGATGAAACCCAACACCCCGAACCCCACCC
>NZ_SMKU01000646.1 GCF_004349215.1 Actinomadura rubrisoli | reverse complement strand
AAGACCAAAACCATGATCAATTGGGGGGCGGAGATCAAGGTCGGCCGCAAGATCGGTTTCAGCACGGGCGTCTACGACCCCGGGCAGGAGGCCCTGCGCCTGGCGTCTGAGGAGTTCGGCGTGGACGACTTGCCCGCGCCGTTCGGCCCGAGGAACCCGGTGACCGTCCCCGGGCTCACCTCGAACGACAGATGGTCCACGGCGACGGTCGCGCCGTGGCGTTTGGTCAGCTCATGTACTTCGATCACGCCGTCAACGCTCTCCCGCGCCGCCCCGGCCGCACATCGGAACCAGGGCGGGATCCCGCGCTCCGACCGTCCTCCGAGAGCGCCGCGCCGCATCGGACCCAGGGATGACGTCCGCAGGCCGGAGGCGCCCTGCGCAACCGTCCGGCTACCTTCGTGGCGTGGACGAATCCGAGGCGCGCCCCCTCCTGGCCCGCGGGCTCGGCCGGCGCCGGCTGATCAGGCTGGACGCCGGGGTCGCGGCGGCCTACACCCTCCTGCTGCTGATGATCACCGGGGACCGCTCCGCCCCCGCCCTCCTCCCGGTCGCGGTCATCGCCGCGACCGGGTTGCCGCTCGCCGTGCGGAGGATCTGGCCCGTCCCCGCCTTCGCGGCCGTCCTCACGGCCTCGGTCCTGTCGCTCTTCCTGGACCTGGCGTGGGACTCGTGCGCCGCGGCCGCCTACGCCCTCTACCCGGTCGCGCTGACCCGCCCCCGCCGCCGCTGGATCCCGACCCCGCTGATCGGCGTCCTCAGCGCCTTCGTCATCCTCGGCGGCGCCGTGGTCGGCCCCACGGGCTGGCAGGCCCAGCGGTCCGCCGCGCTGCTGCTCGGCCTCGCCGTCCTCGGAGCGTCCTGGACCCTGGGACGCGCCGTCCGCGAGCGCCGCGCGCACGCCGCCCGCGCCGCCCGCCAGATCGCCGACCGCGCCGTGACCGACGAGCGCCTCCGCATCGCCCGCGAGCTCCACGACGTCGTCGCCCACAGCATGAGCCTGATCGCCGTCAAGGCCGGCGTCGCCGTCCACGTCGCCGAGGCCCGCCCCGAGGAGGCCCTCGACGCCCTCCGCGTCATCGAGACGACCAGCCGCGGCTCCCTCGCCGAGATGCGCCACCTCCTGGGCGTCCTGCGCGCCGACACCGCCCCCGAGACCGCTCAGGAGGCCGCCCGGGCGCCCGCCCCCGATCTGTCCGCGCTGACCGGCCTGGCCGAGCGCGCCGCCATGGCCGGCGTCCGCGTCGCCCTCGACGTGCGCGCGGGCGAGCTCCCCGAGAGCGTCGCCCTCTCCGCCTACCGCATCGTCCAGGAGGCGGTCACCAACGTCGTCAAGCACGCCGCCCCCGCCCACTGCCGCGTCCTCGTCCACGCCGACGGCCACCGGCTGCGCATCGAGGTGACCGACGACGGGCCCGGCGTCCGCGTCCTGCCCGGCGGCGTCGCGCCGGGGGAGGGGCACGGGCTGATCGGCATGCGCGAACGCGTCATGATGTACGGCGGCGACTTCACCGCGGGACCCCGCCCCCAGGGCGGCTTCGCCGTGTCGGCCGCCTTCCCCTACGACCCGATCTGACCGTGAAGGATCCCTTGACCGACATCCGCGTCCTCGTCGCCGACGACCAGGCCCTGCTGCGCGGCAGCTTCCGCGTCCTGGTCGACACCGCCCCGGGCCTGGTCACCGTGGGCGAGGCCGGCACCGGCGCCGAGGCCCTCGACCTGGCCGCGCGCGAGCGTCCCGACGTCGTCCTCATGGACGTCCGCATGCCCGAGATGGACGGCATCGAGGCGACCCGGCGCATCTGCGCCGACCTGCCCGACGTCCGCGTCCTGATCCTCACCACGTTCGACCTGGACGCCTACGTCTACACGGCGCTCCGGGCGGGCGCCAGCGGCTTCCTGCTCAAGGACACCCCGCCCGCCGACCTCCTGTCCGCCATCCGCGTGGTCGCCGAGGGGGACTCCCTGCTGGCGCCCACCGTGACCCGC
>NZ_SMKU01000645.1 GCF_004349215.1 Actinomadura rubrisoli | reverse complement strand
CATCTCCACCACCCCGTCCGGCCTGCCCGTCCGGGTGCCGCAGGCGAACCTTGCCGAGCCCCTGCGCACCGACGAACCGGTCGCCGCCGAAGAGCCGGACGAGCAGGACGATCCCGGCCGCTCGCCCGAGGAGATCCAGCGGATCATGGGCTCGTACCAGCGCGGCACACAGCGGGGCCGCTCCGACGCGGCCGAAGCCCTCGGCACTCACGCAGCGGAAGGCGAGGAAGACCAGTGATGCAGAAGGCGGGTTCCCCATCCGATCTGGGCTGGTTGCTGGACGACCTGGTCCACCGGCTGCCCCACGCCCGCAGCGCGGTCGTGCTGTCGGCCGACGGCCTGCTCATGGCCTCGGCCGAGGGCATCAGCCAGGACGACGCCGAACACCTGGCGGCCGTGGCCGCCGGCATCCAGAGCCTCGCCAAGGGCGCCGGAACCCGCTTCGGCGGCGGCCCCGTCCGGCAGACGATCATCGAGATGCAGTCGGCGTTCATGCTGGTGTCGGTCGCCGGCAAGGGCGCCTGCCTCGCGGTGCTGGCCGGCGAGGAGGCCGACGTGGGCCTCATCGCCTACGAGATGGCCATGCTCGTCACCGCCATGGGCCACCACCTCACGTCCCCGTCCCGCTCGGAACCCGCCGCGGAGGGACGCGCATGATCCCCCCGGACGACCCCGCGCAGGAGCAGCGGCCGGAGGAGCCGGCCGCTCGCACCGGCTACGACCGCTGGCTGGACGAGCAGGCCGGGCCGATGGTCCGCCCGTACGTGATGACCAGCGGCCGCATCGAGCCGACCCGCGGCAAGTTCGACCTCATCACGCTGGTGGTGGCGGTCGGCCCCGAACCCGAGGGCGCGATCGGCCTCGGCCCCGAGCACCTGGCCATCATCCGGCTCTGCCAGTCGGTGATGTCGGTGGCCGAGCTCACCGGCCATCTCGACCTGCCCGTCGCGACCGTGCGGGTCCTGCTCGGCGACCTGCTCGACAAGGGCTTCGTCTCGATGCAGGAACCCGAACCGGAGGCGGACATGCACGACATCAGGCTCTACAAGGCGGTGATCGATGGTCTCCGGGCCCTCTAGGCAGGACGGGCGCGCCCGCCGGCTGCCCACCGCCGTCAAGATCGTGGTCGCGGGCGGCTTCGGCGTCGGCAAGACCACCATGGTCGGGACGGTCTCCGAGACCCGTCCGCTGCGCACCGAGGAGCTCCTCACCGACGAGAGCGTGGGCATCGACGACATCTCCGGCGTCGAGCGCAAGAAGACCACCACCGTCGCGATGGACTTCGGCCGCATCACGATCCGCGACGACTACGTCCTCTACCTGTTCGGCACCCCCGGCCAGGAGCGCTTCTGGTTCATGTGGGACGAGGTCGCCCTCGGCGCCCTCGGAGCCGTCGTCCTCGCCGACACCCGCCGCCTTTCCGACTGCTTCCCGTCCGTCGACTACTTCGAGCGCCGCAGCACGCCGTTCGTCGTCGCCGTCAACTGCTTCGAGGGCGCCCGCCAATTCGATCTGCAGGAAATACAGCTCGCCCTCAACCTCGGCCCCAAGGTCCCGGTCATGCTCTGCGACGCCCGCCGCATGGACTCCTGCAAGCAGGTCCTCATCAGCCTCGTCCTGCACGCCATGAAATTCCGCGGCCTCCCAGAACCCCAAAACGCCTAGAACCGAGCGTGGCCGGGCCGCCAACTGACGTTGGCGGCCCGGCCACGCGTGCACAACCCCACCCCACGCGACAGGGCCGACGTCTTCACGCCACCCGTTTCTCCCCAGCCCCCAACAACCTCAACGTTGCGATCGCGTGCGAAGCCAGGTTCGAGCGAAGCAAGAACCTGATCGCGCAGCGAGCCGCTAGGCGAGTCGGAGCGATGCAGCGATCGCCGCAGTGCCCGCCGAAGGAAGGCGCCCTAGCGCCTGACGCCAAGGGCACTGCAATAAGCTCAGCCGGTCCTTGAAACTACGTAATCGCAGAGGCTGGTGAAGGCGGAGCGGGCGGGGA
>NZ_SMKU01000644.1 GCF_004349215.1 Actinomadura rubrisoli | reverse complement strand
TCTCCAGTAGCGCGTGTGAGACCAGTGGCAGCATTCCCGGTTCCCCGGTCGCCTCGGCGACGATGGTGGCCACCAGCGCCGGCTCGACCATCACCTGCTCCCGCGCCGCCGGTTTGACGATCACCTCGCGTAGCTCGGCCGCCGTCATCGGCGCGACCAGCACCGTTGCGGCCTGTAGTGCCGCCGCCAGCTCCCGGTGCCCGGCACAATGCCCGAAGAAGTCGGCCCGCAGCCCCAGCACCACTCGCACCTGGCTGCCGGGTTCGCGTGCCGCCAGCAGCTCTCCGATGAACGCGGCCCGCTCGTCCGGATCGGTGCACAGCGTGAACACCTCCTCGAACTGATCCACCACCAGCAGCCCGCCCTCCGGCGCCGCGTTCCCCTGGCGCGCCCACACCGACAGGCGCGTCTGGTGCTTCCCTGGCCTGGGCGGCGGGCAGGCGGTCGTGCTCGCCAGCGCCGAGGCCAGTGCGGTCAGCGGAGCAGCCCCGGGCGTCAAGCGCACCACCGTGAGCGGCCCCAGCACCCCCGGCAGCCCGTCCCGGTGTACCGCGGGAATCACTCCCGCGCGCAGCAGCGACGATTTGCCCGAGCCCGACGGCCCTACGACAGCCACCACGCAGTGTTCGCTCAGTTGCCCCACTATGTCGGCGACCGGTTCCTTGCGGCCGTAGAACCGGTCGGCGTCGTGCTCGTCGTAGGCGGCCAGCCCCAGATACGGCGCCCCACCGCCGCCTGGCCCGTTCTCGGTGTTGCCTTTCTCGCAGGCGGTGGCCGTGTCGGCGGCGTGCCATCGCCGTTCCCATTCGCTGCGGTCGCCGCCACACGCTTGGACAAACGCCAGCGCCACTTTTAATGTCGGCAGTTGATCGCCGCGGGCGGCGACCGTTAACGCCGTAGCCGACAAGCCACTACGCCGCGCCAGCTCACGATACGTCGGCCTGCCCGCGGCATTGCGCAGCTCCCGCAGCGCGGCAGCGAATTGCGCGACCGGACCCGCGGCCGGATCCAACGGCTTCTCTGGACGTCCCATGCCGCACATTCGACACGCATAACCTTTATCGCGCAACCCGTAGAACGTGCCACAGAGCAAAGAACGTGCCGGGATTCAAGGAACGTGCCACAATCGGGTGTCCGCCCAGGTGAGAACCTCAAGGCGCCCCCCAGTGCGGACCCTAATGCGCGCCTTCACCGCAGACGGCATTTTTGATCACCTGGCCTGCGGATGCCGAACTCGCGTTGAACAGTGCGAACAGGGCTTGTGTTCAATGTGAAGGCTGGGCAGCGTGGCGATCGGTAGCCCATTGGCCGCACGCCGACAGAGCTCCGAATGGCTGGCCGTGGATGGCAGGTTCGGCATCTATGGGCTTCAGCGGATGACATAGGAAAAGGCTGGTCAATACCCTCGGTTGCCGGGGCGCCGAGGGAACCGGAAGCTCGACTGAAAAGAAGGAACGCGATGTCCGCCATCGGCATGATGCGCGGAGCGCACGCACCGGCCAGGCCTGATCGCTACATCATGCGTTTCCGGGACGTCCCGGTCGCTGTAGAAGCGGCGCAGGCGAGTCAACCGTACAGATCTGTGTGCCCGCGAGACGAAATTTCGCCGGCTCGCGGTTCGAGGAGCGGCGAGAGGAGATGGCCGAATGAAAGACAAAGGGCTCTGGTCGTGGGCGGTCAAACCGCGCAACGCCTGGCGGAAAATCCAGAGCCGGCTACGGAACGCAGCGCGAGGCATGCGGCCCGGCAACGAAGAGGCTGGAGGGGAACAGATCCAGACACCGAACTGATCGCGTGACCCAAAGCATCGAATGGCCTTGGCCACTTGGCTCTCGAGGACGAACTGAGCAGCCCCAGAAACCAAACCGGCTACACACCCTGCCCAATCCCCTTCCTGTTCTCGGAGGTTGATCGACCGGTGCTTCCCGTATCCCCGCTCGCCCTCACACTGGCGGCCTTCGCAGCACTCAGCCTGACCCTCGCCACCCCCGCCGGAGGCGAGGTCGACCGTACAG
>NZ_SMKU01000643.1 GCF_004349215.1 Actinomadura rubrisoli | reverse complement strand
GCGGGGGTGCGGTGGCGGCGTCGCTGCTGCCGCCGTCCGTCCACGCGGCCATGGCCTCGCCGATGCGCCATGGCGGGCTGCGGGCCGTCGAGCATGTCGTCCTGCTGATGCAGGAGAACCGTTCGTTCGACCATTACTTCGGATGCATGCGAGGGGTGCGCGGATTCGCCGACCGCAACGCCATCGCGTTGCCGGGCGGCGCGCCGGTTTACGAGCAGCCGAACGGGAACGGGAAGGTATTGCCGTTCCCGCTGCGCGAGGCCGCGAAGCGCGCCGGCAAGGACCTGCAGTACATGGGGTCTCTTCCCCACGGCTGGACGGACGGGCATCGCGCCCACGCGAGTGGGTGGAACAACGGCTGGATCGGCGCCAAGACCCCCGCGACAATGGCCTATCTGGACCGGCAGGACCTGCCGTTCCACTACGAACTGGCCGACACGTTCACGGTGTGCGACGCCTACCACTGTTCGGTGTTCAGTTCCACGAGCCCCAACCGGAACTACCTCGTCTCCGGGCACACCGGTGCGGAGGCGGACGGACGGCGGGTCATCGACAACGCGGCCTACGACTACGACCACCCGGGCTACACCTGGACGACATACGCCGAACTGCTGCAGAAGGCGCGCGTGCCGTGGAAAGTGTACCAGGAGTGGGACAACTACACCGACAACAACATCGAGTTCTTCGCCAAATTCAAGGCGATCGGGAAAAAGGTCGTCCCGGACAAGTACCGCACCATTGACGAGTTCTACATGGCCGTTCTGGACGCGGACGCCGGGACGCGGGAGACGATGCTCGCCGAACTCGATCGCGGGGTGGCCGCGCTGCCCGCGCAGGAACGGGACCTGTTCGAGCGGGCGCTGCGGCGGGGGCGGCCCGGCGGGCTGGCCGCGGCCTTCCGCGCCGACGTGAAGGCCGGGAAGCTGCCGAAGGTCTCCTACATCGTGCCTTCGACGGTGGAGTCCGAGCACCCGGGCGGGTCGTCGCCGATCCAGAGCGCCCGGATCACCTACGACATCCTGGACGCGATCGCCTCCGAGCCCGACGTGTGGGCCTCGACGGCGCTCTTCATCACCTACGACGAGTACGACGGGCTGTTCGACCACGTGCCGCCGCCGGTTCCCCCGGCGGATGTGGCGGGCGAGTACTTCGAGGGCAAGCCGATCGGGCTGGGCTACCGGGTGCCGATGACCGTCGTGTCGCCGTGGACGGTCGGCGGATACGTGAACTCGCAGGTGTTCGACCACTCGTCGCTGGTGCGGTTCACCGAGAGGTGGCTGGGGGTCAAGGCGCCCGACATCAGCGACTGGCGCCGGACCGTGGCCGGGGACCTGACGTCGGTCTTCGACTTCGACCGCGCTGGACGTCCGCCGAAGCCGGCCAGGCCCGGACAGGTCCCGCCGTTCACCGGGCGGTGGAGGCCCTCGCCGCCCGCGGAGCAGCGGATGCCCGGGCAGGAGCCCGGGACCCGGCCCGCCCGTCCGCTGCCGTACCAGCCCGAGGCGTTCGCCCAGGTCAGGGGACGGACGCTGCGGATCGACCTGCTCAACACGGGCGCGGAGAGCGTGCACTTCGCGCTCTACCCGTACGCGGGGGAACTGCCGGGCCCCCGGCACCTCGATGTCGGCCGCAGTGAGCGCGTTGAGGTGGCCGTGCCCGGCGACGCCTACAACCTGGTGCTGACGGGGCCGAACGGGTTCCGCCGCGAGTTCGCCGGACGGATCGCCGCGACCGCCGAGGTCACCTCAAAGCCCGGCGGTTCCAGCGACCTGTGGATCACGTTGAGGAACACCGGACGGACCGAGCTGAGCTTTGAGCTGTCCGCATTGGCCTACGGCGACCGCCGGCGCCGTATCCGGGTGAAGGCCGGGCAGAGCCGGACCGTCCGCTGGCATACCCGTAAGGGCTGGTACGACGTCGAGATCAAGGCGGCCGAGGACGCCGCGTTCCGCCGCCGCCTGATGGGACACATCGAGAACGGCCGCCCGAGCATCTCCGGCTGACCCGTCCGCCCCGCCCCCGGGCGCCTCCGCTGCGCCC
>NZ_SMKU01000642.1 GCF_004349215.1 Actinomadura rubrisoli | reverse complement strand
TGGCGTCCTCGGAGCTGCCGTGCTCCTTGAGGTCGTCGGGGTGCAGCGGGAGGCCGGTGAGGATGTACTTGGAGAAGATGTCCTTGGCGGCCTCCCTGGTGGGGGTGGCCGCCGCGCCGTGTCGTCGGTGGTGTGGGGTTGGTTACAGGTATTGGCCGGTGTTGGCGACGGTGTCGATGGACCGGCCGGCTTCGGCGCCCTTGGTTCCGGAGACGAGGGTGCGGATGTAGACGATCCGCTCGCCCTTCTTGCCGGAGATGCGGGCCCAGTCGTCGGGGTTGGTGGTGTTGGGCAGGTCTTCGTTCTCGCTGAACTCGTCGACGCAGGCGGCGAGCAGGTGGTTGACCCGCAGGCCCTTCTGGCCGGTGTCGAGGAACTGCTTGATGGCCATCTTCTTGGCCCGGTCGACGATGTTCTGGATCATCGCTCCGGAGTTGAAGTCCTTGAAGTAGAGGACTTCCTTGTCGCCGTTGGCGTAGGTGACCTCCAGGAAGCGGTTCTCGTCGGTCTCGGTGTACATCCGTTCGACGACGCGCTGGATCATGGCCTCGACGGTGGCGTCCTCGGAGCTGCCGTGCTCCTTGAGGTCGTCGGGGTGCAGCGGGAGGCCGGTGAGGATGTACTTGGAGAAGATGTCCTTGGCGGCCTCGGCGTCCGGACGCTCGATCTTGATCTTGACGTCGAGCCGGCCGGGGCGCAGGATCGCGGGGTCGATCATGTCCTCGCGGTTGGAGGCGCCGATGACGATGACGTTCTCCAGGCCTTCGACCCCGTCGATTTCGCTGAGGAGCTGCGGGACGATGGTGTTCTCGACGTCGGAGGAGACTCCGGATCCGCGGGTGCGGAAGATGGAGTCCATCTCGTCGAAGAACACGATGACGGGGGTTCCGGCGGAGGCCTTCTCGCGGGCTCGCTGGAAGACCAGGCGGATGTGCCGTTCGGTTTCGCCGACGTACTTGTTGAGCAGCTCGGGGCCCTTGATGTTGAGGAAGAAGCTCTTGCCTTCCTGGCCGGTCTTCTCCGCGACCTGTTTGGCGAGGGAGTTGGCGACGGCCTTGGCGATGAGGGTCTTTCCGCAGCCGGGCGGGCCGTAGAGGAGCACGCCCTTGGGCGGCCTGAGCTGGTGCTCGCGGAAGAGGTCCGCGTGCAGGTAGGGCAGTTCGATGGCGTCGCGGATCATTTCGATCTGCGATCCGAGGCCGCCGATCTCGTCGTAGGAGATGTCGGGGACCTCTTCGAGGACGAGTTCTTCGACCTCGGCCTTGTGGATCTTCTCGTAGGCGTATCCGGATCGGGGTTCGAGCATGAGGGAGTCGCCTGCGCGCAGGGGGACTCCGCGCAGGGGCTCGGCGAGTTTGATGACGCGTTCCTCGTCGGCGTGCGCGATGACGAGGGCGCGTTCTCCGTCGTCGAAGAGTTCCTTGAGCATGACGACTTCGCCCTGCTCTTCGAATTCGAGGGCTTCGACGACGTTGAGGGCCTCGTTGAGCATGACCTCTTGGCCGCGTTGGAGTTCGTCCGCGTCGACGGCGGGGCTGACGTTCACGCGCAGCTTGCGGCCGCCGGTGAAGATGTCGACCGTTCCATCGTCGCGGGCTTCCAGGAAGACCCCGAATCCGGAGGGTGGTTGGGCGAGCCTGTCGACCTCCTCTTTGAGCGAGACGATCTGTTCGCGAGCCTCTTTGAGGGTCGCTACGAGTCGCTCGTTCTGGCCTGTTACGGCGGCCAGGTTCGCTTGCGCCTCATGGAGGCGTTCTTCCAGCACACGTACTTGGCGCGGGGATTCCGCGAGTTTGCGGCGCAGCACGGAGATCTCCTCCTCCAGGAAGGAGATCTGCGTTTGGAGGTCTCTGACCTCCTTGTCGTGCTGCGCCCTGCGCGCCCCTGCATCGTCACGAGCGGCCACGCCCCGTCACCTCCTCACGAAGAGAGCCGACGACCTACTGAGACCCTACCTATCTGGAGGGCTTCCGTAACCTGCCCGTTCGGTTCTCGTGTTGTGCGGGGTGCCGGCGGGGGTGTGCCGCCGGCACCCCGCACAACACGAGAACCGAACGGGCAGGTTACGGA
>NZ_SMKU01000641.1 GCF_004349215.1 Actinomadura rubrisoli | reverse complement strand
GGTGGTGGGCATGGCGGCGCTGTGCTCGGGGGGCTGCTGCCGCCGGGATGGCCTGCGCGGAGTCCGGCGCTGGCGGCGCTCGGCGTCCGGCGCGTCGAGCTGGCGGACGTCGTCGATGAGCTGGCCTCTGTCGACCGCGAACCGGCATGGTGGTATCGGGTGTACGAGGCGCTCGGCGGGGCCGCCACAGACGGTCTGGGGGCTCTCCCGGTGCCACTGGCCGGCGATGCGGGCCGCGTCGTGCGGGGGCCGCGCGGCCTGCTGATCGCCGACGAGGTCGATCCGGGCGGCCTGGACGCCCTCGGCCTGCGGTTCGTCCACCCCGACGCCGTCCATCTGCTGCTGCTGCGGCTCGGCGCGGTGGAGGCGGGCCCGCGCGCCGTCCTCGCCGATCCCGCCGTGCGGGCGGCGGTCGAGGGCTCGTTCGACGCCGACGACCCCGACGCGGTCGCCGAAGCCGTGCTCGGCCTCGTCGCGGCCGCCCGCGTCGACCCGGGCGACGAGCCGTGGCTGGCCGACCTGGCCCTGCCCGGCGACGACGGAGACCTGTACCCGGCGGGCGAACTGCTCCTCCCGGACAGTCCGCTGCGCGGCGTCATGGCCGACGACGCGCCGTTCGGCGTGGTGGACGGCGAGACGCTCGAACGATGGGGCGCCGACGCTCTCACCGCGACCGGCGTCCTGGACGGCTTCGCGCTCGCCCGCGCCGAGGACGTGAACCTGACCGGCCTGGCCGACGAGGCCGAGACCCTGCACCTGGACGGCGAGGACCAGTGGGCCGACGAGGTGCTCACCCGGCTCGGCCCGCAGGACCTCCCACCACTCGTGACGGAGTTCCAGGCCGTCCGCGACCTAGAGCTGGTGGACGACTGGCCTGCGGCGCTGCGCATGCTGGCGGGCCCAGCGTGGCGCTCCGCGATCGTCGACCCGATGCACGTGAGCGTGGACGGCGGACGGCGCGTCGCGGTCCCCTCCTACACGGCGTGGTGGCTGGGCCGCCATCCGATCCTGGACGGCCGCAGGCCCGGCGAGTTCCGGCTGGGCGGTGACGAGGACGATCCGCTGACCGGGCTCTACGACGCCGCCCCAGACGGCCTTGATGAGCGCCTACTGCTCGCCTTGGGCGTCCGTACGTCCCTGGACGATCTGCTGGACGAGTCCGGTGGCGCCCAAGAGCTCCTTGACCGGCTCGGTGACCCGAGCCGGAACATCACCCGAGGCCACCTGGGCGCGCTCTGGACGGCGCTGGCCGACGCGCCGGACGTCGCCGTGAACCCGCCAGACCGCGTCCGCGCGGTGGTCGACGGCCAGGTGGAGGTCGTGGAGGCGGCGGACGCACTCGTCCTGGACAGTCCCGACGTCCTGCCCCTCCTGGCCGGTCAGCCGCTCGTCATCGCCGCGCAGGGACGTGACGCCCGGCTCGCCGAACTGCTGGATCTGCCCCTGGCCGGTGATGAGGTCCCGGGCGTGGTGGAGTCGGCCGGAGAGAAGCGTCCCGTTCCGCAGGTCGTCCGGGCGGTCCTGCCGGAGGCCCCGGCGACCTATGTCGCGCACCAGCGTCTGACCGTTGACGGCCAGGGCGTCCCCTGGTGGACCGGTGACGGCCAAGTCCACGCCAGCGGAACCGGCGGGCTCGCCCGTGCCCTCGCCTGGACGACCGGGAACTGGGCGGACCGCCTCCTGATCGAGGCCGTCCTACGCGATCCGGAGAGTCTGCCCGTCCTGTTGGCCGAGTCCGACCTGGAGCCCTAGCCGGGTCAGCGCGCCTCAGGCTCGGCGGCGTCGTCGGCTTCGGTGTCGCGTTCGGCGGCGGCGCGGGCGGCCTCCATGCGCGCCCGTCCGGCCTGGAGACGCGGGGTGTACCACGTGCCGAACAGACCGATCGCGATGCCCGCGACGCACACCCACAGCCACCAGCGGTCGTCGGAGGGCAGGCCGACGAGCAGCAGCACGACCAGCGCCACCGCCCAGGCCAGGGTGCCCGCGGCCGCGATGCGGACGTCGTTGGTCTGCATCGGAGGCGGGTCCGGGAGGCGCGGTCGGGTCATATGGATCAGGTTACGCGCCGGGCGGGGGAGGGC
>NZ_SMKU01000640.1 GCF_004349215.1 Actinomadura rubrisoli | reverse complement strand
GGTTCGGGGCGGGAGTCGAGCTCGGACAAGGAGCCGCAGGCGAGACTGGAAATGCGGATGAACTGGCGGCGCGGTTGTGGACGCGGGCGGCCGCCGCTTATGACCGGACGGTCGGGGGTGGGGCCCGGACGCGACTGGAGTCGACGGTCGGATTGACCCGGGACCTCGCGGTGACCGGCGGCGGTGGTCTGGAGGTGGCCCGCCAGCATCGGATGGCGGCCATCATCGCGGCGGAGGAGTTCGGTGATCCGGAACTGACCGCGCGCGTGATCGGCGCCTACGACGTGCCCGCTATCTGGACGCGCAGCGACGACCCGGGGCTGGCGCGGCAGATCGTCGCGGCGGCGGAACGCGCGTTGTCCTCTCTGCCCGGCGGGCCCCCACACGATGCGGCGCGGGCGCGTCTGCTGGCCACGATCGCGCTGGAGATGCGCGGCACCCGCTCCCCGCGCGGACCTCAGGCCGCGCGTGAGGCCGAGACGATCGCCCGTCGCCTCGACGATCCCGCGCTGCTGGCGTTCGCCCTGAACGGCGCGTTCATGCAGTCGTGCACCCGGGCGGGCCTCGCCGCGCGGCGGGACGGGATCGGCGAAGAGCTGGTCGCGCTGGCCACGCGGCACGGCCTGGCGACCTTCGAGATCCTCGGCCACCTGATCCGGCTGCAAGCCCGTGGCGCACTCTCCGACTTCGCGACGGCCGATGCGCACGCCACCGCCGTAGACCGTCTGGCCGAGCGCCATGAACGGCCGCTGGTGAGCGTGTTCACCGGGTGGTACGCGGCGCTGCGGCTGGCCGCCACCGGGTCGGCTCCGGCCCCGGAGATGGAGACGGCCTACCGGTCTGCCGCCGCGCGACTGGACGGCGCCGGCATGCCGGGCCTGGAGCACGGCCTGCTGCCGCTCGCCCTGTTGAGCGTCCCCCTGGTGAACGGGCCACCACCGCCTGGGCAGGACGGGCCACACGTCGATCCGGACGCGGACTGGGGTCCCTACCGTCCCTGGGCCGAGCCCTTCGCTCTGTTGCAAGCGGGCCGTCGCGCCAAGGCGGGGTCGGCGCTGCGCGCGCTTCCGGAACCGCCCGCAGATCTGACCTACGAGGCGCTGTGCTGCCTGGAGGCGGCGGCCGCGCTGGAACTGGACGATCGGGACGTGCTGGAGCGGGCCCACACCCGGCTTCTCCCAGCTGCGGGTGAGCTTGCGGGCGCAGGCAGCGGCCTGCTCACCCTCGGCCCCGTCGACCGCTGGCTCGCCCGGATCACCTCGGCCCTGGAGTCCCCCCGGACGCGCTCCACCAGATCGTGATCGAGAACGAAATCCACGAGCATTCCCTTAGCAGCCGACATCATCGAAAAGGACGGTGACACGATCGCTTTCACCCTCAACCACCTGAACCGCGACCCGGGAGTGGCGCGCTCTCCACCGAGGTGATCTTCCAGATGCGGGCGCCAGATTCGACCCCCGCGCGGGTCGGCGGAGCAACTCTCCCGCCAGGCGTTCAAGACCCAGCGGGCCACAGTCCCACGCGCTGTGCTCGACCTGGGCAAGTCGGAAAGGCCCGGTTGTCTGCACGCTTCGGCCCGTCCGGCCTCGCAGTCGTCGCATCACCCACACGGGCGGTCCCAGGTCTAACCGAAGTAGCGCCAGTAGGAATCGGCTGCGGCAGTAGCAGCGCATCACCTCGATGCACCCATATGCAGGGGCCTCGTCTACGTCGAAGGCTCGGTCAACAACGCCCGCACATCGTTGCGGACGAGTTACTCAGAGGCCATGAAGACGAACACCACCCGCATCCCGGGGCGACCGCCATCCGCGCACGTTCGCGCCGTCGCTCCCCGATCGCGTGTTGAGGACGTGAGTATCGAGCCCACATCCCGTAGAGCAACGACCCGGTCGCAGCCATACGACGACCAGTTCGTCCAGCATGACTGCGGCGACCTCGTAGACGGCCGACTTGCCGCTTCCGACCGGCATCACCACGAGCACGTCCTACCGCGCGGCAAGCGCCTCCATCCCCTCCCACTGCCCCAACCTCAACCGTTCGACCCAAGCATCTCCCGCGCAACCCCCGCAACATCCACACCCC
>NZ_SMKU01000063.1 GCF_004349215.1 Actinomadura rubrisoli | reverse complement strand
CCCCGGAACAGCCCTGCCTCCCGAGGGGGGACGACCCCCCACACCCCCCGAAACCGCCTTGGGGACGGCAGCGACCGGTTCCTGGTCGGGCTCGCCGTCCTCACCCTCCTGTCGGACCTCGCGGCCGACCGTCCCGTCCTGTTCCTGGTCGACGACGCGCACTGGCTCGACCCCGCCTCCGCCGACGCGCTCGTGTTCGCCGCCCGCCGCCTCGGCGCCGAGGGCGTCGCGATGGTCTTCGCCGCCCGCGAGGAGTTCGACGCCCGGGGCCTGCCCGAACTGCCGCTGGACGGCCTGGAGGACGGGGCCGCCGCCGCGCTCCTCGCCGAACGGGCCTCCGACCTGGCCGTCCCCGTCCGGAACCGGATCATCGAGGAGTCGGCGGGCAACCCGCTCGCCCTGCTCGAACTCCCCGCCGCCCTGGACCCCGGCGAGCGCACCGGAAAGGCCCCGCCCCCGGCCGCGCTGCCGGTCACCGGACGCGTGCTCGCCGCGTTCGGCGCACGCGTCGAACGGCTGCCGGAACGGCCGCGACTGGCCCTCGCGGTCGCCGCCGCCGAGGGCACCGGCGAGCTAGGCACCGTCCTGCGCGCCGCGCACAGCCTGGGCGCAACGGCCGGCGACCTCGACGCGGCCGCACGGGCGGGCCTGCTGCGGATCACCGGCGCCCACGTCGCGTTCCGGCATCCCCTCGTCCGCGCGGCGGCCTACCAGCGCATGCCGCTGACGACGCGCCTGTCGGTCCACACGGCGCTCGCCGAGGCGACGGACGGCGACCGGCGCGCCCTGCACCGCGCGGCGGCGTCGCCCGCGCCCGACGAGGACGTCGCCGCCGACCTCGAACGGGCCGCCGCCGCTGCCCGGGGCCGCAGCGCGCCCGCGACCGCCTCGTCCCTGTACGAGCACGCCGCCCGGCTCAGCCCGTCCCGGGACGACGGGACCCGCCGGCTGATCCGCGCCGCCCAGTCGGCGATCACCGGGGGCCGCACCGAGCGGGCGGCGGCCCTGGCCGAGCGCGCCGCCGAGCACGCGCGGGACGCGGGGCCGCTCGCGGAGCTGGCGATGGTCCGCGCGACGGCCGAGTTCGAGCGGGGCGCACCGGCCGGCACCGCCCGCTACCTGGCCGACAGCGCCGTGCCGATCGCCGCCACCGATCCGGGGCTGGCGCTGACGCTGCTGGTCATGGCGGCGGGCAACGCCTGGTCGGCGGGCGAGGACGGCGAGGTCCGCCGCGTGGCCGGGCTGGCCGCCGAGATCGGCGCCGCCGCCGTCGGCACCTGCGTCACCCGCGCCGCCGGCGAGACCGCCTCGGTGGCCGCCGCGCTGGTGGGCCTCGGACGGATCGCCGCTGGGGACGTCGCGTCCGGCGTCCCGCTCCTGCGCGGGGTGGTGGCGGCGTCGCGCACGGACCCCTTCGGCAGCCTCATCGCGCGGCTGTTCGTCCTGGCGCCGGCGCTGCTGCTCGGCGAGGACGAGGCGGCCGCGGAACTGGCCGCCGCCGACGCCGCGCTCGGCAGGCAGCGCGGCCTGATCGGTGCGCTGCCCACGACCTTGCAGGTCGTCGCGCAGACGCAGGTGGCGGCGGGCCTGCACCGCGACGCGGCCGCGACCCTCGCCGAGGCCGGGGAGCTGGCCCGCGAGACCGGCCAGCGGCACCGGGAGGGACGCCTGGCCGCTATCGCCGCCCGGATCGCCGCCGTCGAGGGCGACGAGGGACGGTGCCGCGAGCACGCGGCGGCCGCCGGACGATCGGTCGCCGAGGCGGCGGCCGCGGGAGCGTGCGCCCTGGGCCTGCTGCATCTCGGCCTGGGCCGCCACGACGAGGCGCTGCGCGTCCTGGACGAGGCCGCCTCCGGACCCGCCCGGCACACCGCCGCCGTGGTCTTCGCGTCCGCCGACCTGGCCGAGGCCGCCGTCCACGCCGGCGCCCCGCATCGCGCGGAGGCCGCCTGCGAGCGCCTCACCGAATGGGCCGCCGCGATCGACCGCCCGTGGGCGTCGGCCGTCGCGCTGCGCTGCCGGGCCCTGCTGTCGCCCGGCGAGGAGGCGTTCGCGGCGGCGATGCGCCTGCACGAGCAGGGCGGACGGCCGTTCGAACGCGCCCGGACCGAGCTGCTGTACGGCGAATGGCTGCGGCGGGCGCGGCGCCGCTCGGACGCCCGCGTCCCGCTCCGCTCCGCCCTGGCGGCCTTCGAGCGGCTCGGCGCCGTCCCGTGGGCCGGACGCGCCCGCGCCGAGCTGCGCGCGACCGGGGAGACCGCGCCCGCCCCGTCCGGCGGCGAGGACCCGCTGGACCGGCTCACGCCGCAGGAGCTGCAGATCGTCCGGCTCGCGGCGTCCGGGGCGAGCAACCGCGACATCGCCGCCCAGCTGTTCCTCAGCCACCGGACGGTGGAGTACCACCTCTACAAGGCGTACCCCAAGCTCGGTGTCGCCTCGCGCGCCGAACTGGCCCGCTTCGCCTGACCGCGCTCCCGCCGGACGGCCAGGTGGCCACTACCGTGGCGCCACGGATTCGGGCCCGTGCCCGCGCCGCCTAGCTTCGTGATCGTTGGTACGACCGATCAGGGAGCACGCGATGAGCAGAGTGATCGTTTTCGATGGGCCGGGCGGGCCGGAGGCGCTGCGTCTCGCCGACGTCCCCGAGCCGCAGGCGGGCCCGGGCCAGGTGCGGGTCAGGATCCGGGCGGCCGGCGTCCAGCCCTTCGACGTGGCGGTCGTCGGGGGCTGGCTTCCCGCGGGCGCGGACGCCGCATACCCGCGCACGCCCGGCAACGAGTTCGCCGGGGTGATCGACCAGCTCGGCGAGGGCGTCACCGGGTTCGCCGCCGGCGACGAGGTGCTGGGCTTCACCCTCCTGAACGCCTACCGCGAGCACCTGGTGATCTCCTCCGCCCAGGTCACCGGGAAGCCCGCCTCGATGCCCTGGGAGGTGGCGGGCGGTTTCACCGCTCCGGCCCAGACCGCGTACAACGCCTTGGAGGACCTGAACGTCGGGGCGGGCGACACGCTCCTGGTGCACGGCGCGGCGGGCGCGGTCGGCACGGTCGCGGTGCAGCTCGGACGGCTTTGGGGCGCCACCGTGATCGGTGCCGCCCGCGAGGCCCAGCACGATTACGTCCGGTCCCTGGGCGCCGTTCCCGTCGCCTACGGTGACGGTTTCACCGACCGTGTCCGCGAGCTCGCGCCCGACGGCGTCCACGCGTCCCTGGACGGTGTCGGCGGCGCCGCCCTGGACGCGACGCTGGAGCTGGTCAAGGACCGCTCGCGCATCATCACGCTGTACGACCACGACCGCGCGGCCGCCCTCGGCGTCCGCCTGAGCCCGGCCAAGCGCACGGCGGCGCGGCTGGCCGAGATGGCCGACCTGTACGCCCAGGGCAAGCTGAAATGGCACATCCATGGCAGCCTCCCCCTGGAGCGGGCCGCCGACGCGCACCGCCTCTACAAGGCGGGCGGAATCCGAGGCAAGATCGTCCTCGTAGTCGACTGACCTCAGGACCGGCGGGGCCGCTACCGGGACGGGTCGGCCTCCGTCTCGCCGCCGCTGGTCTCCGCCGGGCCCGGCTGCCGCTGCCCGGGACGCAAAGCCGCCTCGACGGCGTCAGTGCCGAGGCGGTCGGCCAGCGCGGCCAGGCCCTTGGCCCCGGCGGCGGCCTCCACCGGGGACCGCGACTCCTGCGCGTCGGCCAGCAGCGGGACGGCGAGCCGCAGCCCGGTGCCGGCGAGCACCGTCAGGGCGCTGGCGCGGATCAGCTCGTCGTCGTCGAGGGCCGCCAGCTCGGCCAGCACGTTCAGGTTCTCCACCGACACGACGCGGCCGAGGGCCGTGATCGCGTTGCGGCGCAGGTGCGGATCGCGCGCGGAGACGTCCCGCTCCCGGGCGATCTGGCGCAGCAGCGGGCTGTGCTCGTCGGTCAGCCGGGCGAGGTTCTCCTCGGCGACCTCGGGGTCGTGCGCCCGCAGCAGCTCGTTGACCTCCTCACGCGCACGCACGCCGGGGAGCCCCTCCCGGCTCACGAAGGTCGACGGACGCGTGGCGGGCTCTTCTTCCCGTCCAGCTCTCTCGCTCATACCTGCCGGTCCTCACGCGATGCGGACCCACCCGTGCCGGATGATCGTCCGGTACTGGGGGTCGTAGTTGAGATTGGTGTCGGTCGCGGTGCTGGAGGAGAGCATCAGGTTGCCCGCCTCGCTGACATGGACGAGCCCAAGGTAGTGCCCGACCTCATGGCCGATCAGCATGCCGAGGTAGGCGACGTTGAGGTGCCGGACGCCGGCGCCGTCGACGAAGCCGCTCTTGTCCACCACCACGCCGCTGTTGCGGCCGTCGTGCGAGGTCGGCCCGGGGATGGCGCCGGCCAGCCCGTCGAAGCCGGTGCCGGAGATGCTCGGCACCACGAACACGTCGATGAACCCGTTGTCGGGGCCCGACCACTGCTCGAACAGGTCGCGGGCCTCGGTCTCGGACGTGATGACGGTGAAGCCGCCGGCGCTCGCGTTGGAGATGAAGCGGCGGTCGACGGCCACCGTGACATCGCGGCGCTCGTAGATGGTGCGGGTCACGTCCACGGCGCGGTAGAGGTCGGTGTACTCCTCGTTGGTGAAGGACTCGGCACCGACCCGGGTGATGTTCAGACCGTAGGAGAACATCGTCCGCACCGTGATCTGGGCTTCGACGGTGCCCCCGGACTGGCGGGTCATGATGATCCGGACCGCCAGGTCCTCCCTGCCCTCCAGCTTGTTGAAGATGCCGCTGCCGCTGGGCGAGTTGAACGCGATCCAGCCCTCCCACGTGCTGTGCGCGCCCACGGTGATCGGGTCCGGAAAGCCCCCGGTGCCCTGTTCCACCAGCGTCCCGCCGCCGACCGGCCCGTCCCAGAACTCCCACCGGAAGTCCTGCCGCATGGCGACGGCGGCGGCGTCGCCGTTGCTGAGGGTCACGGTCATGTTGATCTGGTAGGAGTTCCCGGACTTCACCGCGCGGACGCTGAACGTCCCGGTCACGAAGTTGTCGCGCGGGGACAGCCGCATGCTGAACGGGTTGGACGGGAGCACGGCGACGCTGACGGTGAAGTCGGCCTGCGCCCCCGACTCGACGATGACACCGACGGTGAACGTCGCGGGACCGGGCGGCAGTGACTGGTCGGCGGTGAACTCCACGTCCGCGTATCCGCGGTCGTGGTCGTCGGCGCCGATCCTGCGCTCCACGACGAACGGTGTGCCCGCCCAGTGCGTGAGGACGCTGACCACCCCCTCGCCCGTCCCGCCCGCGAGGCGCACCCGCAGTTGGAAGGGCTGGTCGCTCATCACGCGTTCCACCGGCTGGACGTCGAGGATCGCGACCTGGCCGGGGGCGAGCCGTCCCCGGGCCTCTTCGGCCTCGACGGGCGGGGAGTCCAGCGGACCGTACCGGTTGATCGGCCTGTCCGGCGATTGACCTGCGGAGGCGGTGGTTTCCATGGCACTCCTCACTCCCTGTGGTTCGAGTATCAACCCTCCGGAACGGACGCGGACCCGCAGTGTCCGCATGCGGCCCCGGAAATCCGACCTGCCCTACCGCTCCACCTGCCCGTGGCGCTGCGCGTGTTCAATTGTGATCGGCGTCACGGGAACCCCCCGCGGTCCCGTGACAGGACAGGGTGTGGAGTTGTCATTGCGAGCCCGGCTGCGCGCCGGGGATCAGGACGCGTTCGCGGAGGTCTTCGACGAGCACGCGGCCGTGGTCTACCGCCATGCGGTCCGGGTGGTGGGTGACTGGGCGGCGGCCGAGGACGTGGTGTCGCTGACCTTCATGGAGGCGTGGCGGCTCCGGGAGGGGATACGCCCGGACGGCGAGAGCCTGCGGCCGTGGCTGCTGGGCATCGCGGCCAACGTGCTGCGCAACACCGGCCGGGCGGCCCGCCGGCACCGGGCCGCGCTCTCGCGGCTGCCGCGCGGCGACACGATGCCCGATTTCGCCGACGATCTGGTCGGGCGGATGGCCGACGCCGAGCAGCTCGCCGCCGCCCGGGCCGCCCTGGGCCGCCTGCGGCCGGCCGAGCGCGAGGTGTTCGCGCTCGTGGTGTGGTCGGGCCTTGACTACGCGGAGGCGGCGGAGGCCCTGGCCGTCCCCGTCGGGACGGTCCGCTCACGACTGTCCCGGGCCCGCAAGCGCTTGCGTGAGCTCACGGACGCGGACCTGCGCGCCCAGCGAACGCGCGCAGACCGGCGGGGAGACGGGGAGGGCGAAGGAAAAACGGAACCGAGCGTCCTGGACGGACAGCTGGATGGTGACCGCGCCAAAGCGGTCCGGTCGACTCAGGAGAGGCACCGATGAACGTCACTCCGCGGCAGGGCCCGGGCCCCGCCGAGCGCGAGGAGTTGGCGGGGCTACTGCCCGCCCCGGGCGACCCGGAGCTCTCCGACGGTCGCCGCCGCCTCCTCAAGGAGCACTTCATGCTGGAAATCCAGGGGTCCGACCCCGCCGCGGCCCCCCGTCCGCGCGCCCGCCGGCGCCGCCTCGCCGTCGGTGTCCTGTCGGCATCGGTCGCGGCCACCGCTGTGGCGGCCGGAGCGATCGTCGCGGTGGACGGCGGTGACGGCCCCAAGGCGGTGCCGTTGGTCGCCTTCGAAGGGGGCGCTCCGAAGAACGCGGTCGCGCTGCTGGACCGCGTGTCACTGGCCGCCGAGCGCAAGCCCGCCGTCGCCGTGGGCGACGACCAGTTCATCTACACCCGGACCAAGGGGATCTACACCGCGATCGGCAAGGAGCCGGGCAGGAAGAAGACGACGCAGCGGACCCCGGTGGTCGATGAGGTGTGGACCTCACCGCTGGCGACCGGTGTTGAGGGAATGATCCGCAAAAACGGCGGCAAGCCCACCGGAATCAGCGGAGACAATGTCTTCAGCTATAAGCGGCTGTTGACGTTCCCCACCGACCCGGCCGCGATCCTGCAGCGCATCTACAAGGAGCACAAGGGGCAGAAGGGATACGATCAAAGCAAGGAGGGCCTGGCTTTCGATGAGATCGGTCTCCTGGTCAATGGGAATCTGGTGCCGCCCCGCCTCGCGGCCGCCTTCTACCGTGCCGCGGCCAAGATCCCGGGTGTGGTGATGGTGCCGGACGCCGTCGACGCGGCGGGCCGCCACGGAGTGGCCGTCGCCAGGGTGCAGGGCCCCGTGCGGTCCGAGTGGATCTTCGACAAGAAGACCTTCGCCTACCTCGGTGAACGCTCCGTCCTCGTCAAGGACGGCGATCAGGGCAAGAAGGGAACCGTCCTCAGCCACAGCGCGCTTCTGGCGATCGGTGTGGTCGACAAACGCGGCCAGCTCCCGCGCTGAGCCCGATTCGCGTTGGCGTCCGATTCGGCGCGCCAACGCCTGTGCCCGGCTCCTGTCCGTTCGCGGGCAGGAGCCTGTCGGCTTTTATGCTCTCGCCTCCGAACCGGTGCCGCTGAGCCGTCTACGTCGAATCCCCCCTGAGACGGACGACATCCTCGCTTCACCGCCTTCCGGATTACGCCCGGGTCGTTCACCGGGTCGATCACCAGGCGGGACGTCGCTGGAAGGCTTCTCATAACGCGGCACTCACCTGTGAGGAGACGAGCGATGTCAGCCTTTTCCCAAACTTTCGGGCCCCACCGCGGCGGACGGGCGGCCGCCGGAATGGGCGCCGCCGCCGTGGCGGTGACCCTGCTGGCCGCACCGGCGGCGGCCACCGAAGCCGCGGCGCAAAAGCCCGCTCCCGGAAGCACCGCGAGAACGGCTGCGGCGGCCGTCAAGATGTCGCTTCCGGCGCCCACCGTGCGGCGCCCGGTCGGCACCGTCCCGCTGCATCTGATCGACCGGTCGCGCTCCGACTCCCTGGCGCCGTCCAAGCCGTATCGGGAACTCATGGTGAGCATCTGGTATCCCGCCCGGAAGGCGGACAGGCTGCCTCTGGCGCCGCAGATGCCGCCCCATGCCGCGGCCGACTTCGACCGGAACACGGCCGCCGATCTGGGCGTCGCGCCGGGCCAGGTGAACTGGGCGGCCACGATGAGCCACGCCCGCGTCGGCGCACCGCTGGACCGCGGGGCGGCGCCCCTTCCCGTCGTCCTCTACTCCCCCGGCCTGGACGGCCCGCGCGCCCTCGGCACCGCCCTGATCGAGGAGCTCGCCGCGCGCGGCTACATTGTCGTCAGCGTCGACCACACCTACCAGCCCGACCAGGTCGAGTTCCCCGGCGGACGGGTCGAGCGGGGGCGGCTCCCGCAGGACCCGTCCGAGGAGGAGTGGGACAAGCTGGTGAAAGTACTGGTCTCCACACGTGTCGCGGACCTGCGGTTCGTCCTCAACGAGCTGGCGCGCATGGACCGCGGGCACAACCCCGACGCCGGGGGCAGGGCGCTGCCCGCCGGACTGCGCGGCGCCCTGGACCTGTCGCGGACCGGGATGTTCGGCCATTCCTTCGGCGGTGCCATGGCCGCCCAGCTCCTAGCGGACGACCGGCGCCTCGACGCGGGCATCAACCTCGACGGCAACCTCTACGGACCGGTCGTTCAGAGCGGCGTGACCAAGCCGTTCATGCAGGTGGCGGGAGAGACGACGACCCGGGAGAGCGTGCCGAGCTGGAAGACGTTCTGGGACCGGTCGAGCGGCTGGAAACGCGAGGCGCGGTTCATCGGGACGCAGCACCTGTCATTCTGCGACGCCCAAGCGATGCTCCCCCAGATAGCCAAGGAACTGCCGAACATACCCGTCGCCGAAACCGTCGGGACGATCGACCCCGACCGCTCGATCGCGGCCCAGCGCGCCTACGTCACCGCGTTCTTCGACCTCCACCTGCGAGGACGGCACACGCATCTCTTCGACCGTCCCAGCAGCCGTTACCCGGAAGTGAAACTCATCCCCTAGAAGGCGCCAGGCTATTTGGGGATCGGTATCTCGATCTGCGGGAGGTCGGGAAGCGGCTCCCGCCATTTCCCTGACAGTAGGTCGCGGAAGCCGTCGTCGTAGGAGCCCCGCCAGTTGAACCCGGCCGTCCGTCCGCGCGGTGCCAGCGGGGCGCGGGCCTTCCATGCCTTGCGGCCGGCGAGTCTGGGACGTGACTCACGGTCGAACCGCCACCTTTCGCCCTCAAGCGGAATGTCGGCGAGCGGCGGGACCAGCGTCTGGAGAAGCAGGAGCGCCGAGCCGTTGGCCTGGCCGCGCGCACCGGCAACGGAGATCGTCCGGTGGATGCCGAAGGGCCGGGCCGGGACCTGCGGTCTCGGCCCGGCCCCGCGCCCGGGAGGGCTTGATGGGCTAGCGGGTCACCAGCGCGGGCGCCCCCAGGGTCTCGCTCTCGTCGGCGGGGAGCGGGCCGGGCTCGGCGCGGAGCCGGCTGCCGGCCCAGAAGCGCTGGACCGCGGCGCTCTCGTCGGCGTTGGGGTAGGGGTTCTCGCACCGTCCGCCCGCCATCACCTTGTCGCAGTTCCCGATGTCGCTCGGGTGCTGGAGGCTGAGGATGTGGCCGAACTCGTGGACGACCACGCGCAGCGGGCCGGCGCCGGACGACTTGATCTGGTTGCGGTAGAAGTAGATCTGCCCGCGGGTGCAGCCGACGCAGCTGGCCGTCCCGGGCGCAGACCCGTTCTGGGCGGTGGTCACCGAGATGCCGCCCTGCCCCGCGACCAGCTTGACGCTCGTGACGCGGGTGTTCCAGATCTCGGCCGCCTGGTCGACCAGGGGGCTGAGCTCGGCCGCCTTGCTGGCGTCGTAGTAGATGGTCCGCACCGCCACGGGCTGGGGAGCGGCGGTGGCGCTGGGCGCGCCGACCAGGACGAGGGCGGCGATGCCGCCGAGCACCGCGGTGATGAATCTGGTTGGGAACAACTCCGGCTCCTTTTTCGCTGGCGGGTGATGACCGGTTGGTTCCCCCCGATATGTCGATGTTCTGTGGCGCCGACCTGATGGAGAGTAGCCCCATAAAGCGCCGCGGTGAACATAATGAATCCGTATAACATTCTTTGATGGGCCGCATTCCGTACCGGCCGCGGGCCCATACTCGGCCCATGGAGCTGGAGGTCCGCCACCTGAGGATGATCGACGCGATCAGCGTCGAGGGGAGCCTCACCAGGGCCGCGACCAGGCTCGGGTCCTCGCAGCCCGCGCTGACGGCCCAGCTGCGCAGGATCGAGGACGCCGTGGGCGGCACGCTGTTCCACCGCACCTCGCACGGGGTGGCGCCGACGCCGCTGGGAGAGGCCGTCCTGGAGCACGCCCGGACCATCCTCGCCGACCTGGACGACCTGGCCCGGGCGATGCGCGCCCTGCGCGACCGGCCGCAGCTGCGCATCGGCGTCCTGCCCACCGCGCTGGCCGCGTTCCTCGGCGAGGCCGCGTCCACCGCCGTACCCGAGCGCCCGGTGGACCTGACCGTGGTGGAGAACCGGGCCGAGGCGGTCAACGCCCTGGTCGCCGGCGAGCTCGACCTGGTGGCGCACGTGGACTACCCCGGCCGGGAGTGCTTCGTCCCCGAAGGCGTCGCGCTGGTCGAGGTCGGCCGCGAGCCGGTCTTCGTGACGGTGCCGCCAGAGATCGACCACCAGGGCGTCGTCGAGCTGGCGCGGCTGGTGGAGTTCGTCTGGCTCACGGACCGGTATGACGGAGGGGAGTTCACCCGGCACGTCAGGGACGTCTGCGCCGCCGCGGGCCTGCGGACGCCGCTGATCCGCACCCCCGCCCTGCTCAGCGCCGCGCAGACGGTGCGGCGCGGCGATCCCGTGGTGACACTGGTGCAGGCGCTGGTCAGCCGCGGCGGCATGCCGGGCGCGGTGGCGGAGATCCGCGGCTCGCCGCTGAGGATCCGGCACGTGCTGCTGGCGTCCTCGCTCGCCCGCGCGCAGGCCGAGCGGATCTCCGCCGAGCTCGTCCGCGCGTACCGGCGAGCGGCGCGGAGCCAGTGCCGGGTGCCCGGCTGGTTCGACCGCCACCACGGCTGGCTGGGCTCGGCGTCACCCTGAGGGTCGGCGTCACCCTGAGGGCGTCGTCCGCCATTCCGGATGCCTGCCCAGCCACCGCTGGTAGTGCGGGGCCCGCTCGACCCGCTCGTGCTGGGCGACCACCAGCCGGGCGCGCAACCGGGCCACCTCGTCCGGGCGCAACGGACCGTCCGCCTGCCAGAACAGGCTCGTCCGCACCGCCAGCGGCGCGCCCGCGAGCGGCAGGAACGCGATGCCCGCGCGCGGCCGGGCACCGGGCATGGCCGGCAACACCACCCGGCCCATCTCGACCAGCCCGAACGCCGCGGCGAAGTCGACCGTCCGCACCCGCGCCCGCACTCCCGCCCCGGTGAGCACGTCCAGCAGGTAGGCCCGGCGCCGGTCCCTGACCGGCGTCACCGCCCAGGTGAGCCCCGCGAGGTCCGCGAGGTCCACCTCGCCGCGCTCCCCCAGCGGGCCGTCTGCGGCGACCGCCACGAACATCGGCTCGTGCGCGACCAGGGTGCGCCGTACGCCCGGCACCTCGGGGTGCTCGTGGCCGCGGAAGTCCGTCGCCAGGACGGCGTGCGCCCGGCCGTCGGCGACCAGGTCCACGGGCGCGGCGGACTCCGGCGCCGCGTGCACCTCCACCGCCCTTCCCAACGCCTCCGGCGCGAGGACGACGAGGTATGGATGCAGCGTGCTGGGGGTGCAGCTCAGCTGCAACGCCGTCCCGGCGGTCTTCAACCGGGCCAGCGAGTCGAGCACCCCTCGCGCGTGCGCGGCGACCACCTCCCCCAGCGGCGTGGGTGAGGCGCCCTGCGCTCCCCGCCGGAACAGGGCGCCGCCCGCGACCCGCTCGGCCCGGCGCAGGGTCTCCGACACCGTCGGCTGCGAGATGCCGAGCTGAGCCGCCGCCCCGGTGAGGCTGCCGCTGTCCACCAGAGCGAGGACCACGCGCAGGTGCCGGATCTCCAGTTCCACGGCCAGAGCCTAAGCGCGCTCAGGTGCGGCGCCTGCGGACCCCGAGCGCGATCAGGAAGGCGGCGGTGGTGGCGGCGGGTGCGATGACCACCGCCCAAGCCGCGCGGTCGTGCAACGGCGTGGTGTCGGCGAGGGTGAAGAGCGCGACGGCGGCGGTGACCGGCACCGTCCACACGAGCGGCGGGGCCTGCTGGCGCAGCCACGCACGCCGGTCGCTGGGAGCGGTCTCATGGAGTTCGACGGCCAGCAGGGCCAGGGTCACCAGGTAGGCGGCGCCGGTCAGGAGCAGGGTCGTCATCGGCGGGGGCCTGTGCGCAGCGTGTCGGGTCCCGTCCACGGGACGACGGGGATGCCCAGGTCGGCCATGCGGCGGACGAGGACGGCGCGCTCCAGTCGCCAGAGCCGCAGGGCCAGGTCGTCGGCCGCCACCGGGGGCTCCTCGCGGAGCACGTCCACGACGATCGTCTCGAAGCCGCGTTCCCGCAGGTTGCGGACCACCTCGATCGCGTCGTGGTCGAGCAGCGGCGAGAACACCAGGACCAGCGTGCCGGGCGGCAGCGCGGGAGGCGGGATGCGTGTCACGTGGGGCCGCCGGTAGCCCGGCTCGCGCCAGGCGTCCAGCACCGCCTCGACGATCCGGTAGAAGTGGCGTTCCCCGAGGTCGGGGCGCAGCCAGCGGATGCGGCTGCCGAGGACGACGATCCCGACCCGGTCCGCCCGGCGCAGCTGGGCCCGGACCACCGCGGCGGCGCCGCGCACCGCCCGGTCGAGCGTCGTGTCGCCCGGCGAGCCGGCCTCCGAGAGCGTGTCGAGCAGGACGACCACGTCGGCGGCCCGTTCGGCCGACTGCTGGTTCACGTGCAGCTCGCCGCGCCGGGAGCTGACCGCCCAGTTGACGCGCCGCGGCCGGTCCCCCGGGACGTACGGGCGGATCCCGGTGAACTCGACCGCCTCGGCGGCGACGCGGCTGATGTGATCGCCGATGCGCGCGAGCAGGTCCGCGGGGCGGACGCCGGACCGCGACGCGTCGGCGGCCGGGAAGACCCCGAGCTCTCCGGCGGGGAGCGACAGCACCGCCCGGCGGGTGCGCCCGGCTCCCAGGCAGGTGATCTCGATCGTCCCGACGGACCGGCGGCCCCACCGCTCGACGCCGACCGTCCAGGTCGCCTCGGCCCACGAGCCGTCGGTCACGGTGACCGCGCCCGGGCCGAGGAGCTTGACCGATCCGGGCACGAGGGTGAGGCCGAGCTGGTCGAGCCGGTCGGCGGCGCGCACGACCAGGTGCAATTCCACGGTCTCGCCCTCGAAGCACCGGTCGGTGCTCAGGCGCCACTCCGCGTCCAGCGTGGAGACCGCGGGACGCCGGGCGGCGGCCAGCAGCACCAACGGAGGCACGGCGACGACCAGGGCCGCGCCCTCCGCGGTGACCAGGGCCGCGACGATGGCCAGGAGCGCGACCAGGGCCAGCCGGACCGCGTGCGGCGAGGCACGCCAGTGGAGGGTGTGCCGGTTCATCGGACGGTCTCGACGCGGGGCGCGGGAACCTCGTCGAGGATCTCGGCGACGAGGTCGTCCCCGGTGACGCGGCGCACCCACAGCTCGGGACGCGGGCTGATGCGGTGCGCGAGGGCGGACACGGCGATGCCCTTGACGTCCTCGGGGACGACGAAGTCGCGCCCGGCGAACACCGCGCGGGCGCGCGCCAGCCCCACGAGGCCGAGGCCGCCGCGCGGGCTGGCGCCCACCAGCACCTGCGGGTGGCCGCGGGTCGCGGCGAGCAGCCGGACGACGTAGGCGAGCAGGTCGTCGTCCACCTCGACGCGTTCGAGGGCGTCCCGCATCGCCAGGACCCCGGCCGCGTCGGCCACCGGTTCGAGCCGAGGGGGCCGCCCGCCCCCGGCGAGGCGGCGGCGCAGCAGCTCGGTCTCGTCCTCGGCGGGCAGGTAGCCGACCCGCACGCGCAGCAGGAACCGGTCGAGCTGGGCCTCGGGCAGCGGATAGGTGCCCTCGTACTCGATCGGGTTGTCGGTGGCCAGCACGACGAACGGGCGGGGCAGCGCGTGCGTCACGCCGTCGATGCTCACCTGGCCTTCGGCCATGGCCTCCAGCAGCGCCGCCTGGGTCTTGGGCGGGGTGCGGTTGATCTCGTCCGCGAGGAGGAGGTTGGTGAAGACGGGCCCCGGCCGGAACTCGAAGTCGCCGGCGCGCGGGTCGTAGACGGGCGCGCCCGTCACGTCCGCGGGCAGCAGGTCCGGGGTGAACTGGATCCGGGTGAAGCCGAGCCCGAGGACCGTCGCGAACGAGCGGGCGACCAGCGTCTTGCCGAGCCCGGGTAAGTCCTCGATGAGCACGTGCCCGCCCGCGAGGATGCCGCACAGGATCTGTTCCAGGACGGGGCGCTTGCCGACGACGGCGCGCTCCACCTCGTCCAGGACGAGCCGCGCCTGCTCCCCCGCTTGTCCGGGGCTTAACGTCATGTCTCCTCCAGCCTTTCCACGAGGCGGCGCAGGACGTCGTCGCCGACCCCGCGCCGCCGATCGTCTCCGGCACCGGCGGCGGCCGGGTCGAAGAAGGGCCACAGTTCGGGGCCCACGATGTCGCGGGCGAGATCGGGCCGCGCCGCCATGTCGACGCCGCGGCGCTCCAGCAGCCGCTCCGCGAGCAGCCGCGACAGGAGCGGGCGCACGATCCGGTCGTAGTGCGCCTGGGAGGTGCCCGCCCACCTGAGAGACGACTCGATCTTCCGGTACGTGACGAACGCGGCGAGCGGATCCGGCGCGGGCGCGTCATGCCCGGCCTGGGGCCGGGGCGCCCGCACGACCGTCAGCCAGGCGGCGGCCATCGCGACGACCGCCAGGCCCGTCGCCGCCGCCAGCGCGCCCTCCGCCCCGGCCGCCACCGCGCCGACGCCGACGGCCACCGGCACGCCCAAAGCGACGAGGTGGACGCGGTTCACGGCACCTCCCCGAGCACACCGCCCAGATCGTCGCGGACGGCGGCGAGGGCCTCCCGCGCCCGCCGCACGTCGTGTTCGGTGACGGTGTGGCGGCTGAAGCGGGCCCGCCGGAACAGCGCTGTCAGAGTCTCGGCGTCCTCACCGCGGATGAGGCCCCCGGCGGCGGCTCTGGTGAGCACCTCGGCGGGACTGTCGGACGGTCTGGGCCCGGCGCCCGCCTGGGCGAGGGCCTGTTCCATCGCCGCGTAGCAGGCGATCACGGCCTCCCGGGGAGCGCCGCCGCCGCGCAGCGCGTATCCGGCCGCCTCGACGGCCGTCCGCAGCGCGGCCGAACGGGACTCCTCGCCCACCGGTTCCGCCTCACGGCCCCGCCGCCGGCCGCGGTGACCGAGCACGGCGATCACGACTCCGACGATCACAGCGGCCAGGGCCGTCCCCACCAGCAGGGCCCCGAGGGGAACCGTCCCCGACAGGTGCGGACGGGGCGACTCGGTGACCGGAGAGACGGAGACCGATGGCGTCGGCTTCGACACCTCCCCGCAGCCCGGAGCAAGGCCCTCCTCGCATTCGACGGACGGCGACGTGGAGGGCCGCGCGGAGATCATCACCACCACGGCGACGGCGCCGAACGCGGACGTGGAGAAGGCGAGGGCCGCGCGCCTCGACCGCACCGTCCTCGCCAGGACCAGGTAGGCGGCCACCCAGCAGGCGACCACCAGGACCAGCGCACCGCCGACCGCCCCATCGGACCGGTCGGCGGGGACACCCGGGACGCCGTGGTCGCGGCGCAGCGCGAAGGCGAGCCCGGCCAGCACGAGAAGAACTCCGACCGCCGTGAGCCGCCGGAGATCGATCCGGCCGTTGCCACGAAGCATGTCGCCCGCTCTCGCCGCGGCCTCTCCCGTCCCCGATTGTGCCGACATGATCGGGAGGCCGGGCGGGCGAGGGCTGGCCGGTCCTGGCCGATGGCCCTCAGCCGCCTACGTGCGCGCCGAACGGTTCAGCAGGGCGGTGGCGATGGCGACCTGGACCGGGTCCAGCGCGGTCTTGCCGTCTTCGATGTCCCACAGCGAGTTCTGCAGGACGCGGCCGAGCGTCCAGCCCGTGGCCCGCTGCCGGTCCAGACCGAGCACCTCGGTCAGCAGATCGAAACGGCGGAGCACCGCGCGCCCGGTGTCGCCGGTCGCCAGCACCTCGTCCCACCGGTTGTCCAGCGCCGGCAGCAGGTCGAATCCGGGATCTCCGGCCAGCGGTTCGGCGTCGATGGCCAGCCACGGCTCCCGCTCCCCCGCCAGGACGTTGTCGTAGTGCAGATCCCAATGCAGCAGGCGGTCGCCGGACTCGCCGATCAGCTCGTCCACGGCGGACGCGCAGGTCCGCACCAGACGCCGCTCGGCGGGGTCGCGCAGCGCCGGCACCGCCCGCGGGACCTCGTCGAGCATGGCGGCCGCGATGTCGGCCAGCCGCCGCATCCCCGCCGGGGCCGGCACCGAGGTCAGGCGCGCCATCAGCTCGGCCAGCACCTGCACGGCCGCGTCGTCGTCCGCCATCGAGGACAGCGGCCTGGTCGCGTCCAGCCGCTCCAGCAGCTGGGTGCAGCTCTCGGCGTCATCGTCGAGCAGGCGCACGATGCCGTCGCCGTCCCACGCCCGCAGGCCGGCCGCGACACCGGCGGTCTCCTCCCGGAGCTGCTGGAGCTTGAGGACGGCGGGCGTCCCATCGGCCCGGAGCACGGGCAGCACCAGCGAGGCCATGCCATAGGCGGCCGGGCCGTCGCGCCGCAATCCCCAGCGTTCCAGGAACTCGCCCCCGAGGCGGGGCAGCTCGGCGACCCAGGCACGCGCCTCGACACTGTTCCCGCCATACGCCGCGGCGAACGCTTCGGGGACGTCGATCAGAGTCGGGGTGCTCAAGGAAAGGGTCTCCTTCGCCTGGTCTCGGGTGCTCGGTCACGGCCAAGCATGCCTGCTCGGCCGAACGCGTCCCCACCCGGGGCCTCACGGCGCGACGGTGTCAGCCGGGCGAACCGCCTCCTTCCATGCCTCTGGCGTCATGCCGGTTCCGGTGTTGGACGAGAAGTGGCGCGAGCCGCGCCCGTCCCCGGGCGCAACGGCTCTTGATCGTCCCCGGGGGGACCTCCAGCATCTGCGCCGCGTCGTCCACGGAGCAGCCCATCAGGTCGACCAGAACCAGTGCCGCGCGCTGCTCGACCGGCAGGTGCAGCAACGCGGCGCGGACATCGAGGGACACCCCGTGCGCGTCGGTCGGGTCGGGCATCTTGGGCGCGGCGGCTTCGAAGGTGGCGTCGTCGCCCATCGGCGTCGCCGGACGGACGGACTTGCGCCTGATCCGGTCCAGGCAGGCGTTGACCACGATCCGGTGCAGCCAGGTGGTGACGGCGGCGTCACCGCGGAACCGTCCGGCGGCCCGGAACGCCGAGAGGCAGGCGTCCTGCAGTGCGTCGGCCGCCTCCTCGGGATCCCCGAGCGTCCGCAGCGCCGCGGCCCACATCCGGTCGCGGTGCCGGTGCACCAGTTCAGCGAACGCGTGCGGGTCCCCCTGGACGTGCCGGGCGATGAGCTCCTTGTCGGGCACCTCGTCCACACGCGGCCGGGCAAGCAGCGTGTGCTCGGTCACGGAGGACCTGCTTGAAGCAGGGACGGGCCGGCTGCCAACGACGGGCACACCACGAACCGGCCGTGAGAAGACCATCCGTGCCGCTGGCGCACTCTCCTCGTTGACGGAGGGGGCGGGGTCGATTGACCAGGTTTGGGCCTGGTGGACGGTCTGGGCCAGGCGATCGGCCACCACCGCGTCGGTGATGTGCGCCTCGACGACCGCGTCGATGGCGTCCAGGTAGTCGGCCATCTCTCGGGCCGCGCCGTGCCGGGAGGCATCCTCAGGGACATGACCGGGGTCGGTGTTCACAGCGTGTCCTCCTCCCCAGGGTCCGGCGGTGGTGACGCGGGCTCGTGGTTCAGCAGCGGTTTGAGTTTGTCCCGGGCCAGTTGGAGGTTCTTCCGGATAGTGGCCGGCTTCTTGCCGAGGAGCTCGCCGATCTCGGCGGTGCCGAGACCGTCCAGCACGCAGTCCATCACCTCGCGCTGCGCCGGGGTGAGCAGCGCCAGCAACGGCTCGATGGCCTGCTCGTCCTCCCACACGCTGAGCGCATCGTGCGTCTCCGCCTCGGCCACGGCGCAGCCGCCTTCGATCATTCGACGCAGATGCCTGCGGTCCCGTTCACGGGGGCCGATGAAGTTGCTCCACAGCGCCTTGCGCGCCCACGCGCGCGGATGGGCGATCAGCCGGCCGGCCATGACGTGCGTGAGCAACTCGGTGAGGGTCGCCTGCGCGGCGTCCTGCGCCTCGTCAAGAGTCGCCCCTTTGACCAGAGCCACTTTGACCAGGGCGCGGAACTCGCTCGGATACAGGTCCGAGAACCACCGGGGAACCTGCGGCTGCACGGCCGAAGGCGAGCCCTGTGCCGGGCCGGGCGGTGGTCTGGAGCGTTCGTCGTGCACCAGCTGCCTACCCTCCAATCTCCAAGGAGGCTTTGGGTGCTCTCACTTTTCCTTGCGGCGCCTCCGGCCGGAGCCTGAATCGGGCACAAGGGCTCCGGCCGGAACCAGTCATCACCGCTTCCTGACCACCAGGACGGCCAGCACCAGCGCGGCCGCGCCCGCCAGCACCGTGACCGCCAGCGAGCCGGTGGTGACATACGCCCCGCCGATCGCCGCGACCACCCCGTTCACCAGCATCAGAACCCCGGCCACATCCCGCGACGGCCCTCGCCCTTCCGGGCCGCGCGAGACGATCTCGTCCTGGTCCACAGCGGCGTCCTCTCCTCGTCGTTGTCTCTCAACGAAGGTGGCTGACCCCGCACAGACGTGAAAACCGCAGCTCATAGGGGTCCGCCGACGGGTCCGAGGGCCGCGCTGAAGGCGATCGCGAACGGCGGGCTGGCCGCGGTCGCCGTCGAACCGCTGGCGCGGACGCTCGGCGTGACCAAGGGCAGCTTCTACGCGCACTACCGGAACCGGGACGAGCTGATCACGGCGGCACTCGCGGAGTGGGTGCGAAGTCACGGCGACGAGGGGCTCACCGAGTTCGCCGTGATCGCCGATCCGGCACGGCGGCTGCGCGAGCTGCTCACCGCCGTCGTCCAGGCCGTCCAGCCGCTGGCGCCGTCGGTGCACCTGAGCCTGCTCGGCGACCGCAACGACCCCCGGGTCGGGGACGCGGTTCGCCGGGTGAACCAGGCTCGGCTGGAACTCCTGGCCCGTACCTACGGCGAGCTCGGCCTGCCGCCGGACCGGGCGGCGTCCCGGGCACGGGTCGCCTACGCGGCCATCCTCGGACTCTTGCACCTGGCACAGACCGACCCGGACGCCTCGCACTCCGCCGTACTCGCCGACGAGGCGACCGCCATCTTCCTGCCGTCATGACGCTCCACGCCGGCTACGGCGGCGGGTGGTGGTCAGGCGATGAGTTCGGCGGCGAGCTTCTCGATGCGGGTGCGGATCTGGTCACGGATGGGGCGGACGGCGTCGACGCCTTGCCCGGCGGGGTCGTCGAGGGTCCAGTCCAGGTAGCGCTTGCCGGGGAAGACCGGGCAGGTGTCGCCGCAGCCCATGGTGATGACGACGTCGGATGCCCGCACGGCGTCGGTGGTGAGGACCTTGGGGATCTCGGCGGAGATGTCGATGCCCTCTTCGGCCATGGCCTGCACGACGGCGGGGTTGACCTGGTCGGCGGGCGCCGATCCGGCGGAGCGGACCTCGACGGTGTCGCCGGCGAGGTGGGTGAGGTAGGCGGCGGCCATCTGAGAACGTCCGGCGTTGTGGACGCAGACGAACAGCACGGTGGGCTTGTCAGGCATCAGAGTCCTCGCGGGTCGGGCGGAATGAGCAGGTCGGTGACGAGCATCGGCCACAAGGCGGTCATTCTCGACTCGCCTTACCTTGCGCGGAGGACGGGAACCGGCGGCGTAGCCGCAGGGACACGTACACCAGGGCGACCAGGACGGGGACTTCGATCAGCGGCCCGACGACTCCGGCGAGGGCTTGCCCGGAGGTGACGCCGAAGGTGCCGATCGCGACCGCGATGGCCAGCTCGAAGTTGTTGCCGGCGGCGGTGAAGGCCAGGGTCGCGGTGCGCGGGTAGGGAAGCCGGACACCCCACCCCAGAGCGAAAGCCCCGACCCACATCAGCGCGAAGTAGGCCAGCAGCGGGACGGCGATGCGGACGACGTCGGCGGGCTGGGAGGTGATCGTCTTCCCTTGCAGGGCGAACAGGACCACGATGGTGAACAGCAGCCCGTACAGCGCGACCGGGCCGATGCGCGGCAGGAACCGCGCCTCGTACCACTCGCGGCCGCGGGCCCTCTCGCCCAGGCGCCGGGTGAGGTAGCCGGCCAGCAGCGGGACGCCGAGGAACACCAGCACGTTGACCACGATCTTGCCGGTGGAGAAGTGCACGTCGTCGGTGTCCAGGCCGAGCAGGCCCGGCAGCAGGTGCAGGTAGAACCAGCCGAGGACGCCGAACGCGGCGACCTGGAACACCGAGTTGAGCGCGACCAGCACGGCGGCGGCCTCGCGGTCGCCGCAGGCCAGGTCGTTCCAGATGATGACCATGGCGATGCAGCGGGCCAGCCCCACGATGATCAGCCCGGTGCGGTACTCGGGCAGGTCGGGCAGGAAGACCCAGGCCAACGCGAACATCACCGCCGGGCCGACGAGCCAGTTCAGTACCAGCGAGGAGAGCATGAGGCGGCGGTCGCCGGTGACGGTGTCGAGCCGGTCGTAGCGGACCTTGGCCAGTACCGGGTACATCATGACCAGCAGGCCGAGCGCGATCGGGACCGAGATCCCGCCGATCTCCACCTTGCTGAGCGCGTCGTCCAGGCCGGGGACGGCACGCCCGACGCCCAGCCCGAGCGCCATCGCCGCGATGATCCACACCGGCAGGAAGCGGTCCAGGTGCGACAGGCCGGCGACCACGCTGGGCCCATCGCGGCCGGCGGTGGCGCGCGCCTGTTTGAGGCTGGTCACGTGCAGGGCCTCTTTCGCTCGTTCGCGGCCACCTGCCGTGCGGCCTCGGCCAACCCCGCGAGCTGGGCCGCGGCATCGTCCAGCGCCTCGGGACGCAGCCGGTAGTAGGTGAAGCGGCCACAGGGCTCGGTGTCCACCAGCCCGGCCTCACGCAGCGCGCGCAGATGATTGGAGATGTTGGTCTGCCTGGCCCCGGTCTCGGCGACCAGGTGGCAGGTGCACAGCGCCTCACCCGCCAACAACTGCACGATGCGGGCGCGCAGCGGGTCGGCCAGCGCCCGAAGCACATCATTCTCGACTGACATCACCATGGGCTAATACGTTATCAGCCGAAGAATCCGCGAGCCATTCCCTCTTCCGTCTCCGCCTGGACGACCGGAAGGGCCTGGCCTGCGGCCGCGTTCACCGGTTCGGCGGGCTCGGTGGAGCAGGAGGCGCCGCATCCCTCGCTCTGCTCGGCGGAGGTGCCGGGCAGGGGGTCTTCGGTGACCGGGCTGGTGGAGCACACGCCGGTCTGGGGCAGGTCGAGCTGGATGGTGTCGGCGGCCTGCCGGTCTCCGGCGAGGGCAGCGACGATGGAGCGGACCTGCTCGTACCCGGTGGCCAGCAGGAAGGTGGGGGCGCGGCCGTAGCTCTTGGCGCCGGCCAGGTAGAAGCCGGGCTCGGGGTGGGCGAGGTCGCGTTCGCCGTGCGGCGGGACAGTCCCGCAGCTGTGGACGTTGGGGTCGATCAGCGGGGCGAGCCGGACCGGCGCCTCGATGGCGGGATCCAGCTCGACGCGGACCTCGCGCAGCATGTCCAGGTCGGGCCGGAACCCGGTGGCCGCCACCACGGTGTCGGCCTCAAGGACGCGCGTCCCGTCCAAGGTCCGGCCCGTGACCTGGACGGGCCCGGCCGCCGGTCCGCCTTCGGGCGCGGTGAGGCCGGTGATGGTGAAGCCGCGGACCAGGTCGATCTCGCCGTCGTTCACGGCGGCCTTGAGGCGGGTGCCGAGCGCGCCGCGGGCGGGCAGGCCGTCGGCGTCGCCGCCGCCGTACAGGCGGGCGACCGAGGTGCCGCGCACGGCCCAGGTGATGCGGGTGCCGGGCTCGGCCGCGGCGAGCTCGGCGAGAGCGAGCAGGGTGTTGGCCGCCGAGTGCCCCATCCCGACCACCAGGGCGTGCTTGCCGGCGAAACGCGCGCGGTCGCGTCCGAGCACGTCCGGAAGCGGGCCGGTCAGATACGAGACGGCCTGATCCTCGCCGGGGGCGGGCAGGCCGGAGTGGCCGAGCGGGTTGGAGCGGCCCCAGGCGCCGGAGGCGTCGATGACCGCGTGGGCGGCCAGATCGGTGACGGTGCCGTCCGGGCCGACGGTGCGGACCAGCAGCGGGTGGTCCTGGCGGCCGACGGTACGGGTGACGTCCACGCCGTGGCGGGCGACGGCGACCACCCGGGTGCCGGTACGGATCCGTCCGGCCAGCGCGGGCACCCGCGCCAGCGGGGTCAGGTAGTCGCGGACCAACTCGGCGCCGGTCGGCAGGGTTTCGGGGTCGGGCGGGCTCCAGCCGGTCGGTTCCAGCAGCCGCCGGGCGGCGGCGTCGGTGTCGTAGCGCCAGGGCGAGAACAACCGGACATGCCCCCACTCACCGATCGCGGCGCCGACGGTGCCGCCCGCCTCCAGGACGAGGAAGTCGAGGTCGCGTTCGGCCAGGTGCGCGGCGGCGGCCAGGCCGACCGGCCCGGCGCCGATCACCACGATCGGCAGCCCGCCGGCGTTGTCCCGGGTGTCCAGGCAGCCGCAGCCGGCGTCGGTCTTGGCCTGCTCAACGGTCTTGTCCGGGTGCACGGCCCGCTCGTTGTCGCCACAGCAGGCGCTGACCCCGCAGCAGCTCCCCGCAGGCGAAGCGGCGGACTCCTGCGGTTCGGGCTTCTCGCTCACGATGACTCCCTGTCCGGATCGCGAAGGCTACTCGCTGTTTCGAAGTTCATCTAATCAGTCGCCAGCTTGCTTCATTGGATCGATGGATGTCAAATTAGATGTATGTCTAAGTTGGTGGACCTTGAGGACGTCACCGATCCGGTGTGCTGCGCCCCGCTGAGCGGTCCGGTGCTAGGCGAGGACGAGGCGGCCGAGCTGGCCTCGGTGTTCAAAGCGCTGGCCGACCCGGTCCGGCTGCGGCTGCTGAACCTGATCGCCTCGGTCGAAGGCGGCGAGGCGTGCGTGTGCGATCTGACCGTGCCGTTCGAGCTGTCCGCCCCGACCATCTCCCACCACCTGAAGGTCCTGCGCCAGGCCGGGCTGATCGAGGGCGAGCGGCGCGGAACGTGGGTGTACTACCGGGCCGTCCCCGAACGCCTCACCCGGCTCTCCGGCCTGTTCGCCCTGCCCGCGCTCACCCCGTCCTGACCCGCCCTACGCACCGAGCCGGGTCAGGACGTGCCGGGCGCCGGCGCCGACCTTGATCACGCGGTGTCCGGTGCGGATGTCGGCGTCCAGGCGTTCGGCGTAGCCGGCCAGGTAGGCGACGACCTCATCGCGGGTCGGGTAGCCGCCGGGGTCGCCGGGGAAGGACGCGCCGGGCAGGGCGCTGCGGCGGGCCGGGGAGACCAGGGTGAGGCTGTCGGGGACGGCTGACACCGGTCCCCGCCCAACACGGCCATCCCAAGGGGCCCATTGACGCAACCAATTGGTTGCCATAGTGTGGCAACTGTTCAGTTGCTACTAGCTGGAGGTAGTCATGGGCTTTCCCGATCGCATCGAGCGGACCATGGAGGTCGCTCAGCCGCCGGGCAAGGTGTGGACGGCGCTCACCACGGCCGAGGGGCTGCGCGCCTGGTTCGGCGACGAGGCGACGATCGACCTGCGACCGGGTGGGGCCGCCCGGATGGAGTGGGCCCAGGGGTTCACGGTCGACATGCGGGTGGAGCGGGTGGAGGAGCCGACGGTGTTCGGCTTCACCTGGCAGATCCACGGGCTGCCCAAGGACGATCCGCGCCGGACCTATGTGGAGTTCACCCTTGAACCGGTCGATACGGGCACGCGGCTGACGGTGGTCGAGACCGGTTTCTCCCAGCTGCCTGAGGACGCCCACCGCAAGGCGTACGACGCCCACACCGAGGGCTGGGCCAGCGAACTGGGCGAGCTGGCCGTCCACCTCGATGCCGTCTGACATCGAGGCGGTCGCCGAACAGGTCTTCATCGCGCTGGCCGATCCGAGCCGGCGCTCCATCCTGGCCGAGCTGGCCTCGGGGGGGCCGGCCACGGCCACGGACCTGGCCGATCGCCTGCCGATCACGCGGCAGGCCATCGCCAAGCACCTGAACCTGCTGGCCGACGCCGGCCTGGTGACGGCGGAACCGGGAGAGCGGCGCCGGGTGCGGTACCGGCTCCGCTCCGCGCCGATGCAGGTGGCGCAGCAGTTCCTGGCCGCGCTGGCCCGCGACTGGGACGGTCCGCTGGGCGCGCTGAAGGACCACCTCGACGGCTGAATCCCCGCGACCACACCGCACCCGAGGTGCGGTCTGCCGAGCATGCCCGCGATCCGGCGCTGGACGGCGCGCTCGCCGTCCGGCGCCTTTAAAGGAAGGAACTGTCCCTTGATGACCGACACGACCCCTCGCTTCGGCGGCAGGCAGCGGCTGATCCTGTTCGTCCTGCTCGGTGCCGGGTTCATGCTGTCCGTCGACTTCTCGATCCTGAACGTCGCGCTGCCGGAGGTCGGCGCGGGCGTCGGCCTGGGAGATACCGCGCTCCCCTGGATCACCTCCGCGTACGCGCTGCCCGCGGCCGGCTTCGCCCTGGTGTTCGGCCGGATGGCGGACCTGTTCGGGCGGCGCCGGCTGTTCCTGTCCGGAATGGCCCTGCTGACCGGCGCCTCGCTGCTCGGCGGATTCGCGTCCAACCCCGAGATGCTCCTGACCGCGCGGGCGCTGCAGGGCTTCGCCACCGCGATGGCGCTCCCCGCGGGATTGTCGCTGCTCACCACCATGTTCGCCGAAGGGCCGATGCGCGAGCGCGTCCTCGGCCTGAACGGCGCGCTGCTCTCGGGCGGGTTCACCGTCGGCGCGCTGGTCGGCGGCACGCTCGTCAGCCTGCTGAGCTGGCGGGCCGCGTTCTTCATCAACGTCCCGGTCGCCGTCGTCATCCTCCTGATCACCCCGGCCCTGGTGGGCGAGAGCAGGCAGCCCGACCGGGTCAGGCTGGACCTGCCCGGGGCCGTGACCGTGACCGGCGGCCTGCTGGCCGTGATCTACGCGATCATCGAGAAGAACCTGCCCTCGGCCGTCGCCGGCGTGCTGCTGCTGGCCGCGTTCTGGACGATCGAGCTGCGCTCCCCCGCGCCGCTCGCCCCGGTGCGCATCCTCAAGCGGCCCACGGTGAAGTGGGGCAACTACGCGGGGCTCGTGATCTTCACGATGGAGCCCGCCATGATCTTCCTGACCACGCTCTACCTCCAGCGGGTCCTGGGCCTCTCCCCGCTGGCCACCGGCCTGATCTTCGGCATCCCGGGCCTGGCGTCCGTGGCCGCCGGGGTGATCGCCGGACGGTTCATCAGGCGTCTGGGCACCCGCGCGGTCCTGGCCGCGGGCCTGTCCGTCCAGGGCCTGGCGACGCTCCCGCTGGTGTTCCTCGGCTCCGACCGGATGGCCCTCGCCGTCCTGATCCCCGCGCTGTTCATCGGGTTCTTCGGGCACGTCACCTGCATCGTCGCCTACACCGTGGCCGGGACCTCGGGCCTGCCGGACGGGGAGCAGGGCCTGGCCACGGGCCTGACCTCGATGACCCAGCAGGTGGCCATCACCATCGGCATCCCGATCCTGGGCGCCGTCGCCGCGACGCGGAGCGTCGAGCTGACCGGCATCCACTTCGCGCTGGGCGTGGACGTGGCCGTGACGCTCGCCAGCGTGGTCCTCATCTGGTTCGGCCTGCGTCCACGCGCCGATCTCCCTGCGGTGACAAACCTCCCGGTGCCGACGCAGGCCGAAGAGGAACTGGCCGCGAACTAGGACGACGGCCGTCAGGGGGCGTCGGTTCGCGCCGCGGTGACCACCATGGCGGTGAAATGCATCGTGAAGCCGCCCCCCGCCGCGTCGATGGCGGCGCCGATGTCCGTCAGCAGCGCTTCCAGCTCGGCCGGCGGGACCAGGCTGTGGCCGCCGAAGGTCGGCACCTGCTCCAGCCACTCGTCGCGGGTGTAGGGGCGGTCCCAGTCGAATCGCCACTGCTCCGGGTCGCCGAACGCGCCCGCCTGCCGCATCCCGTCGGCCGCCTTGGTGAAGAACGCAGAGTAGGTGTCCAGGCCGGGATTCACGCCGCGGCCCAAGGGTGAGTCCGGCAGCACCTGCCGGTAGATCTCGGTGAAGGTCTCCGCCAGGTCGGACGGGGGCTGGAACACATACCAGAACACGGCCAGCCGCCCACCGGGACGCAGCACTCGCGCCGCCTTGGCCGCTCCCGCGACCGGGTCCACCCAGTGCCAGGACTGGCCGGCGATGACCGCGTCGAACTCCCGTCCGGCCGGGTCCCAGTCCTCGAACGTCGCCACGTCCACCTCAAGCCCGTGACGGCGGGCGAAACCGGCCATCCGCGCGTCGGGATCGACCCCGGACACGCGGCAGCCGGACGCCTGGAACTGCCGGGCGGCGATGCCGGTGCCGCAGCCGACGTCGAGGACGTCGGGTCCGGGGTTCGCGGCGACGATCCGTTCCACCAGGGCGTCGGGGTAGCGGGGACGGGTGCGGTCATAGCGCTCGGCGTCCGAACCGAACGACTCCGCGATATGGCGGGCTTGATGGGCCTCGGCAGGCACGGCCTCGGAAGGTCGCTCCGGCGGTATAGTGGGCATGCGCCCACCTTAAGTGGGCGCGCGCCCACTCGTCAATGCGCGGGCGCCGGACGAGGCGTGGAGGAGGCGCGGTGCCGACGGGAGTGGCCCTCCGGGACGTGCGCGAGCAGCTGTTCGAGGCGGCCGAGCGCGTCCTGCTCCGGGACGGGCCGAACGCGCTGACCAGCCGGGCGGTCACCGCGGAGGCGGGCTGCGCCAAGGGCGTCCTGCACCGGCACTTCGCCGACTTCGACGCCTTCCTCGCCGACCTCGTGCTGGACCGCATCGCCCGCGTCGAAGCCCAGGCCGCCGCCCTGCGCGGCTCCGCCGGGACCGGCACCGTCGCCGGCAACCTCACCGGTGCGCTGACGGACCTGTTCGGGTCGGTCGCCGTGGCGATCGTCAGCCTCGTCATCTTCCGGGACGAGCTGCGCGCACGGCTGCGCCGGACGACGCCGACCGGCATCCCGCTCGTGACGGAGGCCGCGTCCATGATCGCCTCCTACCTCGCCGCCGAGCGCGAGCTGGGACGCGTCGCGGCCGATGCCGACGTCGACACCCTCGCCGCCACCCTGATCGGCAGCGGGCACCTGCTGTTCGCCGACCGGAGCGGCGCCCCGCCGGAGGCCGACGCCGTCTGCAAGGTCGTGACGACGGTCATCGCCGGAGTCCTGCGATGACCACCGCCACAGGCCGCTCAGCGGCTCACGTGGTGGTGTCGGGCATCCGGCGGGCTTCGAGCGCGTCCAGGATCAGGTCCAGGCCGTAGCCGAACTCGCTGGTGTGGTCGTAGCCCGGCTGTAGCGCGTGGTCGACGATCATCTCCGTGAGGTACGGCAGCTCGTCCGCCGCCAGATGCCCGAGGATGCCGCCGGCCACCTCCCCGAGCTCGTCCGGCGTCGTCATCGGCAGGTTCGCCTCCTGGAGGACGAACCCGCCGATGTAGCTGTCGATGAGCGAGACGGCGTGCGCGGCCATCGGCAGCGTGAACCCCGCCTTCCGGAGGACGCCGAGGACGGCGTCGTGGTGGCGCAGCGTCGCCGGCCCGGGGTCACGACGGGAGTCCATGAGGCCGAGAGCCCAGCTGTGCCGCGCCAGGACCGCACGCGCGGACGAAGCGCGCGCACGGATCGCGTCGCGCCAATCGCCGCACCCGGCGCTGGGCAGCTTGATCGCCGCGAACACCGCGTCGACGACGCCGTCGAGGATCGCGTCCTTGTTCGGTACGTGGTGGTAGAGCGACATCGCCTCCACGCCCAGCTCCCGGGCGACCCGTCGCATCGTGATCGCCTCCACGCCGCCGCGATCCGCGACCCGGATCGCGGCTTCCAGCACGCGACCTCGGCTGAGCGGTTGCGGTGACGGTGACACGGCGGCTCCAGGGACGAACGTATTGACAACCTTACACACGTAAGCCAACCTTACGGACGTAAGCCAACCTTACGAGCGTAAGCCTTCCCGGACTGGCAGCTCGACGAGCGTCCGGCCCACGACGCGCCCCCACCGGGGCGGAGAAGGAGATGCCGATGCCGATGCCGAGGTGGTGGGGGCACGTCAACAAGCGGGTGTTCAACCCTCGCGCGATCGCGGGAGGGAAGTGGCCGGTGCTGACCCACGTCGGTCGCGTCTCCGGCGCGACGTACCGCACGCCTCTTGACGCGCACCCTGTCGACGGTGGCTACCTGTTCGTCCTGGTGTACGGGCGGGGCTCGGACTGGGTGCAGAACGTTCTGGCGGCCGACGGCGCGCGGCTCCGGGTCGACGGGCGGGAGGTGGAGCTCGCCGCTCCCCGCCTGGTCGGGACGGACGAGGCGTTCCAGGCCCTCCCCGCCGAGGTGGCACGCCCGCCGAGGCTGCTCCGCATCACCGAGTTCCTCCGTATGGACCTGGTCGCGGGCTGACGATCACCACACCGTCCAGCGCCGGCCCTCGGCCCCCGGGACGAGCGACTCGCCGAGACAGCCCGCGCCGGGGCGTCAAGGGGTGGTCGCGCGGGTGGCGCGGGCGGCCAGCGCTCGGACGTGGGCGAGGAGCTCGGGCGGGCCGTGGACCTCGAACTCGCAGCCGAGCATGATCAGGCGGGCGGCGAGCCATTCAAGGGTGTCGGCGTGGCCGCTGAGGAGGCAGGAGTCGTCGCCGAGCGGGCGGACCTCGTGCGGGGCCGCGCCGAAGCGGGCCAGCACCTGGGCGGCGGGCATGTGGAGGGTGACGTCGGCGTGGTACGACGGCGCCAGGGAGTACAGCTTGTTCTTGAGGAACGCGGCGGCGTCGCCGCCCGGCAACTCGCGCGGGGTGCGGCGCTGGCCGGTGGGGTGCGGCTCGTCGAGGCGGTCGGCGCGGAAGATCCGCCAGTCGTCGCGGTCGAGGTCGTAGGCGATGAGGTACCAGCGGCGGCCTGCGGCGACGATGCGGTGCGGCTCGGTGAGGCGGCGGGTGCGGGTGCCGTCCCCGGCGCGGTAGGCGAAGCGGACGCGTTCGCGGTTGGCGGCGGCGGCCGCGAGAGTCGCCAGGTGGGCGGGGTCGACGGTGGGGCCGCCGCCCGCGGACAGGGGGACGGTCGCGGCGCCGAGGGAGCCGACGCGGTGCCGCAGCCGGGACGGCAGGACCTGTTCGAGCTTGGCCAGGGCACGGGCGGACGCCTCCCCGATGCCGTCCACGGGATGCCCGGCGGCGGTGCGCAGGCCGAGGGCGATCGCGACGGCCTCCTCGTCGTCCAGCAGGAGCGGGGGCATCGCGGTGCCGGCGACCAGGCGGTATCCGCCCTCGGGGCCCTTGGTGGCCTCGACGGGGTAGCCGATCTCGCGGAGGCGCTCGATGTCGCGCCGGATGGTGCGGGCGCTGACGGCGAGGCGGTCGGCCAGCTCGCCGCCGGGCCATTCGCGCGGGGTCTGCAAGAGCGACAGCAGGTTCAGCAACCGGATCGAAGGGTCCGCCATGCCCTCCAGGATGCCCGACATCTAGGACGAGTCCTGACCTGTATGGCGTCTAACCTTGGTCTTCCCGGCGATGAAAATGTCCCGGTTCCGGACCTGGCCCGCGGAGGAGTGACCGTGACGAGCATGACGTGGACGCAGGTGTGCGCGAGGCGGTTGGAGCGGCACGCGCTGTCGGTGCCCTCGAAGGCCGCGCTCGCCGACGTGGTGGCGGGGACGGCGGGTGTCCACGCCCAGGTGATGTCCGCCGCCGAACTGGGGATCGGGCTGCGCGCCGAGGGCGCCACCCGCGCGGACGTGCGCAAGGCGCTCTGGGACGACGGGACGCTGATCAAGACGTACGGGCCCCGCGGAACCGTGCACGTGCTCCCCGCGCGCGATCTTCCGATGTGGGTGGGAGCGCTGTCGGCGCTGCCGACGCCGCCGAGCCCCTTCCCCGACCCGGCGCGGATGACGGCGGAGCAGACCGACGAGGTCGTCGCGGCGATCGGCGCGAGCCTGGAGGAAGAGGACCTGACCGTCGACGAGCTGGGCGACGCCGTGGTCGGACGGACCGGGCCGTGGGCCGGTGACCTGGTGATGCCCGCGTTCCAGACGCTCTGGCCGCGCTGGCGTCAGGCGATGGGAGCGGCGGGCACGCGCGGCGCGCTGTGCTTCGGGCCCGCTCGGGGCCGCAAGGTCACCTACTCCAGCCCGCGCCGCCGGATCCCCGGGTTCCGTCCCGCCGAGGGCTCGGGGGCGCTGGGTGATCTCGTCCGGTGCTACCTGCACGCGTACGGTCCGGCGACGCCCGCCCGGTTCGCGCACTGGCTGAACGCGCCGGTCCCGTGGGCGGCGGAGCTGTTCGCCTCGCTCGACCTGGAACCGGTGGAGGTGAAGGGCGTGCCCAACTGGGTCGCACGCGGAGACACGTCCCTCCCGGCGGACCCGCCGCGCGGCGTCCGGCTCCTGCCGTACTTCGACGGCTACGCCTACCGCGTCGGGAACCAGCCCCCGGAGCTGCTGTATCCGGGACGTGCCCATGAGCGGGTCCTGCGCGCCAACTTCCAGTCGCTGCTGGTGGACGGCGTCGTCGCGGGCCTGTGGCACCAGCGCCGATCGGGCCGCCGGATCGATGTGACCGTGGAGCCGCTCGTCACGCTCAGCCGGGCGCAGCGGGCCGAACTCGACGGGCAGGTCGAGCGGGTCGCCCACGTCCTGGAAGGCCGTCCGGAGCTGACGATCGGCCCGGTGACGGTGGGCGGCCACGCCTGAGGCGAGGCGCGGCCGTCAGGAGTGGGGCTGCTCGGTCAGCGGCAGCAGCACCTGGAAGCGGGTGTCACCGGGTTCGGACTGGACGCGCAGGTCGCCGTGGTGGCGGTTGACGACGATCCGCCAGGAGATGTCGAGACCGAGTCCCGTGCCGTCGCCGACCGGCTTGGTCGTGAAGAACGGCTCGAAGATCCGCTGCCGGTTCTCGGGCGGGACGCCGTGCCCGGTGTCGCCGATCTCGATCATGACCCGGTCGTTCTCCACCGCCGTCCGGACGGTGAGGGTGCCCCGGCCCTCCATCGCGGCGACGGCGTTGTCGACCAGGTTCGTCCAGACCTGGTTCAGCTCCCCGGCGTAGGCGGGGACCTGCGGCACCGACCGGTCGTACTCCTTCACCACGCGCACCCCGGCCCCGATCTTGCCGGAGAGCATGACCAGCGTGGAGTCCAGGCCGTCGTGCACGTCGATCCACTGGTGGGGGGCGCGGTCCATCTGCGAGTACTGCTTGGCGGCGGCCAGCAGCTTGGAGATCCGCGTGGTGGCGTCCTCGATCTCGCCCATCAGCGTCTCGGTCTCCAGGGCGTAGCCCAGCCACCGCAGCGCCGCGTTGAGGAACTCCTCCCCGACGGTGCCGCCGACCTCGTCCAGGTCGGACGCGGTGATCCCGGCGGGCACGAAGATCGGCGCCAGGTCCCAGCCGTCGGCGACGTCGTGGTCGTCCAGCCAGTCGGTGAGCTCGTCCTCGCGGTCGGCCGCCTGCATCGCGGTCAGGCCGGGCGCGTTCGCGACGCGCTTGACGAGGGTCTCCTGCACGTCGATCAGCTTCTCCAGCAGGCCGGGCTCGATCTCGTGCCGGGCGAGCAGCGCCAGCTTGTGCCGCATCCCGGCGACCCGCTCGCGCAGGGACGACGTCGCGCGGACGGCCGCCGCGGCCGGGTTGTTCAGCTCGTGGGTCAGCCCGGCCGACAGCGCGCCCAGGGCCAGCAGGCGCTCGCGCTGCCCGATCACCAGCTGGGCGTTGCGGCTGCCGAGGAACATGCCCTCCAGCAGATGCGCGGACATGGGGAACCAGGCCCGGAACCGCTCGGCGAGCTCCTCCGCGGGCAGCAGGAAGAACGCGGTGTCGGTGAGCGCGTACACCGAGGCGCCGTAGGGGTGCTCGTCGCGCTTCTCCAGGAAGAACTGCGTGGCACCGCAGTAGACCCCGCGCTGGTCGGAACGGTGCATCTCGACCTCTTCGCCGCGCACCGCCCGCGTCATGCGCAGCGTCCCGGACAGCAGGACGTAGAAGCACGTGGCGGGCTCGCCCTCACGGACGACGGTCGTCCCCTGCGGGAACGTCTCGACCCGGCCGTGCTCGGCGATCCACCCGATCTGCTCGTCCGACAGCCCCTCGAACAGGAACAGGGTGCGCAGCTCGTCCGGCTCCAGGGACTGCTCGTTCATCGCTCCTCCAGGTACCTGTGCACGAGGGTGACCGCCATCGCACCCTCGCCGACGGCCGAGGCCACCCGTTTCACCGACTGGGCGCGGACGTCGCCCGCCACGAACACGCCGGGGATCGACGACTCCAGGTAGAGCGGATCCCGGTCGAGGGGCCAGCCGGCCGGGCGCTCCCCGTCCGAGAGCAGGTCGGGACCGGTGCGGATGAAGCCGTGATCGTCGCGGGCCACCGCGGCGCCCAGCCAGTCGGTGTGCGGCGCGGCGCCGATGAACACGAACATGTGCTCTGACCGAACGGTCTCGGTCGCCCCGCCGTCCCCCTCGCACAGCGTCAGCTCTTCGAGATGCTCACCGCCGCGCACCTCGGTCACCGTCGTCCGCAGCCGCACGCGGATGTTGTCGATCCCCCGGATCTGCTCGATGAGGTAGTGCGACATGGACTGCTCCAGATCCTTGCCGCGGACGACCAGCGTCACCGAACGGGCGTGCTTGGAGAAGAACACCGCGGCCTGACCGGCGGAGTTCGCGCCCCCGACGATGTAGACGTCCTGGCCCTGGCACTCCTGCGCCTCCGTCGACGCCGACCCGTAGTAGACGCCGCGGCCGGTCAGATCGGCGCAGCCCGCCGCCTCCAGCGCCCGGTACATCACGCCCGTGGCCAGCACCACCGCGTGGGCACTGATCTCCGAGCCGTCATCGAACCGGACTATCCGTCCCGAACCCCGCGCCTCCAGCCCCACCACGCCCCGCGCGGTGAGCACCTCGGCGCCGAACTTGCGCGCCTGCCTCCGCGCCCGGTCGGTGAGCTGCGCGCCGGACACCCCGTCCGGAAAACCCAGGTAGTTCTCGATGCGCGAGCTCTGCCCGGCCTGGCCGCCGGTGGCCTTCTTCTCCACCAGGACCGTCCGCAGGCCCTCCGACGCGCCGTAGACCGCCGCGCCCAGCCCGGCGGGCCCGCCGCCCACCACGATCAGGTCGTAGAACTCCGACGCCGGCTCGGTGGACAGCCCCGCCGCCGCGGCGATGTCCGCGCCGCTCGGCCGGCACAGCGCCTGCCCGTCCGGCGTGATGACCACCGGGATCTGGTCGGCGCCGGCGCCGGCCGCCTCCAGGAGCCGCCGCCCCTCCGCCTCGTCCACCGAATACCAGCGGTAGGGCACCGAGTTGCGGGCCAGGAAGTCCCGGACGCGGTAGGACGGCTCGGACCAGCGGTGCCCGACGACCTTGACCTCCTCGACCGGCCGCTCCCCCACCGCCCGCCACGTCTCCACCAGCGCGTCCACCACCGGGTACAGCTTCTCCTCCGGCGGATCCCACGGCTTGAGCAGGTAGTGGTCGACGTCCACCACGTTGATCGCCTGGATGGCCGCCTCGGTGTCGGCGTAGGCGGTCAGCAGCGCGCGGCGGGCGTGCGGGAACAGGTCCATCGCCTGCTCCAGGAACTGGATACCGTCCATGCGCGGCATCCGGTAGTCGGCCAGGATCGCCGCGACCGCCTCCCCCCGCAGCTTGATCTCCCGCAGCGCGTCCAGGGCCTCAGGCCCCGAGTCGGCCCGGATCACGCGGTGCTCCCGCCCGTAGCGCCGCCGCAGGTCACGGGCGACTGCCCGGGACACCGACGGGTCGTCGTCCACGGTCAGCAAGATCGGCAGGCTCATGAACGAAGTATCCCCCAC
>NZ_SMKU01000639.1 GCF_004349215.1 Actinomadura rubrisoli | reverse complement strand
CGGCCCCGGCCGCGAACATCTCCGCTGCGGCCAGCCGCACCTGCTCACGCCGCGCACGCTCCTGGCCGGTCAACCCGCCCCCATCGGGATATCTCATGCCACCGAGGTAACCAATACCCGCCCATCCAAGACCGGCACACTCACCTATGTAACCCCGACGCTTAAAGTCCTCTAGTGCTTCGTCAGGCAACGTTGGTCTTGTAATCGGTCCAGGTCCGGATGACCGAGTCGGGGGCGAAGTGGTGTTTGGGTAGTGCTCGGGTGTTGCGCCAGCGCATGTGGTCGGCGATCGCAGTGCCCTGTTCGGTGTGGGACTGGTGGTCGGTGCCGTTGAGCGCGAAGTAGCGCGGCGCGGTGAACTCGCACTCGATCCAGTTCAGCCAGGAGGCGTAGGTCGGCAGGAACACCAACTCCACCTCGTTGCCGGCGGCCCACGCCCGGACGCAGGGATGCTTGTGCGGAGAGAGGTTGTCCAGGACCCGGTACAGCTTCTGCGTGGGCCAGCGGGCACGCAGCACCTTCAGAAACGACAAGAACTCACGCCGGCGCTTGCGGTGGCGGATCCGGTAGAGGATCTTCCCGGTCACAAGGTCCAGGGCGGCCGGCATGTGCCGTACTCCGTCGTAGCGGTGGAACGTCGCGCGTTGCCGATCCGGTTCGCCTTCGGGCCGCCAGGCCCGGCCGGGCCGTGGCTGCAGGTTCAAGGGCCCGAACTCATCGACGCAGACCACCCGCCCATCGGCCGGCGGGTTGTCGTAGAGATCCAGCACACAGGTCATCTTCGCGATGAAGTCGGGATCGCTGGAGGCCTTCCAGGTCTTGATGGCCTGCCGGCTGGTCCCGCCCTCGCGCAGGATCTGCCGGAGGCTCTCGCGGCTGATGGAGGCGACCACGCCGACGGCCACCAAGTGCTCGGCGAGCTTGGAAAGGGACCAGGTCGCGAACGGCAGATCCAGGTCACGGGGGCAGCACCGGGCGATCAAGCAGATCCGGCGGCGAACCGCGTCGCTGATCGTCCTGGGCCTGCCCCCGCTCCATTTTGGGTCCAGCGCCTTGAACCCGACGTTGTTGAAGTCGTGGATCACACCGCGCGCGTAGTCCGGTGAGCAGTTCAGCAGATGTGCGATATCGGGCACCGGCTGCCCCTGCGCCGACATCAGCACCACGATCGCCCGTCGCAGCTTCACCGGATCCTTGGCCGTCCGCCCGATCCGCTGCAACCGGCGGCCCTCGGCCATCGACACCGGCCGGACGAACACCTCCGGGGAACGCCCCACCACAACACCTCCGAACCTCGACTCGGAAGCAGCCTGGGCCGCATCCACCTAGAGATCAATTACCCAAAGAACGTTTCTGGACGCGGCACTAGATCGGGGCCCGTGGCCCTTGCCCTCTTCAAGCCACAGTCGGCTACCGCTGGCCCCCTTCGCGTCCTCACAGATCTCCCTGACAGGACCTGGGGCCGAAGACGCCACCCGCTACCTGGCCTTGCGCGCTCTCACATCTCGGCAGGGCGTGGTCACAGAGTTGATCCTCACCTGCTCGGACGCTGGGCGGCTCTTCAGTATCGAGACCGACGCCTTCCAGGAGGAACGGATTCCCGGCCTCACCCTTGCCGCCGACGCTCACCAGGTCCGCACCCATTCGCTCCAGCAGTGGCCGCACCAGCGACTCGTCATCATCTGTGGGGGCGAGAGCGACGACGTCTACAAACTCACGGCCCACCAAGCCGGCCAGCTTGACGCGGTCTCCCGGTCGCGGGCGAAAGACCCCGCCATCGAAGTCTCGACGGCTGGCACGATCACCATCCCTCGACAAGGCCACGTTGTCGAAGCGCTTCTGAGCACACTGCCGTTGCTAAGCCGTCCCGAAGCCGCCGAGCAGCTCACAGCCATGCCGACGATTGCCGTCCCCGCCGCAGGACGACGGGACGCCCCGGAGATCTTCACCGCTGGCGGGGGTATCACCGTAGGTGTGGGAGTGATCATCAAGGGTAGTTGAAGATCATCCACTGCTTCGGGGGGAGTACGGACACCATGACGGTGATCAAGGGGTATGAGAGTGTCGGCCAGATTGGGGCCGG
>NZ_SMKU01000638.1 GCF_004349215.1 Actinomadura rubrisoli | reverse complement strand
GGCCCGGCCCCCGGCCCCGACCTCGGCCTATGGCTGGGCACCTACGGACCCCGCACCCTTGCCCTCACCGGAGCCCGCGCCGACGGCTGGTTGCCCTCCCACGCCTACCTGCCCCTGGACGGCCTGCCTGCCGCCTCCGCCCGCATCGACACCGCCGCCCGCCAAGCCGACCGAGACCCCACTCGCATCCGCAAGGTCTACAACATCGCCGGCACGATCACCGACGCCTCCTCCAGCAGCCCCTTCACCGGCACCCCCGGACAATGGGCCGACCAGCTCGCCACCGCCGCCGACGCCGGCATCAACGCCTTCGTCTACTGGCCCGCCACCGACCACGACACCCAAATCGCCCGCTTCGCCCAAGAAGTCGTCCCCGCCACCGGCAAACTGCTCGGCACCCCTTGACCACCCCCTTGGACGTTGGCGGGGCGGCCGAATTAAGGCCCCCGCGACCCTCCCCGCAGTGCCGACCGTCCGAGACGGGCGAACTTGCCCAGGGGCCGCGCAAGCTACACCGACCGCTCTCGGCGCAGCGACCACGAGCAGCAGGCGGGGTGGTGACCGCCGCGAGCCAGCCTGCCACGCGATCCACCACCGCCCCTTCGGCTTTGTTGGCCTGCTCTGGCGAGGCTGACAACTGCGCTTCAACCCGAAGTTGAGCCCTCTCGACTTCCTCGACAAGAGCGGGGTCGCGGTCTCGCCCGAAGGCGCGGACGCGGTCGTAGCGAGGACGAGCACGCCTGCCTGCGCATCAAAATCACGTGGCCCGAGCCCGCGCTGCAACTCTCCTGAACATCAGCCCCTGACCAGTGCAAACGCTGTTCCTGAAACCGCTGCGCACGCTCCCATCGTCGCTGACGAGATCGGCCTAGCCGTCGGGGCGGGTTCGCTGAGATGGTGCAGTCATCGTTGAGCGTGCTCAAGCAGCAGCACCAATGCCGCGACTGGTCACGGGCCTGTACGCGCCATCCGGCCAGGTTCCGGCCCGGTCACGGAGGGGTAGCGCGGTGCGCTGCGCGGCGGCGCGGCTGACCCGTAGGTTCCTCACCCTCGGCACAGGCGCTCCTGGCCAGGTCACCCTTTCGAGAGGGCTCGCGTGACGGTGAGCAGCAGCGGCGAGCGGAAGCCGAGCTGGGCGACGGAGTCGGCGACGACCTCGGTCAGCCACCCGATTGCGTCACATGACCACTCGGCAAGCTCTCCGCGCAACACCACGCCGTGCAGAGACGAGCCGTTCCAGAAATCGTCGTCGAACGGCGGTGGGAGGACGGCGTCCTGGTCGGCGACGTCGTGGGACCTGCAAACGAACACGTCCTGATCCAGGTGACCGAGGTGATCGGCGAGCTGCTTTGCGAGAGTGGCGATCGATGGGTCCCGGCCGCCGTTGATGCTCACTTCCATTAGCGCTCTCGATCCCGGGTCGCACTCAGCGAACCAGGGGACCGTCCGCATCGACGGCACGGTCGCGTATGGGGGACGTGACGAGGCGTCGAGACCCTGAACCGGCAGGAGAAGCTGTACTGCGGAGAGGGACAGCGTGCCGGCGCGCGCCATCGCGTCCCGCGCGCACAGCAGGAACGGCCGCACTGGTAGCGGTCGGTCGCCGGCCACTGCGCTCGCCTCGACCTGGAACCACGAGATCAGTCCCGCTCCGGGCGCGGCGAGAGGATGGTTCCATCCAGCATCGTTCATGCCCCACAGCCCGGGCGCGTGGCACATGCGCTCCTCCAAGCCGCCCCCCGCCGACCTGTCGTCGAGCCAACTCAAGGCGAGCGACCGGTGGTAGAACAGCGAGTAGGCGTCGAGCTCGGACTCGGGGTCGCGCCAGGCGTGCGGGGCCAGCTCACCGTAGAGGGCAGCGAACATGGTGCCCGCGGTCCGATGGGCCGTAGGCGCCATGCCAGGTCGTGCTGTGCCGCTGTGTTCGGGCACGCGGGGTTCCTTCCTGGTTGCCTACGCGGCGAGCCCGAGTCGCAAAAGGAGGCCAACCGCGCACATACACGGCTGCGCGGACCGGGCGAACGAGCCAACGCCCAGCTCAAGTCACAATGCCATTTAGTTAGGCAGCTGGACTGAAGAGGTAGATTTCTGGCGGGCGCGGGTGTCGCACTCCATGGTCCGTAGATTTCTTCACGCGGAAAGAATTGTGACGCTGGCGTTTGACCACCCGTGG
>NZ_SMKU01000637.1 GCF_004349215.1 Actinomadura rubrisoli | reverse complement strand
CGGCGCCGGGGGGTGGCAGGCTCCGCGCCGGCCGGGGCGGCGTCGGCTGCGGGCTGCTCTTCGGGGCGCCTGTCGCCCTGGGCGCGCTTGCGGGGGTCGCCGCTGCGCTGTTTGCCCTTCTTGCCCTTGGCCTTGGCCGCCTTCGCGGCCTTGCGGCGCCCGCCGCCGGGCATTCCGGGGATGCCCATGCCGCCGGCCATCTGGCGCATCATCTTCTGGGCGTCGAAGAAGCGGGTGACGAGGCTGCTGACCTCGCCGACGCTGACGCCGGAGCCTCCGGCGATGCGGGCGCGGCGGGAGCCATTGATGATCTTGGGGTGGGAGCGTTCCTCGGGGGTCATCGAGCGGATGATGGCGGCGACGCGGTCGAGGTCCTTGTCGTCGATCTGGCTGATCTGGTCGCGAACCTGGCCCATGCCGGGCATCATCCCGAGCAGGTTGCCGATCGGGCCGAGCTTGCGGATCATCATCATCTGTTCGAGGAAGTCCTCAAGGGTGAAGTCCTCGCCCGAGGTGAACTTGCTCGTCATCTTCTCGGCCTGCTCGGCGTCGAACGCCTGCTCGGCCTGCTCGATCAGGGTGAGGATGTCGCCCATGTCGAGGATGCGGCCCGCCATGCGGTCCGGGTGGAAGACGCTGAAGTCCTCAAGCTTCTCGCCGGTCGAGGCGAACATGATCGGACGGCCGGTGATGTGCCGGACCGACAGGGCGGCGCCGCCGCGGGCGTCGCCGTCGAGCTTGGTGAGGACGACCCCGTCGAAGCCGACGCCCTCCATGAACGCCTGGGCGGTGTTGACGGCGTCCTGGCCGACCATGGCGTCGACGACGAACAGGACGTCGTCGGGGTCGACGGCGTCGCGGATGTTGATGGCCTGCTGCATCATCTCGGCGTCGATGCCTAGGCGGCCGGCGGTGTCGATGACGACGATGTCGTGCTGGGCGTGCTTGGCCTGGTCGATGGAGCGGCGGGCGACGTCCACCGGGTCGCCGACGCCGCTGCCCGGCTCGGGCGCGAAGACCGGGACCCCGGCGCGCTCGCCGACGACCTGGAGCTGCTGGACGGCGTTCGGGCGCTGCAGGTCGGCGGCCACCAGCATGGGGGCGTGGCCCTCGGCCTTCAGCCACCGGGCCAGCTTGCCCGCGAGGGTGGTCTTGCCGGCGCCCTGGAGGCCCGCGAGCATGATCACGGTGGGCGGGTTCTTGGCGAAGCGGATCCGGCGGGTCTCGCCGCCGAGGATGTTGATGAGCTCCTCGTTGACGATCTTGACGACCTGCTGGGCGGGGTTCAGCGCCTGCGAGACCTCCTCGCCCCTCGCCCGCTCCTTGACCTGCGCGATGAAGTCCTTGACCACGGGCAGCGCGACGTCGGCCTCAAGCAGCGCGATGCGGATCTCGCGCGCCGTCGCGTTGATGTCGGCCTCGGAGAGCCGGCCCTTGCTGCGCAGGGACGAGAAGACCGTCGTCAACCGGTCGGAGAGCGTCTCGAACACGTGTCTGGACCGTCCTTGGAAAGCTTCTGGGATCGCTTATCAGCGTATCGGGTCACCGGGCGGTCCCAGCCAGGCCGCGATGGAAGTCAGCGCAGGGCGGCCAGAACCTCGGTCCTGACGGAGGCGAGGGCGGCGGCGTCGGTCAGCGGACGGCCCCGCTCGTCCACCACGTAGAAGACGTCGACGGCCTCGGCGCCGAGCGTGTCGACCTGCGCGGCGCGGACGTGGAGGCCGCGGCCGCCGAGGGCCCGGCCGATCCGCCACAGCAGGCCAGGGCGGTCGTGGGCGCGGACCTCGACCACGGTGGCGGTGCTGGACGCGTCGTCCACGATCGTGACCCGGGGCGGCGGGACGGTGGCGCCGGGACGGACGCGGACCGAGCGCGCGCGGCGTTCGAGGCGGTCGGCCACGTCGAGGCGGTCGGCGAGCATGCGGCGCAGATCGGCCTCCAGGGTGGCCGGATCCGGCGGTGTGCCGTACTCGGGGACGGCCGTGAAGTCGAGGACGGCGGTCGCGGCGCCGGACGAGACGACCCGGGCCGTCCGGACGGCGAGGCGGTGCAGCGCGAGGACCCCGGCCGCGCGCCAGAGCAACCCCGGGCGGTCGGGGGCCGCGATCGTGATGCGCGACCCGGTGACGCGGACGGCGGCGCCGTCGTGCCTGACCAGGGCGAGCTGGTCCGGGCCGGCCTCGGGGGC
>NZ_SMKU01000636.1 GCF_004349215.1 Actinomadura rubrisoli | reverse complement strand
CCCCGGGCCACCTCCAGCGGGGCCACCCCCAGCGGGGCCGCCGCCAGTAGGGCCGCCTCCAGCGGGATCGCCACCAGCGGGATCGCCGCCCACTCAGCCCTTCCCGGCGCCTCCGATGTCCAGGCCGCCGGTGTCCAGGCCGCCTGTGTCCACGCCGCCGGTTCCGGCACCACCTGTTCCGGCACCTCCCGTCCCGGGTCCGCCTGTCCCCGCACCGCCGGTGCCCGGACCACCGGTGCCCGGGCCGGGTTCCCGGACGGCTTGGACGGCGGTGGTGAGCGCCGACCGCGACTACTACAACTCGGTCATCGCCGAGGAGGGCCCGGACTCCGCGTCCATCGCCTTCCCCCCGTACGCCCCGCAACGGCGGATCTCGCTCGCCGGGCGGGAGGTCCGCATCGGACGGCGCAGCTCGGCCGATCCGTCTCCGCCCGAGATCGACCTGCGCGAGCCGCCCGAGGACCCGGGCGTCTCCCACACCCACGCGGTGCTGCTCGCCAAACCGGACGGCACCTGGACGCTGGTGGACCCCGGCTCCATGAACCGGACCTGCGTGAACGGCTCCCCCCAGCCCATCCCGTTCAACGTCGAGGTTCCGCTGTCCGAAGGCGACCGGATCCACGTCGGCGCCTGGACCACCATCACGCTCACACGAGGCGAGGCGACATGACGGCCGTTCAGCAGGCCCCCGCCGGGGGCGCACCCGTGACCCCGGCCTCCGCGCCGCCCGAGCGGCTGCCGGAGTCGTCCGTCCGGCTGCGGCGGACGCCCGCACCGGCGCCGACCGGTCTCGCGCGGGCGCTGCCGCACACGGTCGCGGGCCGCGTCCGGGCGCTGACGGCGCTGGCCGTCGTCCTGCTCCTGGTGCTGCTCGCCGTCGCCTGGGCCGCGATCGTGAACGCCCGCGAGGGCGTCCGGGTGATCGGTGAAGACGCGGGCCCGCAGGTCGTCGCGACGGGCGACCTGTACTTCCAGCTCACCGCCATGGACGCGCAGCTCGCCAACGCGCTGCTGATCGGCGGCCCGCAGAACGGCCCCCGCGGGCGGGCACTGGCGGCCTACGACCAGAGCCGCGCGAAGGCCGGCGACGCCCTGCTCAAGGCCGCCAAGCTGGCCGACGAGACGACCGAGGACAACACCGCGCGGGAGCTGGTGTACGCGCTCGGCCGCTACGAGCGGCTCGCGGGGCAGGCGATCCTGATCGACGAGGGCTCCGCTCACGCGCCCGGCCCGCCGTCGGAGGACGTCCTGAAGCTGTACCGCGAAGCGACCGACCTGATGAAGCTCGACCTGCTGCCCAAGGCGTACAACCTGACGCTCGACAACGGCACCCTCGTCCGGCACACCTACGAGGACAAGCGGTCGGCGGTCCTCACCGGACGCACGTGGATCCTCGTCACCGGCCTCGCGCTCCTGGCCTCGCTGGCCGGCCTCCAGCTCTTCCTGGCCGTGCGCTACCGGCGGCTGCTGAACCCGGCGCTGGCGCTCGCCACGCTCGGCACGCTGGTGCTGGTCGCGGCGGGCAGTGTCATGCTCTCCGCGCAGGCCGACCACCTCCGCAAGGCCAAGGAGGACGGGTTCGACTCGATCCTGGCCCTGTCCCGGACGCGCGCCATCAGCAACAGCGCGAATGCCGACGAGACGCGGTTCCTGCTTGATCCCAAACGCGCCGACTCCTACGAGCAGGTGTTCCTGAGCAAGTCCCAGACCGTCCTGTACCTCAAGGCCGGGAACCTGAACGAGTACAACCAGGCCGTCCAGAAGGGCCTGGCGTTCGAGTCCGGCCGCGTGCCGTTCCTCGGCTTCCTCGGGGCCGAGGCCGCCCGTTCCGGCGACCCGGAGCAGCGGCAGGCGCTCGTCAAGGTGCTGGACGAGTTCAAGCGGTTCCAGCAGAACGACCGCCAGATGAGGAACCTCGTCAACGGCGGGCAGCGCGACCAGGCGGTCGCCGGGCGCGACACGGCCGCCGCCGACTACGTCCGGTACGACGGGGCCCTGCAACGGCTGATCGGTACCCACTGGACGTCGTTCAACAAGGCCGTCGACGACGGTGAGGGCGGGACGAGCGGCTGGTACGGGGTGCTGCCGGTCGCCGGGCTGGTCATCGCCGGGCTCGTGGTCATCGGGGTGCGTCCCCGGCTGGCGGAGTACCGGTGGTCGAAGTGAGGGGACGGGCAGTGGGGGCGACGCGGCGGGCGGCACGCCAGGCAGGGC
>NZ_SMKU01000635.1 GCF_004349215.1 Actinomadura rubrisoli | reverse complement strand
GCGTCCGGTTCCCGTCGCCGCCGCTCGCTGTGCGGCCGCCCCTCGCTGCCTGCTTCCTGCTGCCGACCGCTATGCGCCGTCCTCGGCCGGCTTGTGTCCTTCGGCTCGCCGCTGCCCGGCCAGCCGACGTCTCTCGGTTCGTCGGCGTCTCTCGGTTCGCCGGTGTCCTTCGGTGGGCCGGTGGCGTTGTCGGTTGGGCGGCGTCCTTCGGTTGGGCGGTCGGCGTCTCCCGGTGGTCTCCGCTTTCGGCCGGGGACGGGAGGGCGGCGGCCGTCTCCGGGATCGTCCCGGGGACGGCCGCCGTCGGGCGTGGGTAGGGGTGCGTGTGGGGTCGTCAGGCGTCGCGGCGGCGGAGCGTGATGATGCCGCCCCAGAGCCCGGCCGCCACCCAGGCGGCGAGGATCGCCAGCGCGGCGGCCGCGGGGTAGGGGGTGTCCTCACCGGCGATCAGGTGGCGCCCCGCGCTGCTGGGCAGGGCGTCCGCGACGTGCACGGCGAATCGCGAGCCGGTGTTGGTGAGGGTCGCCGGCAGCACCATCAGGAACAGGAACGCGGTGGTCAGCGTGGTCGCGGTGCTGCGCAGCATGGCCCCGCACCCGATGATCATGAGGCTGATCAGGGTGAGGTACACCGCGGTGAGCAGGGCGTCGTGGGTGAGGTCGCCGGCGTTCTGGCGCCCCCATTTCCCCAGGACGGGGTAGGCGGCGGCGGTGCCGATCAGGTTCAGCGCGATCCCGGTGGGGAACACCACGGCGGCCACGACGGCCGCCTTGGACAGCAGCATCCGGTGCCGTACCGGCACCCACTGCAGGGTCGAGCGGATGCTGCCGGTGGCGTACTCGCCGGTGATGACCAGGATGGCCAGGGCCAGCACCACGAACTGCACCATGTCGACCGCGCCGGCGGCGACGCCGCTGGCCGACACCACGCCGGGGTGGCCGGGGGCGCGGGTGTCGTTGTCGTTCACTATCGAGGCCGCGACGATCAGACACATCAGGATCATCATGAGGCCGGCGGCGGCCAGGGTCCACGCGGTCGAGCGCAGGGACCACAGCTTGGTCCATTCGGCGTGGACGGCGCCGGTCAGCCCGCCCCCGGTGTGCCGAGGCCCGTCCGGCGCGGCGCCCCGGCCGTCGTGGTCGTGCTGGTCGTCGCGGGTCGTGGGCGTCGTCATGGTCAGGCCCTCGCGTCGTGCTCGGGCGGCGCGGGCGCGGCGTATTCCACGCTGGTGCCGGTCAGTTCCATGTAGGCCTCCTCCAGTGACGCCTCCTGGGCGCTCAGCTCGTACAGCGGGACGCCGATCTCGTGGCTGATCAGCCCGATCCGCTCAAGGGGCGTCCCGGTGACCCGGAGTTCCTGCTCGCCGATCCGGGTGACCTCGGCGTGCTCGGCGAGCAGCCGGGTGCGCAGCCGCGCGGCGTGCGGGCTGCGGACCCGCACCGAGTTGCGCGAGCTGCCGGCGATCACCTCGGCCACGGGCGCGTCGGCGATCAGCCGGCCCTTGCCGATCACCACGAGCCGGTCGGCGGTGAGCTGCATCTCGCTCATCAGGTGGCTGGAGACGAACACGGTGCGTCCCTCGGCCGCCAGCGACCGCATGAGCCGCCGCACCCACAGCACCCCGTCGGGGTCCAGGCCGTTGACGGGCTCGTCGAACATCAGCACGGCCGGGTCGCCCAGCAGGGCCCCGGCGATGCCCAGGCGCTGGCCCATGCCGAGGGAGTACGATCCGGCGCGGCGCGCGGCGACCGATTCCAGGCCGACGGTGGCCAGCACCTCCTCCACGCGCCGTTCGGGCAGGCCGTTGCTGCGCGCCATGGCCAGCAGGTGCTTGCGCGCGGGGCGTCCTGGGTGGACGGCCTTGGCGTCCAGCAGCGCGCCGACCTCGCGCAGCGGGTGCCGCAGGTCGGCGTACGGGCGGCCCCCGACCAGCGCCCGTCCCGCGGTGGGGTGGTCCAGGCCGAGGACCATCCGCATCGTGGTGGACTTCCCGGCGCCGTTGGGGCCGAGGAACCCGGTGACCTTGCCCGGCGCTATGTCCAGGGTCAGGTCGTGGACCGCGGTCTTGTCCCCGTAGCGCTTCGTCAGTCCCCGCAATGTGATCATCGTGCCTCCCGGCCCGGCCGTGGTGGTCGTCTACGGTCCGAACCTAGAAGCGGGGGCTGGGGGGCCGCAGTGCGCGAACGCCATGCGCGGCCCCCGACTTTCGTCAGACCCCCGG
>NZ_SMKU01000634.1 GCF_004349215.1 Actinomadura rubrisoli | reverse complement strand
TCACCACCCCGCCGGGGAAACCCACCGCGACGATCGTCGTCCCATGCGGGATGTCGTTCCCCACCGGCCCCGCCGGCAAGGTCCGCCGACCGGGCAGCATCTCCGGCGAGTACGCCCCCAGGAACTCCGTGAACGAGGACGTATCCGGGCTTGAGAACAACCCCGGCAGACGTCCGGTGTGCGAATCGTGGGACGCCACGCGACTCCCTTCCCTCCACCATGGCACCGGCTCCCTCACAACCCCACCGGCGCGGACGACTATGACCCTACTGTTCAACCCTCGCCCACCGCATGCCGCGTGATCCCCAGTCCAGTCCGCCCACGGCGAACCCCCGCACACGCCGAGCCCGGTGACCCGTCAGAGATCACCGGGCTGACGCTCGCCTTGCTGCCGCTCGCCGGGCTGGCGCTGCTCGCCGCATGGAGGTTGACCCGAGCGGCGGACACCGGCTGGACCCTGGGGCCGGTCAGCGTGAACTCGCGTACTCCTCGGCTATCGTCCTGTACGAGGCCAGCAGCTGTGCCAGGGAACGATCGAGCCACGTCGGGCCCTCATGATCGTCCTCGACATGCCAGAGGGCCTGCCGGTGCCTCCCGTCCGCCTCCCGGTACGGCTCCCAGCCGTCCACCGGCACCGTCGCCGGATCCACGTCCGGCACCGTGAACGACATCCGCGTCCCCCCGCCCGGCGCCGGGACCTCGGTGATCAGCTGCCCGAGCAGGTAGTCCGCCGCGCGCCGCAGCGAAATGGGATCGTCTCCGAGCTGGCCCATGCCCGCGTTACAGCCGCCACACGCCATTCCCCGGACGCTGCCCGTCGCGTGATCGTGATCGACGTGCTCGGCGGGGACGTCCCAGCAGATCGCGCACAGCCCGCCCTGGATACTGAGCAGCCACCGCGCTTCCTCGTCATCGATCCCGTACTTCTGGCGCAGGTGCTTCTCCCGGTACGAAACACTCGCCCTTGGCTTCGGCTGCCATTGCGCCTCTTCCACGTAGCGTGGACGGCCCGTGAACACGGCTGCGCCTAGCTCAAGCCTCATCCGACGCGCGTGAGATCCACGCAGCTCCAGATAATCCGCAGCGTCGCCGAGGCATCGCGGGTCGTCGTGGAACTGGCCGAGCGCTCCATTGCACTTGAAGCAGAGTATGCCGCGGACGACTCCCGTGAGGTGGCTGTGGTCCACGTGCTTGGCGGGCTCTCGTAGGCAGATGACGCACACGCCGCCCTGCCGGGCGACCATCTCCGCCACTTGCTCCTCGGTAAGGCCGTAGCGAAGCTTCAGGAGGTAGTTGCGTCGGCTACCGTGCTTGCGCCGCACAATGTCGGCTATGACCTTGTTGTGGCATGCGCGGCAGTAAGTTGTGAGTCCCGACGCGGCAGCGCGGTTACTCCCAAACTCATCGACCGATTTGGTCTCGCCGCACTTATTGCAGTACTTCATCCCCTCCGGGACTGCGGAGTGTCTCCGATAGGCCCGCGTTGCCTTACCCTGCCGCTCCTGCTTCTTCCGGTATGAGGCCGCGCTGCGGAGTCCGAAGCACTCCTTGCAGTAAAGCGCCAGGCCATCTGGGGATGCTTTACGTTTTGAGAACTCCGTGGCCGGTTTGACCAGGCCACAGTCTCGGCATTCTTTATAAGACATGGGCGCGACTTTACCAGTCCGCCCACGTCTCGACAGTCTCTTTATGAAATTAGATGCGGGTCAGAGAATGGCAGGTAAAGCCCTTTCCCTGCGTTGTCCGTTTTGTCCGGACAAAACGGTCATTGTCCGCCTTTTTGGATGTATGCACGGACGAATTCCTCCGCATTTTCTTCGAGGACTTCGTCAATTTCATCGAGAATTGCGTCGACGTCGTCAGTGAGCTTTTCTTGGCGCTCCTGGACGTCCTCGGTCGTCGTGGCCTCGGTCTCCTCGACCTCTTCCGTGCGCCGGGTGGTCTGCTTCTGACCGCCGGTGTCCTTCGTGGCCATTCCGTACCTCCGCTCTGCCGGTACCCCCAACCCTATCTCCGATCTTCGACGGTGAACGGACCTGTCGGTCTGTTTCGCCGCCTCGACGGCGCCGGGGGGCCTGCTTCGGTTATCGCCCGTCCGGTGACCACTGAAACGGGCATAGCGGTCACGAAACCGAGACGTCACCCGAAGGTGCAGGTCAGCAGGGGTGTTCTAGCTCGATAGTGACACTATCTAAGGGGGATGTCCACGCAGGGGCTAAGCGCCCGCGCGTCGTGGTCGGCGGCGGGGGCTCGGCG
>NZ_SMKU01000633.1 GCF_004349215.1 Actinomadura rubrisoli | reverse complement strand
CTCTGGCCCCGCTCCCAGGACTTGAGATCGGGGGAGAACCAGGCGGCGGCCGAGTAGCCCTCGGTGCCGACGACCACGTATCCGGCGGGGCCGGACGCGGCGGCGCTGGTGGCGGGCACGCCGCCCGCACCGGGCCGGAACGCCGCGGCGGAGTCGGCGGCCTGCCAGGTCGCCCCGTCCGCCGAGGTGACGACGAGCGGACGCCGGGGCGCCGCCTGGTCGTAGCCCACCGCCAGCCACCCGGACCGGCCGGTGGCGACGTCGGTCAGCTGCTGCGGCCCCGGGCGCGTGAACGCGGCCCCGAGCGCCTGGGCGGCCTTCCACGAGCCGCCGTCCCTGGACGTCCAGACAGCGGCGTCTCCTGCCGCGCTCCCGGCGGCCACGGCCAGCCCATCCGTTGCGCCGACGGACACGACCGTGTGGTCGGGACGGATCGCGCCTGGGATCTTCGACAGGTCGACCGGGACCGCCGTGCCGCCCGCGCCCCACACGCCGAGCAGCGGGTCCATGTCGCCGCCGCCGGGCTCGCGGCCCCCGATGACCGTCCGCCCGTCCGCCAGCGCGGCGCCCGTGATCTCGCGTCCGGCCTTGGACGGCGACGTGCCCGCGTCCTGCCAGGCGCCGCCGTCCGGGCTGCGCGACAGCAGCACGTCACTGCCGCGGACGACGACGGCCGCGTAGCCCTTGCCGTCCCCGAGGACCTGGGCGGTCCGCTCGTAGCCGGGCGTCTGGAGCCGCCCGGCCTGCCGCCAGGAGCCGCCGTCCTTGGAGGTGAACGCCTGGCCGTACGACTTGCCGGACGCATTGATCTCGCGCATGGCGAGGAAGCCGGCGGGACCGCCGCCGATCATCAGGCCCCTGCTGCCCTTGGGCACCGGCACGGCGGAGGTCGACCACGTCCGGCCGCCGTCCTCGGACCGCCAGACCGCCCGGTAGGTGGCGGGCTTCCTCGGATCGGGGGTGACGATCCCCTCCATGAGGATCACGTTGCCACCGGCGGTGGCCTCGATGAGGGACAGCTTCCCCTTGCGGATCTGGACGCCGATCTGGTCGCCGATCCGGGCCTCCCACCGGCGCCCGTCGCTGGAGGTCCACACGGCGGGCGTGGCGTCGCTGAAGTCGCCCTTGGGAGAGTTGTCGCCGATGGCCAGGTACCCGCTGCCGTTCGCGACGATCCGCCGGACGCGGTTGCCCGGCCCGAAGACGTCGCCGACGGCGTCGGGCTGGCGCCGCCAGGACCGCCCGTCCTCGCTGGTCCACACGGCGCCGCCGCCGGGCCGCGCGCCGATGGCGACCCAGCCGCGGGAGGCGCCCCCGACCGCCTGAGGCACCTCGCCCGGCCCGGGGGCGCCGCCGTCGGCGCCCTTCAGTTCGGCGGGCTTGAACGTGCGCCCGGCGTCACCCGAAACGAGGAACAGGCCGCGGGCGGTCTGCGCGTCGCTCTCCCCACCCACCGCGACCACCGTCGAACCGGACGCCGCGACACCGGCGATCTGCTGGTCGCGGCCGTCTGTACGGGCCGCGCCGTCCACGGGGAACAGCGCCCCGGCCAGCTTGGCCCCGCCACCGCCACCGGTGCCGCCGTCGTCATCGCCCAGGACGGACATCACCACGAAGCCACCGGCGGCGACCAGCGCCACGGCGGCCAGCCCCGCGACCCCGACGAGCAGCGGCTTCTTGCTACGCCTCCCGGTGCGCACCTTGGACTTGCCACCCTTGCCCGGCGTCCGCCACGGCTCGTCGATCTGCGGCGGTGGCGCCACGGGCAGGGCGCCCTCATGCGCGGGCTGAGCGCCCGGGACCTCCTGGGCGAACGGGAACGGCTCAGCGGCCGCGGGCCTCGGCGCCTCAGGAACCTTCTGCGCCCACGGGAACGGCTCGGGGCTCGGGGAAGCCGGAGCATCAGGGATCTCCTGCGCCCACGGGAACGGCTCGGGGGCCGCAGGCTCCAGAGGCGCAGGCGACTGGGCCGGGGCCGCTGGAGGGTCGGGGATCTCTTGCGCGTAAGGGAAGGGCTCCGGGGCCGGGGAGCCTGGAGTGTCAGGGGCCTTCTGTGCCCACGAGAACGGCTCCGGGCCCGAGGAAGCCGGAGCGTCAGGGATCTCCTGCGCGTATGGGAACGGCTCTGGGGCTGCGGGCGCCGGTGTCGCAGCAGACTGGGCCGGGGCCCCAGGAGGCTCGGGGATCTCTTGCGCGTACGGGAACGGCTCCGGGGGTGAGGGCGGCGGAGCGTCAGAGATCTCCTGCGCGTAGGGGAACGGCGGGGGCGC
>NZ_SMKU01000632.1 GCF_004349215.1 Actinomadura rubrisoli | reverse complement strand
GCCCCTCCCGCACCCCGGCCGTGTCCACCAGGCCCTGCCAGGCGGTCAGCGCGGCCAGCGGCAGGGCACCCGCCTGGACGTGGTCGATGCCGGACGGCTTGGCCGCGAACGTCCGGGACGGCGCCGTCACGTACTCGGCGTGCGAGCCCCCGCCGAACGGATACCGGAGCATCCCGAAGACCTCGTCGCCCGGCTTGTGGAGCGTCACGCCGACCCCCGTCGCCTCCACCACGCCCGACACGTCCCAGCCGAGGACGAACGGCGGCCTGCCGAGGAACCCGCCGCCCGCCCGGTGCTTCCAGTCGGTCGGGTTCACCCCGGCCGCGCACACCCGCACGAGCACCTCGGTCGGGCCGGGCTCCGGACGGTCCGTCTCGATCACCTTGAGCACTTCAGGCCCGCCGAGGACGTCCTGGCTGATCGCGCGCATGCGTTCCGGCATGGGTCCTGCCCTTCTCTCGACGTGCAGTGCCGCGCGGCCGGGTAAGTGGCGAGATCGCCCAAGGATCCGGCCGGAGCGGGTCAGTCCATCTCCGACAGCCGGGCCGGATCGAACGCGATCGGGAACGGCCGCTCCAGCGTGACCGTCTCCCCGGCCCGCGCCTTGCCCGCCACCCGGTAGTCGCCGTCGTCCAGCTCCATCATCGTGATCGTGGGCCGCGGCTCCAGATCTACGAGCCAGTAGTGGGGGATGCCGGTCGCCGCGTACTCGGCGACCTTGTGGACGCGGTCGATCTGCTCGTTCACCGTCCGCGGCGTCACGACCTCGGCGACCAGCAGCAGGTCGGGACCGTAGTAGGTGCGGGTCCGCCGCTCCAGGGCGGCGCGGGCCACGTCCCGCCCGACGGCGAACACGTCGGGCTTGCGGATCCCCGCCGGGGTCGTCACGTCCTGCGGCGCCCCCGCGACGTGGACGTCGGCGTCGGCCTGCCGCGCCGCGTCCTTCAGGACGGTCTTCAGCTGCTCGGCCGCGTGGTCGTGCCACAGATCGCCGGGCAGCTCGTTCAGCCAGCCGTCGGCGAGCTCGTACCGGCGGCCCTCCTCGGGCAGCGCGTCCAGGTCGTAGAGCGTGTACGGGCCGTGCGCGCGTCCGAGCGTCCCGCCCATGGATCGTCCCCCCTCACTTAGGGCTGATTCCGAATCTAGTGGACGGACGTCCGGCCGGGCCGGAGGCGAAGATCGCGCGTCGGCGGCCGGATTCGGGCGAATGTCTCGAAAGCCGAGCGACGGCGAGTTAAGATACATCGCGATCCGGCCCCGAAGGGGAGAAGACCATGAGCGTCGAGCAGTGTCCACGCACCGCCCACAAGCCCGAGCCCGCCCTGCGCGCCTCGGACCGCGACCGCGACGAGGCGCTCGTCCGGCTGCACACCGCCTACGCCGAGGGCCGCCTGACCGAGCCGGAGCTGGACGAGCGCATCGACCTGACGCTCGCGGCCCGCACCCACGGCGAACTCGCCCGCCTGTCCGCCGACCTCCCGCCGGCCGAGCGGCACGACACGCCCCCCGACCGCGGCCCGGCGCCCGGCCCGGCCGGCAGGTTCCAGATGGCCTACAAGAGCGCCGTCCGGCGCAGCGGCCGCTGGCGGCTGCCCGAGAGGTTCACGTCCCTCACCTACAAGGGCCGCGCCCTGCTCGACCTGCGCACCGCCGAGCTGGAAGGCCCGGTCACCACGATCCGGGTCGTGGCCTACAAGTCCACCGTGGAGATCATCGTCCCTCCGGGCATCCGAGTGGAGACCGGCGGCGCCGGCATCTCCACCGAGATCCACAGCGCCCCGGACGCCGGCGCGCCCGTCCTCCACATCCGGGGTTACGCCTACAAGGGGGCGATCGAGGTGAAAGATCGGATTCGTCCCGCCTGAGGTGATAGAACGCTCCCGGGGCCAAGATCGGCCGCCGTTCCCGTCGATGTCCGCGCACGAGGCGATGTGGCGCGGTTTGATGGTGAGTCAACGCGGAGACCCGATGGTCCGATGAGGACCGTGGCCGGTGAAGGAGCACGTGTGACGGCGAGGACCCCTGAGCAGGACGAGGCCCGGCTCCCCCTCACGGACGAGCCCGCCGACTCCCGCCAGATCCGGCGGCGCCTGACCTTCGGCGTCGCCGGCGACCTCGCCGACCTGCCCGCGACCCTGTCCCCCTGGCAGCGCGCCTTCGAGGCATGGCGCTCGGCCGGCCTGCGCTGGCGCCATGCTCCCCCGCTCCCACCCCGCACCTCAGAACGTGCAAAAGCCAACTCCGCAACATCAAAGCCCGCACCTCCGCCCAGGCCGGCCCC
>NZ_SMKU01000631.1 GCF_004349215.1 Actinomadura rubrisoli | reverse complement strand
CCTCCCACCCCCCGCAACCGACTGACCCGCCTACCTCCTGCGCGAAGGCCGATCGCCCTTCACATGCGTGCGCCGGTCAACCGTCCCGAACGAGGGCTCCAGCCACTGCGCGTCCCGCCCGGTCGGCCGCTCATCGGACGCCGTATGCGCGACGCAGAAGAACACCACGACGAAGACGAACGCGATCAGCTGCCCATATCCGGCCCCGTACCGGACATCGACGTCCTCCCCCGGCCCCGAGATGAACCCACAGATGACCACGGCGTTCACCAGCCCGCTCACCCACGCGGCACGCGCGACCGCCCGGGTCCCCGCAGAACTGGCCGCGACGCCCAGAATGAGCGTGATCATCATGCTCATGGGCAGCGAACGTCCCGGCCAGCTCAGCCACCCCTGCCCGGCCGCGCTCCAAAGAACGCCCGTTACGCCGTCTTTCTCGAACCACGGCGCTGCAGCCCACCCGCACAGCGCCATCGTGGATGCCAGGCCCCAAACCGCGCACTGGAGCCGCCGGTTGAACTCGACGGCGTCAACGAAGACGCGCTTCCCGCTCACGACGGCCTCGGCGTGCACTTGTGCAATTCCCCGAACCGCCTCTCAGCGATCCGCATAAAATCCACCATATCCCGCACCGCGTCCCGCCCCCGCACCACCGGCGCAAAATCAATACTGATCCACGGTCGCTTGTTTCCGCAGTCAAATACAGCGATCACATAGTTTGGTCGCACAATGGCACCTGCGGTCGGAATGACAACCGCCAGGCCCTTGCCCAGTTCAGCCGGGAGTGGCGTAGTGGCCTGATCAGCCCACTTCTTCTGCTGGAAGCGGACCGTCTTGTCACCGTCATTATAAGACCAGTCGAGCCCAAGCGAGGACTCTTGCCCTACAGCCGATGCCAGGCACAGCCCATTGTCAGTCTGAGCGCCATCCCACCGGTCGGCCACTGGGACGGAGAGGCCGGTAACCCGACGGAAGGCCCCTTCGGGGACGAGGTCGCACAGGTAGGGAGCACCGTCCACCACAGGTCGGAGATCAGGAAAAGGAGCCTTCCTCGGTCGCTCGTCCTCGCACCCGGCAGAGGCGAGCAGCCCTATCCCCACAGCCATGAATGTAGCGTTCCTGAGCACGTTCACCGCCGGCCGCTCGGTGTCACCGTCTTTCCATCAACACTTCGGTAATGTCCTGCCGTGGTCTTTTGCCCATTCCCCACCGAGGTCTCCACGTCATCACTAAAATTGTCGATCTTCAGTCGGTCATTGGCCCATCGCAAGAAACCTTCGAGGGCGCGCCCGTCCAGCGACCCAATCGGCAGAAGCTTCGGGTCATGCCCCTCGGTGGCAAACGGCTTACCTGCAAGATCTTTGCCGGTGAGACGGCCGTGGGTCACGAGAGAGGAGGCGATCATCTGATTGAAGAGGCGTTCGACACCTTCGGTCTCGGTCTTGGGCGCGAAGATGGTGGGTTCGGCCTTGTCGGCGAGTCTCCTGACGAACCAGTTGGTCAGGACATTCGCGGCTTCGGCGGACGCTTGGCTGTAGACCTCGCCACCGACCGGGGAGCGTTGGGCGATGAGATCGGTGCCTACGGGGATGAGGCCGATGCCGTAGCCGACGTATTTGCGCATCCGGTCGAGGTCTTCCGCGAGGCGGGCTTCTTCCGCACCGACCGACTGGTGCCGGGCCTCCAGGAGATGGCCGAACATGTGGCCCTCGCCCTTGACAGTGTTGGTGAGATCGCCGTGGCCGGCGATAGTGCGGTCGACGGCGAGCCTGGCATGGGCGACTTGCCCCATGAGGAGTGTCTCGTAAGCACTGGCGTTCCGGGTGACGTCCAGGAGCAGGTAGTCCAGGTCCTCGCCGGTCATCCCAGTCGATCCCGGCCTCTCATCCAGTTTGGAGAGCCGGACGATGTCGTGGAGCCGGTCGAGGTGGGCGACCAGGACCTCGGCCATCGCGGGCCGGAGGCCGGAGAGTTCGTCGTAGTGGTGCGGCCGGGCGATGGCGTCACCGAGGTGGCCGTCCTTGAGGTAGCCGAACGGGCTCTTGTCGCCGACGGCGACCTTGCCGTCCTTGACCGTGAAGTTGGTGCGGGCGTCGTCGGCGAGGATCTTGGTGGTGGCGAAGGCGAGACGGGCCGACGCGGGGTCATGGCCGGTGGCGGCGGTCTTGATGGTCTTGCCAAGGGCGGTGCCGTGGTCGGACTCGCCCCAGACGGCGCGGCGATCGTGGAGGAGGTATTCGAGGTTCGTGTGCTTGATGTTGGGCTGCGGGCCGGTGGCGAGGGGGCCCATCGGGCGGTGGGTCAGG
>NZ_SMKU01000630.1 GCF_004349215.1 Actinomadura rubrisoli | reverse complement strand
CCTGTGATCGTCTGTGCGTTCTCCTGTGCGTTCTCCGCCGGCCGCACGGTCCGCGCGGCCGGCGGAGAACGCACAGGAGAACGCACAGACGATCACAGGCGTCTAACGAGTGCCGGATGGAAGGGGCCATCCGGCGCTCGCGCGGGTAGAAGGTTCCGTGGCGGGTCCGCACGCGACGGAGGAGAACCCATGGCGGCCGTTCGCCCCCTGGCGCCCGGCGATCCGGCGCGGCTGGGCCGCTACGAGCTGCTCGGCAGGATCGGCGAGGGCGGCCAGAGCATCGTCTACCTGGGGCGGCGCGCGGACGGCGGGCAGGCGGCGGTCAAGCTGCTGCGCGCCCAGCTCAGCCGGAACCCCGAGTGGCGGGCGCGGTTCGAGCGCGAGCTCAAGGTCATCGGACGCGTCGCCGGGTTCTGCACCGCGCAGGTCCTGGACGCCGACTTCTCCGGCGACACGCCCTACGTCGTCAGCGAGTACGTGCCGGGGCCCTCGCTCACCGGGCTCGTCACCGGCCAGGGCCCCGGGCAGGGCCCGCGCGTCGGCACCGACCTGGACCGGCTCGCCATCGGCACCGTCACCGCCCTGGCCGCGATCCACCGCGCGGGAATCCTGCACCGCGACTTCAAGCCGTCCAACGTGCTGATGGGCCCGGACGGCCCGCGCGTCATCGACTTCGGCATCGCGCGGATGCTCGGCTCCGTCGCGAGCAAGGGCAGCGGTGTGCTCGGCACCCCGTCCTACATGGCGCCCGAGCAGGTCACCGACGGCGAGCTCGGCACCGGGGTCGACATGTTCGCCTGGGCCGCGACGGTGCTGTTCGCGGCGACCGGGCGGCATCCGTTCGGCAACGACACGATCTCGGCGGTCTTCCACCGGATCCTGCACTACGAGCCCGACCTGTCGTCCCTGCCCGGCTCGCTCCGCGAGGTCGTCACGTCCTGCCTGGCCAAGGACCCGGCGCGGCGCCCGGAGGCGCAGCAGGTGCTGCTGGACCTGCTCGGGCGCCAGGCTCCGTTCACGCCGGAGGACGAGCTGGCGCTGAGCACGGGCGCGCACCTGGCCGGGGACCAGCGCACGCCCCCGGCGCCGCGCACGCCGTCCGCGCCGCCTGCAGCGGGCCGTGCGGGGCGCACCGGTGCCCCGGGCATTCCCGAGCACGCGGTGCACGAGACCGTCCCGCCCGCGCCGCGCCGGTTCGGATGGCGCGTCGCCGCCGTCGTGGTGCCCCTGCTCCTGCTCGCCGGAGGCGGGACGGCCTGGGGTCTGATCGCGAGCGGCTCGTCCGACCGTCCCGGCTCGAAGGACGCCGTCCCGGCCGCGCCGCCCGCCTCCGCGGCGGCCGCCGTCGCCCCGGCCGCCGAGGCCGTCAGGACGGTGCTCAGCTTCGACCACGCGACGATCGACCAGAACGTGGCCGCCGCGCACCGGCTGGCGACGCCCCGGTACGGCGCCGACTACGACCGGCAGCTCGCGACGCGCGATTACCTCGACCAGCTGCGCGACAAGAAGGGCTCGGTCACCGCCGACATCGTGGACTCCGCCGTCGTGGCCGCCGACCCGGGCCGGGTCACCGTCCTGTCCTACGTCAGGCGGACCGTCCAGGCGCGGGACGCGAGGCCGGACCGGCTCCAGGACCCGATGCGCGCGACCATGGTCCGGCAGGGGAGCGGCTGGCTGCTCGACTCGCTCTACACGCTCAAGGCCGGCTCGGTCCGCGCCGACACGGCGGGCGCCGCGTGGCCGGACGAGCGGGCGCGCGGCGCGCTGGACGCCGTCGCGCGCGACCCGTCCCTCGCGTCCGAGACGCCGGTGGAGGTCGGCTTCCGCGACGGCGGAGCCGCCGGCCGGCTCACCGCCCTGGTGACCGTGGGCGCGTGCGCGAAGGGGACTTGCGACGACGGCGACAAGGTCACCGTCCGCCGCCTCGTCCTCCAGCGCACCGGCGCCACCTGGAAGGTCGCCTCCTCCCAGCCCCTTTGAACCTGGGGAGCCCCGTGCAAGGCGAAGGGGCGCCTCCCGGAGTGGGGGGCGCCCCTTCGACGTGGAGAAGGCCGGACGGTCAGGTTCCGCGAGGGGCGCGCCTGCGGGTCGCGGCGACCGCGGTGCCGCCCGCCAGGACCGCCGCCAGGCCGAGCGCGGCGAGGGGCAGCGCGTCGGTGCCCGTGAACGGCAGGCGGTGCGGCGGGGCGAAGGACGCGGCGGACGGGCCGGCGCCCGTCCCGGGCGACGGGAGGCCGGGCAGGAGCGGCGACGAGGGCAGCGTGGGCGGTTCCGGGGACGGGCTCGTCGGCGGCTCCGGGTCGGTGGGCGGCGTCGGCGGGC
>NZ_SMKU01000062.1 GCF_004349215.1 Actinomadura rubrisoli | reverse complement strand
GCCAGGGGGAGGAGCATGACGAAGCGGGCTCCCTTGGGGCTGTCGGCGATGCGGAGGGAGCCGCCGTAGATCTCGGCGATCTCGCGGGCTATGGGGAGGCCCAGGCCGGTGCCCTGGGAGTCGCGGCGGCGGGATTCCGCGAGGCGGGCGAAGCGCTCGAAGACCCGTTCGCGCGACTCCGGGGGGACGCCCGCGCCGTCGTCGATCACCTCCAGCCTCGCCTGGTCCGCGTCCCGCGCGACGATCACCTCGATGTGGCCCTCGGCGTGCCGCTCGGCGTTGCTCAGCAGGTTGCCGAGGACGCGGCTCATCCGCAGCGCGTTCGCGCGGACGACCACGCCGGGCTCCAGCCGGGTCGTGATCTGGTGCCGCTCGGGGCGGCGCTCGATCTCCCTGCGGGCCATTTCGGCGAGGTCGACCGTCGTCGCCGGCAGCGGGGCGCGGGAGTCGAGCCGCGAGAGTTCCAGCAGGTCGACGACGATGTCGTTGAGCCGCTCGGTGTCGCGCAGCGCCGAGCGGACCATCGGACGCCAGTGATCGTCGTCGGGGTCGTCGAGCGCGACCTCCAGCCGTGTGTGCAGCCCGGCGATCGGGTTGCGCAGGTCGTGCGAGGCGTCGGAGATGAAGCGGCGCTCCCGGCTCGCCGCCTCCTCCAGCCGGTCGAGCGTGGCGTTGACGGTCTCGGCGAGATCCTGGATCTCGCCGCCGGTCTGCGGGACGGGCACCCGGTGGTCGAGGCTGCGCGTGCTGAGTTCGGCCATCTCGGCGCGGATGCGGTCGACCGGCGCCAGCGTCCGCCCGACCGTGTGCCACGTCCACCAGCCGATCAGGCAGAGCAGCGCCACGAGGATCAGCCCCATCGCGGTCGGCAGCAGCCAGGCGTTCGCCAGGGTCGGCATGGGCGAGGCCGCGTTGACCATCACGGCGTCCCCGTACGGGGAGGAGCGCAGCCGGAGCCCGAAGACCCAGACGCACTCGTCCAGGAAGCGGGGGCAGATCATGCGGTCGACGAGCAGCTCGCCCTTGTCGAGGTCGGCGTGGGCGAGCGCCGGGCGTCCCGCGATAGCGTCGCTGGCGTCCAGGACGCGGCGGCCGTCGCGGCTCACGACCTGGAGCATCGGCGACTCGCCGTCCCTGGGGACGAGGGGGTGGCCGCGCTCGCCCCGCAGGATGTCGAAGGCGACCCGCTCGACGGTCTTCTCGGCGGTCTCCTCGACCTCGTTCTCGGCCCAGTCGCGCGCGAGGAGCATGCTCAGGGTGAGGGCGAGGAGCAGGATCACCGCCGCGACCACGACGGTGATCACGGTCGCGCGGCCCCGCACCGAGAAGAACACGCGCCCATGCCAGCGGCGGGCCCGCTCCCGCCACCCGCCCACCGATTCCGCGCTCCGCACGACCGCACTCCCGAGTCCCGGACGACAGTCCGTCACCTTCTGTGATCGTCCAGTGCTCAGCGTAGTCGGTGGGTCCGTCAGTTCGGCGGGCGTGGTCCGTACAGGCGCAGGAACGCGCGGACCCCCTCGGTGATCACTTGGACGGTCTCGGCGTCGGGGACGGGGATCGCGCCGTAGTACGTCCGGCGGTTGAGGTCGGTGATCGTGAGCAGGTTCAGGTGGTTGGCGGCCCGCTCGGCGTCCTCGATCTCCAGCAGCCCGCGGTCGGCGATGTCCCGCAGGTACGGGGCGAGCCGCAGGTGCGCGGTCGGCGGTCCGGCGGCGGTCCACGCCTCCAGCGTCGCGGACGGGATCCGGGTCACCTCCGCCTCCAGCGCCCGGACGAGCGCGAAGTGGTCGGGGAACTCCGTCACCGCGGCGACGCGGTCCAGGCTGAAGGCGACCAGGTCCTCCTCCAGGTCCACGATCTTGCGGAGGTGCCGGTCCATGATCTGTGCGATGGCGGCGGTGACCTGGTCCGCGCCCTCCAGCGCGACCGACAGGAACAGCTCCTCCTTGTCGGCGAAATGGTTGTAGATGGTGCGCTTGGACACCCCGGCCTCCGCGGCGATCGCGTCCACGCTGGCCCGCGTGTAGCCCTCGCGTCCGAACACCCGGCGCGCCGCGTCCGCGATGGCCCGCCGCTTCTCCGGGCGCCCCTGCGGCCCGCCCTCCGGCCGGGCCCTGCGTCCTGGACGCGCCGTCAGCGCGGAGCGCGGTTCCGTCTCGCGACCGGTCATGCGGGCGCCCCCTCGCGTTTGCACTACTCGGTGCAGTTTATCGGGCGAGCGGTCCGCGCCGTCCTGGCCTGAGGTTGCCGGGGCGTCACAGCGTGTGCGGGGCGGGCGGTGCGATCTGGGAAAACGTTCGCCCGGGACGTGAACGAAAGGTGGGTGCGCAACCGTACAGCGAGGGTGACGGGCGACTTTCCGGAGCGGAGGGAGCCGTCGCAGTGAGCGTCGAGGACGTGTTGCGAGGAGCTGGTCGGGTCGGTGCCGGCGGTGCGGGCCTTGCGGCGGGCCGTGCCCGGGGACGGGGAGGCGGTGCTGTGGGCGACGAGGGAAGCGGGCCCGAGGGCGGCGAACGGGGCACGGCCGCCGACGGGTGCGGGGACCTGGTGGTGATCGGCGAGGTCACGTTGCCCGGGGTGCGGCGGTCGGTCGGGTACGCGCGCGGCTTCGTCCGGGAGCTGCTGCCCGACCATCCGGGGCTGGACGATCTGGTGACGGTGACGAGCGAGGCGGTCGCGAACGCGGTCAGGCACACGGCGTCGGGCCTGGAGGGCGGGCGCGTGTCGGTGGTGCTCGCGGTGGGGCCCGGCGTGTACCGGCTGGAGGTCCGCGACGACGGGGCGGCCGTCGGGCGGCCGCACGTCAAGGCCGAGGTGGGCGCGGAGACCGGGCGCGGCATGCGGATCGTGGACGGCCTGGCGTCGCGCTGGGGATACCGGGTGGACGGCTCGCGGACGGTGGTGTGGGCGGAGTTCCCGGCCCCGGCCGCCGAGGAGCGGGGCCGAGGCCGGGAACGAGGGCCGGACGGCGGCGCGGGGCCGGTCAGCGGCCCCGGTTGAGCTGCCGCGTCGGCATCTGCCGGGCGTTGCGGCGGTTGTTGTTCGCGAAGGCCAACGCCTTGACGTCGACCTTGCGCTTGCCCTTCTTCTTGGACCTGGAGAAGGGAGTGGGTTCCGGGTTGTTAATGGCACTCATGAACAGACCACCTCCGGGCATGTTCGCATTCGGCCGCGAAAGGGCCGAAGAAATGGGAAAGGAAGAAAAGGGCGGCAGGCGCACCGGACGGCACGGTCCACGGAGCCTACGAGCAGGCATGACAGACCGCTGGATGCTGTGGGGTGCGGCTATGGCGCCGAGAGTGGGAGCGGGCCGCAGCGTGGCTGCGGGCGGCTCAACCGGAAGAATCAAAGCTTCATGAGTAAGAGTTAGCCATAGGGTTCCCGGCGGTGTCAACCGTTAATTTCCGTCCGCTCGTGAACCCGGATCGGGACGAGTGATGGCGCGAACCGTGGGGTGGCCGTCGTTGACGCCATGAGCGGCGGACGGCCAGCCTGGAGGGCATGCAGCGCGTCGCGTTCGTGATCTATGAGGGGTTCCAGGCGCTCGACCTGGCCGGGCCCTTCGAGGTGTTCCAGTACACCGGGCGGTACGAGTGCCTGGTGGTGGGGCCGCGGGCGGGGCTCGTCCGGACGGGGAGCGGCCTGCCCGTCCACGCCTCGCACGGCGTCGGCGACCTCGCCCCCGCGGGCATCGATACGCTGGTCGTGGCGGGCGGGACCGGCGTCGACCGGGCGCGGGAGGACGCGGCGCTCGTCGGCTGGGTCGCGGACGCGGCGGCGGGCGCGCGGCGGGTCGCGTCGGTGTGCAGCGGCGCGTTCCTGCTGGCCGCCGCCGGGCTGCTGGACGGGCGCCGGGTCACCACGCACTGGCGGCGCGAGGAGCAGTTCAGGCGCGAGCACCCGGGCCTGGACGTCGACTGCGACCCGATCTTCATCCGGGACGGCCGCGTCTGGACGTCCGCCGGGGTGACGGCGGGTATGGACCTCGCGCTCGCGCTGGTCGAGGACGACCACGGACGGGACGTGGCGCACGCGGTCGCGCGGGAGATGGTGATGTTCCTGCGGCGGCCGGGGAGCCAGTCGCAGTTCAGCGTCCCGCTGTGGTCGCCGCAGCCCGCGACCGACCCGGTCCGGACGGCGGTGGCCGCGATCCACGCCGATCCGGGCGCCCGGCACAGCATCGCCGGCCTGGCCGAATGCTCCGGGCTCAGCTCGCGGCACCTGCAACGCCGGTTCACCGCCGAGCTGGGCGTGCCGCCCGCCGCGTACGTCGAGCGCGTCCGGGTCGAGGCGGCGCGGCGCGCGCTCGCGGAGGGGGACGAGCCGGTCGAGGCGCTGGCCCGGCGGCTGGGCTTCGGGACGGGCGAGACCCTGCGCCGGGCCTTCCACAGGCGGGTCGGCGTCGCCCCGTCCGACTACCGGGACCGTTTCAAAGGAACGAAGGAGTGTTAGAGGAATGAAGGAGCACGCATGACCGCGTACGGACTGCTGGTGTTCGAGGACGCCGAAGAACTGGACTTCGTCGGGCCGTGGGAGGTGTTCACGGCGTCGGCGATGCTGCGCGACCAGGGCGATCGGGCGGTGCTCGTCGCGCAGGGGAGCGGGCCCGTCCGGTGCGCGAAGGGCCTGCGGGTGCTGCCCGACCACACCCTGGACGACCATCCGGAGTTGGACGTCCTGCTCGTCCCGGGCGGACGCGGGGCGCGCGAGACCCAGCCGTTCGTCCCGGAGGTGACGGGCTGGATCGCCAAGACCGCCGAACGGGTCGACTGGGTGACCAGCGTGTGCACCGGCTCGCTGCTCCTGCGCCACGCGGGACCGGCCAAGGGACGGCGCGTGGCCACGCACTGGGCCTCGGAGGACAGGCTGGCGAAGCTCGGTGACGTCACCGTCGTCCGGGACGCGCGCTACGTGGTGGACGGCAACCTGGTCACGAGCCAGGGCGTGTCCGCGGGCATCGACATGGCGCTGTGGCTGGTCGGCCGGATCCATGGCCGCGACCACGCGCGCGCGGTGCGCCGCTACATCCAGTACGAGCCCGCTCCGCCGTACATGGCCGACGAACCGGTCTGACGCGGAAGGAACATTTCGCCACACGCGTGATGATCTTCGCTTATCGGCATAATCACCCGAATGGCCATGACGCTTCCGGTGCGGTTCCGCGGCGAAGGCGCGCGCGTGGCGGTGGAGACCGACGCGGCGCACGCGCCGCTGCGCGACTTCCTCCTCAAGGACCTGGGCGACGACGTCGCCGCGATAGCCCGCGCCAGGGGACGGCTGGGCGGCGACCCATCGCGCCCCTGGCAGGAGCTCTACCGCTACCACCGCCTCGACTACGACGGGACGGCCGTCCACGTCCGCGACGTGGGCGGCTGGGCGTCGTGCGCCCTGCACCCCGCCGTCCTGCGGCGGTGCCTGGAGGAGTACGAGCGGCAGGTCGGCGACGCGGTCCGCCGCCGGACCGCGCCCGGCGGCGAGGTGGCGGCCACCCTCGCGCTGGGCTCCGCGTCCCCGCGCACCCAGGGCTGGGGGCTGATCCAGACCCCGCGCGCCACGCTGGAGGACATGGCCGGGCTCACCCCGCACCCGGACGCGTGCCTCCCGCACGGCGTCATGGGCACGGGCTCGGGCGCCTGCTGGGCCGACCTCGCCGTCCTGGACGGCACCGGCACGCGGCTGCGCGGCGGCACCAAGACGTTCATGCCCCGGGGCATCGACGCGGCCCGTCTCGTGCGAGAACTCGGCGACGCGCTGACACGGGCCCGGTTCCTCACGTCCGTCCCCGGCGCGTGGACGTCGGTCGTCGCGGGCGTCCCCGTGCACGGCTACGTCGACCCCGACGCCGTGCTCCGGCTGCCGTGCGAGCCGATCGAGGCCGCCGGCGTCGCCCAGCACGTCCGCGTGTTCTTCCCCGAGCTGGCGGCCTCCGGCGTGGACCTGGAGTCGGCCGCGTCGAGCGCGGGCGGCCGCGCCCGGGCCGTGGAGGGGGCGCGGCACGTCCTGACGGCGTTCCTGCTCCACGACGTCCAGAGCCACCGGCACCATCTGGACGTCGTGCGGGCCGCCCGTCCCGGATGGGAGCACACCGGGAACGCCTGCCACATCAGGCTCGACGTCCGGACCGCCCGGCTGGAGCACCTGTGGCTGCCCGGCCACGCCTGCGAGCTGCCCACCGGCGAGTTCGCGCGCGCCCTCCAGGAGTACGAGCGCCTGCTCCCCCTCTAACGTGGGGACAGACGCCGATCAGGGAGCGCTATGACCGTTGTGGGACGTCTCGTCGACCGGTTCTTCGGGTTGCCCGAGGCCCCCGTGCCCGGCACCGGGGCGGGACGCGCCACGGGGATGGCCCGCGACCTGCGGGTTCCGATGCCGGACGGGGCCCGGCTCGTCGCCGACCTGTACCGTCCGCGCGGGGCCGGGCCGCTGCCGGTCGTGCTGATGCGCACCCCGTACGGCAAGCACAAGCCCGAGATCAGGCTGTTCGCCCGGGTCCTCGTCCGGCGCGGCCTCCAGGTCGTCGTCCAGAACATGCGGGGCGTCTTCGGATCGGACGGGGAGTTCCGCGCCTTCCACGACGAGAAGGACGACGGGCTCGCCACCCTCGCGTGGCTGCGGGCCCAGCCGTGGTGCGACGGGCGCGTCGCTATCGCCGGCGCCAGCTATCTCGGCTTCGCCGGGTGGGCGATGGCGCCGTACGCGGACCCGCCGCTGGAGGCGATGGGGCTCGGGATCACCGCGTCCGAGTTCGTCAGCTCGTTCTACCCGGGCGGCGCGCTGGCCCTGCACAACACGCTCGTCTGGTCGGCGGTGCTGGGCACCCTGGACGGCTCGCGGCTCGGCGGCCTGCTGCCCACCCCGCTGCACGACCGGCGCGTCCGCCGCGCGATGCGGCACCTTCCGGTCGGCGAGGCCGACACCGCCGCGATCGGACGGCCCGAGCCGTTCCTGCGGGAGGTCACCGCGCACGCCGGGCCGGGCGACGGCTTCTGGACGGCCACCGACCACAGCGCCGCCGCCGCGAAGACGACCGCGCCCGCCAGCATGGTGGCGGGCTGGTGGGACCTGTTCCTGCGCGGCCAGCTCCGCGACTTCGCCGCCCTCCACGCCGCCGGACGGCAGGTCCGCATCACCATCGGCCCGTGGGGACACGACGCGAAGGCCCTCCGCGCGATCCTCGCCGACCAGGTGACGTGGCTGGACGCCCACCTGAACGGCACCACGGACCGGCTCCGCGAAGCACCCGTCCGGCTGTACCTGCAGAAGGCCGACCGCTGGCTCGACTTCGGGCAGTGGCCCCCGCCCGGGACGCGCCCCGCGCCGCTCTACCTCTCCCACGGTCTGACCTGGGACGAGCCGTCCGCGATCGAGCCCGCCGCGTTCACCTATGACCCCCTCGACCCGACGCCCAGCGTCGGCGGCCCGCTGCTGTCGCCGGGCAAGGGCGGGCAGCGGGACAACGGCCCGATCGAACGGCGCGCCGACGTCGCGGTCCTCACCGGCGCGCCGCTGGACCGCGACCTCGACCTGATCGGCCCGGTCTCGGCCACGCTCCACGTCCGGACGAGCACCGGCCACGGCGACCTGTTCGTGCGGCTCTGCGACGTGGACGAGCGCGGCACGTCCAGGAACGTCACCGACGGCGTCCTGCGGATCTCCTCGCCGGGGACCGTCCGCGCCGAGATCGAGATGAACCCGACCGCCTACCGGTTCGCGCGCGGGCACCGGCTCCGGGTCATGCTGGCGGGCGGCGCGTTCCCCCGCCTCGCCCGCAACCACGGCACCGGCGAGCCCGCCGGACGCGCCGTCGCGTCCCGGCGCGTCCGCTTCGAGGTCCTGCGCGGCGCCGCCCACCCGTCCGCCCTCCACCTGCCCGTCTGGGACGGGTGATCATCCGGCCTCGGCACCCGCCTCAACGCCTGCGTCGGCAGCGGCGGCCGCCCGCAGCTCCTCGTACTCCTTGAGCACCTTCTTGCGGGCCCGCGCCGACAGCCGGTCGATGTAGACCCTGCCCTCCAGATGGTCGGTCTCGTGCTGGAGGCAGCGGGCCAGCAGCCCCGTCCCCACCACGGTCACCGGCTTGCCCTTCAGATCGAAGCCGCGGACGGTCGCGCGGTCCGAGCGCGCGAGCCGCGCATGCGGCCCCGGCACCGACAGGCACCCCTCGTCGCCGTCGTCCAGCCGCCGCTCGTCCAGGCCCGGAAGCTCCAGGACGGGGTTCACCACGGCCCCCTTCTGGCGCTGCCCGTCCTCGTCCGGGCAGTCGTACACGAAGATCCGCAGGTCGACGCCGACCTGGTTCCCCGCGAGGCCGACGCCCTCCGCCGCGTACATGCTGGCGAACATGTCGTCGGCCAGTTCCCGCAGCGCCGCGTCGAACTCCTCGACCGGCCGGCACGCCCGGTGCAGGACCGGGGTCCCCACCAGCGTGATCGGCCGAACCTGTCCCGTCATGCCCGCTCTCCTCCGAATGTCGAATCCACACGTCTATACTCGCGGTTGCGGATGGTTCACCCGCGCCGCCCTCGGCGGAACGGGTGTCGCAAGAGGGAACCCGGTGCGATTCCGGGACTGCCCCGCAGCGGTGAACGGGAACGACCGCCGTCATACGCACTGGATCGCTCCGCGCGGTCTGGGAAGCGACGGCCAGTAGGAGCGCGCAAGGCGCCCGTGAGTCCGAAGACCTGCCACCGCCTGCGCGCCGTTCGGCGCGCGGTGGGTCCATGGCCTCGTGGGAGGGCCGCGGGACGACGGCGGGCACGGCCCGCGCGCGCCTCCGCCTCCCGTGCGGCCGTCGAACGGCACGAGGGAGAGCCGTCATGACGATCGAGACGACCGTGCTGGGATACCCCCGGATCGGTCCCGACCGCGAGCTGAAGCGGGCCGTCGAGGCGTACTGGGCGGGCGGCGTCACCGCCGCCGAGCTGGAGCGCACCGGCGCCGACCTGCGCCGCTCGGTGTGGACCGGGCTGCGGGACGCCGGGCTCGGCCAGATCCCGTCCAACACGTTCTCGCTGTACGACCAGATGCTCGACACCACCGTCCTGGTGGACGCGGCGCCGCCCCGGTTCCGCCACCTGGACGGCCTGGACGCCTACTTCGCGATGGCGCGCGGCGCCGAGGGCGTCCCGGCGCTGGAGATGACCAAGTGGGTCGACACGAACTACCACTACCTCGTCCCGGAGCTGTCGCCCGACACCCGGTTCCGGCTCGCGGACGCCGCGCGGGCCAAGCCGCTCGCCGAGTACCTGGAGGCCCGCGAGCTGGGCATCGAGACCCGTCCCGTCCTGATCGGCCCGGTGAGCTACCTGCTGCTGGCCAAGGCCGCGCCCGCCGCGCCCGAGGGGTTCCGGCCGCTCGACCTGCTCGACGGGCTCGTCGAGGTGTACGCCGAGCTGCTCGAACGGCTCGCCGGGGCGGGCTGCGCGTGGGTGCAGCTGGACGAGCCCGCGCTCGCCGCCGACCGCACCGAGGAGGAACTGGCCGCGCTTCGGCGCGCGTACGACCGACTGTGCGCGCTGTCGTCCCGTCCCGACCTGCTGGCCGCCACGTACTTCGGGGAGATCGGCGCGGCGCTGCGCGAGCTGGCGGCGACCAGTGTGGAGGCCATCGGCCTGGACTTCGTCGCGGGGCCCGGCAACCTGGCGGGGCTGGCCGCGATCGGCGGGCTTCCCCGGCGCACCGTCGTCGCCGGGGTCGTGGACGGCCGCAACGTCTGGCGGGCCGACCTGTCCGCGGCGCTGTCCACCTGCGCGTCGCTGCTGGGGCTGGCGCAGGACGTGGCCGTCGGCACGTCCTGCTCCCTGATGCACGTCCCGCTCGACCTGGACGCCGAGACCGGCCTTGAACCGGACGTGCGCGCGCGCCTGGCCTTCGCCAGGCAGAAGGTGGACGAGGTCGTGCTCCTCGGCCGCGCGCTGCGCGAAGGCCACGACGTGATCGCGGAGGAGGCCGCCGCCGCCCGCGCCGCCCGCGAGGCCCCCGGACGGACCGACCACCGCGTCCGCGCCAGGCTCGACATGCTCGGCGACGGCCAGGGCGACGTCCGTCCCGACCGGGCCGCCCGGTACGCCGCGCAGAGCCGCGTCCTCGGCCTGCCGCCGCTCGCCACCACCACCATCGGGTCGTTCCCGCAGACCGGCGACGTCCGCCGCGCCCGCGCCGACGTGCGGGCCGGGCGCATCGGCGCCGACGCCTACGAGCAGATCATGCGGGACGAGATCGACCGCGTGATCGACCTCCAGGAAGGGCTCGGCCTCGACGTCCTCGTCCACGGGGAGCCCGAGCGCAACGACATGGTCCAGTACTTCGCCGAGCAGCTCGACGGGTACGCGGCCACCGAGCACGGCTGGGTCCAGTCGTACGGCACCCGCTGCGTCCGCCCGCCGATCCTGCACGGCGACGTGTCCCGGCCCGAGCCGATGACCGTCCGCTGGACGACCTACGCCCAGTCGCGGACGCGCCGTCCGGTCAAGGGGATGCTCACCGGTCCGGTCACCATGCTGGCCTGGTCGTTCGTCCGCGACGACCAGCCGCTCGCCGACACCGCGCGGCAGGTCGCGCTGGCGCTGCGCGAGGAGGTCCGCGACCTGGAGGCGGCGGGCATCGGGATCATCCAGGTGGACGAGCCCGCGCTGCGCGAGCTGCTGCCGCCGCGCCGCGCCGACCGTCCCGCCTACCTGCGGTGGGCCGTCGGCGCGTTCCGGCTGGCCACCTCGGGCGCGGCGGCCACCACCCAGATCCACACGCACATGTGCTACTCGGAGTTCGGGGAGGTCATCGGCGCGATCGGCGACCTGGACGCCGACGTCACCAGCGTCGAGGCCGCCCGGTCCCACATGGAGCTGGTCGGGGACCTGCGCGCCGCCGGGTACGCGGCCGGGATCGGGCCGGGCGTGTACGACATCCACTCGCCGCGCGTCCCGTCGGTGGAGGAGATGGAGGTCTCGCTCCGGCGGGCGCTCCAGGCCGTCGCGCCGGGCCGCCTGTGGGTCAACCCCGACTGCGGCCTGAAGACCCGCGCGTACCCGGAGACGGAGGCGTCCCTGCGCAACATGGTCGCCGCCGCCCGCCGCGTCCGGGAGTCCCTCGTGGGCGGATAATCACCGGCATGCGGTTCGGAGTCCTCGGCGAGACGCGGGCGTGGCGGGACGGGGGCGGCGAGGTGCCGCTCGGCGGCCCGGCGCGCCGCGCGCTGCTGGCGCTGCTGCTCGTCCGGCCGGGCGCCGCGGTCCCGGCCGGGCTGCTGGCCGAGGAGGTCTACGGCGGCGAGGGACGGGACCGCGCCGTCCACGCCGTCCAGTCGCAGGTGTCGCGGCTGCGGGCGGCACTTCGGCCGGACGCTGACATCGAGATGACGGCGGCGGGCTACCGGATCGACGCCTCGCCGGAGGACGTGGACGCCTGGCGGTTCGAGCGGCTGGCGGACGAGGCGCGCGCGGCGCTGCTCGGCGGCGACACCGCGGGGGCGGCCGAGCGGCTCCGCGCCGCGCTGGGCCTCTGGCGCGGCGCCGCGTTCGCGGACATCGCGGACGGCGTCGCAGGCCGCGCTGCCGCCGAGCGCCTAGAGGAACGCCGCCTCGCCGCCCTAGAAGACCGCATCGAAGCAGACCTGGCCCCCGCCCCCGCACAGGCCCCCGGCCACGCGCAGGGGTCTGGTCACGGGCAGGCGGTCGTGGCCGAGTTGCGGGAGTTGGTCGGGCGGTATCCGCTGCGGGAGCGCCTGCGCGGGCTGCTCATGCGTGCTCTTCGGGCGCAGGGGCGGCCGGCGGAGGCGCTGGTCGTGTTCGAGGAGACCCGGCGGGTGCTCGCCGAGGAGCTGGGCGCCGACCCGTCCCTGGAGCTGGCCGCGCTGCATCGCGAGCTGCTGCGGGGCGAGCGCCGGGCCGCGCCGCCCGCCCAGCTCACCAGCTTCGTCGGCCGCGACGGCGACGTGGCCGGGCTGGAGGCGCTGCTGGGGACGGCGCGGCTGGTCACGCTGACCGGCCCCGGCGGCGTCGGCAAGACGCGGCTTTCGGTGGAGGTCGCCGCGCGCCGGGAGACCTGCTTCGTGGAGCTGGCCCCGGTGGACGGGCCGGGCGTCGCGCGGGCGCTGCTGGGCGCGCTCGGCCTGCGGGAGGGCGGGCTGCTCGCCGCGCCCGGCACGCCCGCCGCCGACCCGGTGGCGAAGCTGACCGCCGCGCTCGCCGACCGTCCGCCACTGCTGGTGCTCGACAACTGCGAGCACGTCGTCGAGGCCGTCGCCGGGCTGGCCTGGCGGCTGCTGTCGGCCTGCCCGGACCTGCGGATCCTGGCGACCAGCCGCGAGCCCCTCCAGATCACCGGCGAGCACCTGTGGCCGGTCCGGCCCCTCGGCGGCGAGGACGCCGTCCGGCTGTTCGCCGACCGCGCCGCGGCGGTGCGGCCGGGCTTCGCGGCGGGCGCCGGCGTCCGGGACGTCTGCCGCGCCCTGGACGACCTGCCGCTCGCCATCGAGCTGGCCGCCGCCCGCCTGCGCACCCACGAGATCGCCGACCTGCGCGCCGGCCTGGACGACCGGTTCGCGCTGCTCGGACGCGGCAGCCGCGTCGCCGACGCCCGGCACCGGACGCTGCGGTCGGTGGTGGAGTGGAGCTGGGACCTGCTGACCGCGGACGAGCAGCGGGCGGCCCGCCGCCTCGCGGTGTTCGCGGGCGGCGCCACGGCGGAGGCCGCGCGGCGCGTGTGCGGCCCGGCGGACGTCCTGGAGTCGCTCGCCGACAAGTCGCTGGTCGAGATCGCGGGCGGCCGGTACCGGATGCTGGAGACGATCCGCGCCTACGGCGCCGAGCGGCTGGCGGAGGCGGGCGAGGGCGAGGCCGCGCGCCGCGCCCACGCCGAGTACTTCCTCGGCCTCGCGCGCACGGCCGACCCGTGCCTGCACCGCGCCGAACAGCTGGAATGGCTGGAGATCCTCGGCGCCGAGCACGGCAACCTGCTGGCCGCGCTGCGCTGGGCCGTCGGGGCGCGGGACGCGGAGACGGCGTTCGGGCTGATCGGGTCCATGTCGTTCTACCTGTGGATCCGCGGCCTGTCGCTGTCGGCGGCGGCCTCGGCGGCGGCGCTGCTGGAGCTGTCCGGTCCGGGCGCGCCGCCCGGCCTGGAGGACGAGTACATCCTGTGCGGCCTGGTCACGGCCATGGATCCGGCGAGCGCGCAGGTGTGGCGGCGGCACCGGGACGCGGCGCGCGCGGCCGTCCTGGCGCGGGGGACGCGGCGGCACCCGTCCGTCATGTGCCGCTGGATGATGGTCGACGCCACGTCCGGCGACCCGCGCGCGGCGCTCGCCGCCGTCCTCGGCGACCGGGACGGTCCGGAGCCGTGGGCGCGGGCCGCCGCGCACCTGATGTCCGGCTTCCCGGAGCTGGCGGCGGGCGGGCTGGGACGGGCCGAGCAGGAGTTCGGCGAGGCCGCCGCGATCTTCCGGGAGGTCGGCGACCGCTGGGGGACCGCGCTGGCGCTGGACGCGCTGGCCGGGCTGTCCGCGCTCTGCGGCGACCACGCCGGGGCCATCGCGCTGACCGACGAGGCGCTCGTCCTGACCGAGCAGCTCGGTGCCGTGGACGACCGCTCCGACCTGCTCTGCAACCGCGGCGACTACCGGATCGGCACCGACCCGTCCGGTGCGCGCGCCGACTACGCCCTCGCCGCCGAGCTCGCGCGCCGCGCGGGCAGCCCCACCTACCTGGCGGCCGCGCTGCGGGGGCTCGGCGACATCGCGCTGCTGGACGGCGACCTGGACGCGGCGCGCGGCCTGTACGAGGAGGCGCTGGAACGCTTCGACCCGCGCTGGCTCAAGAGCGTCGGGAACCGGACCCGGGCGCTCATCGGGCTCGGTCGCGTCGCCGAGGCCCGCGGTGACGCCGCCGAGGCGCGGCACCACCACGGGCGCGCCATCGCGGCGTCCGCCGAGATGGGCGCCTACTTCGAGGCCGCCCGTGCCGTCGTCGCCCTCGCCGGGGTCACGGCCGCCGCAGGCGACGCGGGGACGGCCGCCCGGCTGCTGGGGGCCGCGACCGTCCTGCGCGGCATCTCGTCCGACGACGATCCCGCCGTCATGCGCGTGGCCGGAGCGTGCCGGGAGGCGCTGGGCGAGGCCGGGTACCGGGCGGCGCTCAGCACCGGGCTGCGGTTGAGCCACGAGGAGGCGTTCGACCTCGCGGGCGTGCCCGGCTCCGCCGTCCGCCCGATCGGGTGAGCCGCCGGTGAGGCGGCGGTGAGCCCGCGGTGAGCGCGGCCGGACACCCTTCCGGCATGACGACCGAGAACATCCTGATCTCCGGCGCCTCCGTCGCCGGGCCCGCGCTCGCGTACTGGCTGGCCGGCTACGGCTTCACCCCGACCATCGTGGAGCAGGCGCCCGCCCTCCGGGACGGCGGCTACGCGGTCGACTTCCGCGGCGAGGTGCACCTCGGCCTGCTGCGCCGGATGGGCATCCTGGGCCCGATCGTGCGGGCGAAGACGGATATGGGCGCCACGACCTACGTCAACGCGGCGGGCAAGAAGCTCGCGAGCATGCCCGCCGACCTGTTCGCCGGGGACGTCGAGGTGCTGCGCGGCGACCTCGCCCAGATCCTGTACAAGGCGTCCGCGCCCCGCGCGGAGTACATCTTCGGCGACTCCATCGCGTCCATGACGGAGACCCGCGACGGCGTGGACGTCACCTTCGAGCACGGCCCGCCCCGCCGGTTCGACCTGGTTATCGGCGCCGACGGGTTCCACTCCAACGTCCGGTCGATCGCGTTCGGCAGGGAGGAGAAGTTCGCCTCCCACCTGGGCCTCTACTGCGCGATCTTCACCCTGGACAACTTCCTGGCGCTCGACCACGCCTCCCTCGCCTACAACACCCCCGGCAAGCTGGTCATTCTCAACAGCGCCCGCGCCAACACCGAGGCCAAGGTCGTCTTCTACTTCGCCTCCCCGCTCATCGACCACGACCGGCACGACGCCGAGGCGCAGAAGACGATCCTCGCCGAGCGGTTCGCGGGCATCGGCTGGGAGACCGACCGGATCCTCGACGCCATGGGCGACGCGCCCGATTTCTACTTCGACTCCGTCGGCCAGATCAACATGGACGCCTGGTCGCGCGGCCGCGTCGCGCTCATCGGGGACGCCGCGTGCTGCCCCTCGCCCGTGTCCGGAATGGGGACGGGCCTCGCCGTGGTCGCCGCCTACGTCCTGGCGGGGGAGCTGGCGGCGGCCGGGGGCGACCACCGGGTCGCGTTCCCCCGCTACGAGGAGGCGCTGCGGCCGTACGCCCGCCGCTGCCAGAAGCAGGGCGAGGGCGCCGCGAGGTTCATGGCTCCGGAGAGCCGGTTCATGTCCTGGCTCATGAACCAGAACTACAGGCTCATGCCGTACCTGCCGGGGAAGGGGCTGATCGCTAAGAGCGCCCGCAAGACCGCCGAGGGCATCGAGCTGCGCGAGTACCCCCCGTGCTCAGAGGTCGTCACCTCGCCATAGGAGCCTCCGGCGGAAGGCGTGAGTCAGCCGCCGTTGGGCCCGCGCGCCGCGTCGTCGACGACGGTGAGCAGCTCGCGCAGGAGTTCCCGCTGCTCGGGGGAGAGCGGGGCGAGCACCTCTTGGGCCGCCTCCCGGCGGATGCCCGCCATGCGGCCGCGGACGGCCCGTCCCGCGTCGGTGGGCTGGACGAGCAGCGACCGCCGGCTGGCCGGGTCCGGCGTCCGGGTGACGAGCCCGGACGCCTCCAGCGCGTCCACGATCGTGGTCACCGAGCGCGGCACCACTCCGAGCCGCTGCGCGAGGTCGCCCATCCGCAGCGGCCCGCCCGCGCCGACGATCACCCGCAGCGCGCGGGCCTGGGCGGGGGTGAGGCCCAGCGGGGCCAGCTTCTCGGACTGGTGGCGGCGGATCCGCCTGGCCGCCCGCAGGAACAGGTCGGCCAGCTCGTTCTCCATGTAGCCGAGCCTAGCTCATAATTCAAGGGAATAATTATGAGGTTAGCTCAGTTATGGTGGGGGTCATCCACCGGAAGGGAACCGCCTGTGCAGCCGAGAGAACCCCTGCCTCCCCCGGACTTCGACCGCCGCCGCATCCTGCGCCTGTTCCACCCGTACCGCGGCCGCCTCGCCGTGGTCCTGCTGCTCGTCGGGCTGTCCTCGCTCGTCGCGCTGGCCTCCCCGTTCATGCTGCGCCACATCCTGGACGTCGCGCTCCCGCAGGCCCGGACGGGCCTGCTCACCCTGCTCGTCCTCGGCATGATCGCCGTGGCGGTCGCGACCAGCGTCTTCGGCGTCCTGCAGACCTACATCTCCACCGGCGTCGGCCAGCGGGTCATGCACGACCTGCGCTCCGCCGTCTACGCGCACCTCCAGCGGATGCCGCTGGCGTTCTTCACCCGCACCCGCACCGGCGAGGTGCAGTCGCGCATCGCCAACGACATCGGCGGGATGCAGTCGACCGTCACCTCCACCGCGACCTCCCTCGTCTCCAACTTCACCTCCGTCACCGCCACGATCATCGCGATGGCCGCCCTCGACTGGCGGCTCACCCTCGTCTCCCTCGGCACGCTGCCGTTCTTCGTGTGGATCAGCCGCCGCGTCGGCAACGAGCGCCGCAGGATCACCGCGCGGCGGCAGCGGCAGCTCGCCGCGATGTCGGCGATCGTCGAGGAGTCGCTGTCGGTCAGCGGCATCCTGCTCGGCCGCACGATGGGCCGCTCCCGCGCGCTCACCGACCGGTTCGCGGACGAGTCACGCGACCTGGTCGACCTGGAGATCCGCTCCAGCATGGCCGGGCGCTGGCGCCAGTCCACGATCCAGATCGTCATGTCCGCGATGCCCGCCCTGGTCTACTGGGCCGCCGGCCTCACCGTCTCCCAGGGCCACCCGCTCGTCACGATCGGCACCCTGGTCGCGTTCACCACGCTCCAGACGAGCCTGTTCCGCCCGACCGTCCAACTGCTCCAGACGGGCGTGGACGTGCAGAGCTCCATGGCCCTGTTCGGCCGCATCTTCGAATACCTCGACCTGGAGCCCGACCTGCGGGAGCCCGCCAAGCCGCACCCGATGCCCCGCGTCCGCGGCGACGTCCGGTTCGAGCACGTCGGCTTCTCCTACGAGCCCGGCGCGGACGGCGCGGACGCGCTCGCCGACATCGACCTGACCGTCCCCGCCGGGACGTCGCTGGCGGTCGTCGGCGAGACCGGCTCGGGCAAGACGACCCTCAGCTACCTGGTGCCCCGCCTCTACGACGCGACGTCCGGCCGCGTCACCATCGACGGCGTGGACGCGCGGGACATGTCGTTCGACGACCTCGCCGCCGCCGTCGGCGTCGTCTCCCAGGAGACCTACCTGTTCCACGCCTCCGTCGCCGACAACCTCCGCTTCGCCAAGCCCGGCGCGTCCGACGCCGAACTCCGCGCCGCCGCCCGCGCCGCCCAGATCCACGACCACATCGCCGGGCTCCCGGACGGCTACGACACCCTCGTCGGCGAGCGCGGCTACCGGTTCTCCGGCGGCGAGAAGCAACGCCTCGCCATCGCCCGCACCATCCTGCGCGACCCGCCGATCCTCGTCCTGGACGAGGCGACCAGCGCCCTGGACACCCGGACCGAGCGCGCCGTCCAGCAGGCCGTCGACGCCCTCGCCGAGGGCCGCACGACGATCACCATCGCGCACCGGCTGTCCACCGTCCGCGACGCCGGGCAGATCGTCGTCCTCGACCACGGGCGCGTCGCCGAGCGCGGCACCCACGACGAGCTCCTCGCCCTCGGCGGCCGCTACACCGCGCTGGTCTCCCGCGACGAGACCCTCGCCGCCGCCTGAAAACCGATCTCCGCAAAGAAAGCACACTTCCAACCCGCGATCAGGAAAAGCGGCCACGCCGCCGAGCGCCGTCCATTAACGTGCGCGAGCCGCCGATGGGGCGAAGTGTCGGAAAGCGGCGCCCGGGGATTCCGCCGATCTCTGAAAACTTGACGCGGCGGACGTCGACTTCGCCGCCGCGCTGCGGAATGGTCGTCCCCATGGATTCAAGAATTCGAGCCGCCACGGCGTCCGGCCCCACCGGATGGCTGCTGACCTTTCTCGGCGCGCGCGAGCAGGCGCTGCGCACCCACTCCGGACTCGCCGCCGGACCGGCGGAATGGCTGCTGGTCTTCCTGGAGGTCGAGCGCGCCGACCTGTCGAGCCGGCAGCGTCCCGCGCTGCTGTCGCGGCGGGGCCGCACCGAGGAGTACCCGTTCGGCCGCCTCAACGCCCGTAGCGCATAGAGCGGAAGGTCATGATCATCGAGATGTTCCTCGCCGCCCTCATCGGCGGCGCGATCGGAGTCGCCGAGCTCGTGGCGCGCTACCGCGACAAGCCCGTCGCGGCGGTGCTGTCGCCGGGCGGCCTGCTCTTCGTCTTCGTCAACACCAGCGCGTCCATCGTCGCCCTGATCACGGTGACGGCGGCCGGCTGGACGTTCGGGCTGCCCGCCACGATGCCCCCGACGAGCCTGCTGGTCGTCCGTGTGATCGCGGCCGGGCTCGGCTCGGCAGCCGTCCTGCGCATGTCGTTCGCCCCGGCCCAGGGCAAAACGGTCGGCACCGGCCCGATCGCGCTGCTCAACGGCATCCTCCGGATCGCCGACGGCGAGCTTGAGCGCAAGCGCGCGCTCAGCCGCCTGTCGCACAACGACCTGTCCGGGCTGTCCTTCGAGCGCGACCACGCCGCGCTCGCCGAGCTGTGCTGCCACCTCATGCGCGAGTTCGACCTGTCCGAGGCCCAGCGGCTCGGCGGCCTCGCCGCCGAACTCAGCCACCGCGACGACCTCACCGACGCCGACAAGCTGGACTGCTGGGGCCTGGAGCTGACCCGCCTGGTCGGCGAGCGCGCCCTCCGCCAGGCCGCGCGGCGGCTGCGGGACCGTCCCCGCGAGGAGACGCGCGCGCCCGCGCCCGAGGACGAGCGGCTGGCCACCGTGGCCGCCGAGGGCGAGTACGCCGCCGAGCCGTCCACGGGACCGCTGCGCCCGCCCGTCGCCAAGACCTCCCGCCTCGCCTCCGGCGCCAACGGCAGGACCGAGCGCAAGTCGTTCAGCGACGCCTGAGCCCGCGGGTAAGACCGGTGTGCCCGCGCGGGGGCGCACCGGTCATTTCCCGCTTACGATTTCGACCGGACGATCAATGGCAGAGCGTTTTCCGGCTTGTTCTGTTCTTCCATGGCGGAGGCGATGCGGTGCAACGCCTCCGCCATCGAGATGAGCGCCTGCACCTGGGCGGCCGCCATGAGATTGCGCGGGGAGGGATCCGCCGCCTGCGCCTCCGCGGCCGCGTCGCACGCCTGCTGGCTCCACCAATGCACACGACGATCCTATTCGAGACGGCTATTGCCGCACCTGCCGCCGCGCCGCCGACCGTACCCGTGAAAGGCCCTATCCCGTGAACACCTGGCCGTCCGCTCCACGGGACGCCCGACCGAGCCCCCGGCAACCCCGCTGGGCGGTGAAACCGCTCCGGCAGTTGACGGCGGGGGAACTCGCCGAGGCGCTGGAGTACCTGGAAGCGCACCGTCCCGACGACGACGTCCTCGGCCGCGCCCTGGCCGGCGAGTTCGCCCGCCGCACCGCGGCGGAGTACCGCGCCCCGGCCGCCAGGCACGCCCGTCCCACGTAACACCCCTTGACGCGCCCGCGTTTGAGGGCGGACGCAGGTGGCCGAGCGACGGGCGCGTCCGGGTGCCGGTCAAGCCGCACGCCCCGCCCGTCCTGCACGCGGCCTTCGTACTTGCCGCGCCGTGACCTGGTTCGCCGCGTGACCCGGGCCGGCCATCGCCGACGCCGGAGGGGCGCGGTCAGGTCTGGAGCACCTTCACCGGAGCGGGTGTTTCGGTGGGCGCGAACCGGTGACGGCTGGTGAGGATGAACAGCCCGGCAGCCGCCGCCAGGACGGCGGCCAGGAGGAAGGCCCCTTCCGGCCCCTGCCGCGCAGCGAGGAGACCGGCCAGGGGGAGCGTCGCCGCCTGGCCGCAGTTGTTCATGGTGGAAAGCCAGGTGTAGGTCTCGGCCTTGCGTCCGTCCGGCGCGACGATCCCGGCGATCCGGCTCAGCAGGGCGAGCGCGGGGGCGACGACGAGGCTGCCCAGCGCGACCGCCGTCCCGACCAGCCAGGGCCCCGGCGCCAGCGCGCCCAGCACGGACGCCGCCGCGAACCACCCGGCCAGCACCGTCATGTGGACGGGCAGGGACCCCGGCCACCTGCGCATCCCGAAGAGCAGGCCGCCCGACAGGCTCGCGGCGGCGGCGACAGCCATGATCACGCCGAGGAGCTCCGGCCGGTGCAGCTCTCCCGCGACGCCGGCGACCCCCACCTCCAGGACGGCGAGCGACGGCAGGAAGAGGAAGGCGCCGACCAGGAGCCGCCGGACGCCGCCGTCCGTGAGCGGGCCGAGCGTCCACAGCGCGGGACGGGTCCTGCCGCCCGCCGGGCCGCCCGCCGCCGGGCCCGCCGCCGCCGGCGGGGCGAGGCGCGCACTGCCGAGCATGACCGCCACACCCGTGACGGTCGCGACGCCCGCGGCGGCGAGCGGGAACCATCCGGCCAGCGCGCCCAGCACGCCGACGAGCAGGGGGCCGATGACGTAGACGGTCTCAAGGATGACCGCCTCGATGGTGAAGGACGTCGTAAGGAGCTCGTCCGGGACGAACGTGGGCAGGGCCACGCGCAGCGCGGGCCCGGCCGGGGGGAGGGAGGCGCCCGCGAGGACGGCGCCCGCGAGCGGCAGCGCGGGGGACGACACCGCGGAGACCGACCAGCAGGCCGCGAGGAGGGCCAGCGCCGCGCAGTGGGCCACGGCGGTCAGGAGGAGTACCCTGCTGGCGGAAAAGGTGTCCAGGGCCCGGCCGAGGAGCGGCGTCGCGATCATGAGTGCGGCGGAGAAGGCGCCGACGAGCAGGCCGGAGCGCGCCGTCCCGCCGGTCTCCTGCCCCAGCAGGAGCAGGGAGAGCCCGATGACGCCGACGGGCATGCGGGCCAGGAGGTAGCCCACGAGGAGCCGGCCGGTGCCGGGGATGGCGAACAGGGCGCGGTAGGAATTGGCTGGCCGGTCCCCTCGTCCGCCGGATTTCTCCATCGGCATATACACCCCCAGTGGTCAGAGAAGCACGGGCACAGGGCAATAGGAAAGAGAAGTCATGATCTTGGCCGACATCGGCCACACCGCCCGGCGATCACCAGTCCGACGGGTAGAAAAGCTGAGTGAACACGAGAGTCGAGAAGGGAGGCAGACGGTGAAGCGAAAGGTTATCCGCAAGCAGCAGGGCGCGAGCCAGCGTCACGAGTTCTGACGGACGCAAGCGTGGCCGGACCCTTTCGGGTTCGCGCCACGTTGCCGTCCCTGGGCCAAGCTGGAACGTTTCGGAGGTCGACACGTGCGCGTCACCCTGGCGGTCATGCCCTGGCACCTCATGACCGCTCCGAACGGGGCCGCGAGCGTGCTCTCCGCCGCGATCCGGCCAGACCACGAGGTCACGACCTACTACGGCAGTATTTCCTTCGCCGAACTCATGCTGGCGGAGGCGTCGGCGGCGTCCGAGGCGTCGGAGGCGTCCGGGGCCGGCACGGCCGCGAAAGCGCGCCTGCTCCCCGAGGCGTATATGTACGTCGCCGAAGAGGGATTCACAGGCGGAATCGGCGAATGGCTGTTCGCCGGAGCCCTCTACGGCCACACCGACTTCCCGGACGAGGCCGCCGCGGCCTGCGAGGCGATCGGGTTCGCGCCGGACGTCGCGGAGCAGATCTTCCGGCTGGCCCCCTCGTTCGTGTCGAGCGCGGCGGACGAGATCATCGCCGGCCGTCCCGACGTCGTCGGGTTCACCACGACGTTCTCCCAGACCGTTCCGGCGCTGGCCGTGGCGCGGCGGCTGCGCGAGCGGGCCCCGGGGACCGTCATCGTGTTCGGTGGTTCCAACTGCGACGACACCATGGGCGCCGCCCTGCACCGCAACTTCCCGGAGATCGACCATGTCGTCCGCCGGGAGGGTGAGGCCCCGCTGCGCTCCCTGCTGGAGGCGCTCGCCCTGCCCGCCGCCGAACGCGCCGGACGGCTGGCCGCGATCCCCGGCCTGTGCTGGAGGGACGAGTCCGGAACGGCCCACGCCAACCCGGAGGGCGGCGGCCTGCCGGGCGGCGCCGACTTCCCACCCATGGACCAGACCGCCTATTTCACCCGCCTTGAGAACTCCCCGGTCGCCGACTACATCCAGCCCGCCCTCATGATGGAGACGGCGCGCGGCTGCTGGTGGGGCGAGCGGCACCATTGCACATTCTGCGGCCTGTCCGACCTCATCCTGCCCTTCCGCTCCAAGCCGCCGGACAGGGTCGCCGATGAGCTGCTGAAGGGCGTGGCCGAACACCAGGTGCTCGACGTCCTCACCACCGACAACATCGTCGACAAGTCCTATTTCGATACGCTGTTCCCCCTTCTTGAGAAGAGCGACCTCGATCTCCGTATCATGTACGAGATCAAGTCCGACCTCACCCGCGACCAAGCGCGCGCCCTCCGCGCCGCGGGCGTCATCCAGGTACAGCCGGGAATCGAGAACCTCCATTCCCTGCCCCTGAAGCTCATGCGCAAGGGCGTCACCGGCACCGGGAACGTCGCCACCCTCAGAGAGCTTCAAGAGCAGGGCCTGACCGTCCTGTGGAACTACCTTGTCGGCTTTCCCGAAGAGACCGAGGAATGCTATAGGGAAGTGATCGCCCAGATACCCTTCCTGCACCACCTCCAACCTCCGCTCGGCGCGCACAGGATCGCCCTCGAACGCTTCAACCCCTACTTCGACAACCCGGACATGGGCTTTCCCGAGCGCCGTCCCCGCTCCTGGTACCGCGGCGTGTTCCCGCACCTGTCCGAGCCCGACCTGACCGACGTGGCCTACCTCTTCGAGACACCCGACCGCGGCGTCGGCGGCGCCACGCTGCAGGCGTTGAAGGCGGCCTTCGACGCCTGGCGCGACGCCTACTCCGTCTCGTCCCTCACCCACCGATCCGTCGCCGGACGGCTCTACCTGTACGACCGCCGGGCCGGACGGAAGGCCGCCGACCACATCCTCGACGAGCCGCTCGAAGTCGCCGCCTACACGACCCTCGCCCGCCCCCGTTCCCCCGAGAGCCTGGCACGCTCCCTGACCGCCGCCGGATGGCCGGTCGACGCGTCCTGGACGGCCACCTTCATCGATGAACTGGCCGACCTGGGCCTGGTCTACCGGGAATCCGGACGCGCGGTGACCTTGTCCACCGCACACGACGCGACGGCCGTCCGGGGCTCGGCGATCCCCACACCCGCCATGGTCGGAGCCGGCACATGATCCGCGACCTCCCGCCGGTCACCCTGTCCTCCGCCGGCATGGCCGCCGCCGAGGACCGTCCCGACGTCCGAGTCCTGGACTTCGCCCTGGCCGACCTGAGCACCTCCCTCCTCCTGCTCGGCCATCCGGTCGAGGATTCCCCGGCCCGCCTCCTGGACGAGGAGCCGCTGACCTGGCTCCGCCTCCATTCGCTGGACTCCGGCATCTGGCCCGGCGACGACGACTTCGCACGGCTGCTCAACGCCGGGGTCGCCGGCATGACCCTGCCGTCCCTCCCCAGCACACCTGAACTGATCGCGTTCCTCGTCCGCGCGACCTCGTTCGGGCTGCCACTGGAATGGGGAGGCCCGGTAGGCGACCTCCCCTGCCGCCTCCTGTTCCACCTGACCCCGCCCGCACACGGCGACGACTCCGCCCGCAAGTGGCGCGCCGCCCACCGCTACGGCCTGTGCTACTGGCGCCGAGGGCCGGCTTTCGCCGCCGTCCAGGACCTCCGCTCCGACCCCGGCGCCCACTACGTGATCCATGAACCGGCCCTGCTCGACCTCTTTCACCGCCTGGCCGACCCCCTCGACACCAGAACCCTTACCGACGCGGACCGTGCGTCCCTGGACGAGCTTCTGGACGCCGAACTGGCCGTCCAGCTCGACCACATCGCCGTCGGCCTCGCCTACCGCCTCCGCCGCTGGCCCACCCCGGTGATCGACTTCTAAACCTCACTGACCAGCCCAAACCCGGCCAACGACACCCCACACGCCCGAAATTCTAGCGCCGCTAGCATTCCTGCAAAGGCTATGTTAACATCGACCGTGTTCCTAGCGACGCTAGATCACGGAGATGGATCATGCTCACACCCCTCGCGTACGGCCTGGCCGTCCTGCTCAGCCTCTTCATCACCTTCATCGGCGTGCGCTTCCTCGTGGCACCCCGCCCGGCGGCCGCCGGCTACGGAGTCTCCGCCAAGGAGAACGGCGACGCCGCCTACCTGTCGATCAAGGGCCTGCGCGACCTCACCTACGGCATCCTCGGCCTCGCCCTGATCGCCTTCGCCGGCGCCCACGCCGTCGGCTGGTACATGCTCGCCGTCGCCCTGGTCCCCCTGGGCGACACCCTCATCGTCCTGCGCCACGGCGGCACCAAGGCAGCCGCCTTCGGCATCCACTTCGCCACCGCCGCAGTCGTCCTCGTCAACGCCGCCCTCCTGTTCGCCGCATGAAGTGGGCGGCCTGGTCCATGGGCGGGAAGTCGGCGCCGCCCGGCAGGCCGCCGCCCTCCGGGTTGGCGTGGGCCGTTCCGGACTCGTCCCTCCAGCACAGGCCGGGGATCGCGGCCAGCCGTCCGGCGCGTTCGGCGGCGGGCAGGGCGAGCGCCTCCAGCAGGGAGCGCAGCGGGGCCTCACCCTCCCGGCGGACGACATGGTCGATCTCCGGGAAGTTGCGGCGGCGCCATAGTGTCGTCGCAGTTGGAACCACCGAAGACGATGATGGTCCCCGGAGCCCGCTCACGCAGCCGCCGCGCCACCGCCCACCGGGGTCTTCTGATGGCGATCAGTGCCGTCCGGCTTTACCGGGAGCCTCGCCCGCCCACCACGTCCTGCGTCGTCGGGTCGATGAGTCCGGAGTATCGGTGTGTCGTTCGCCGGTGCCTGGAATGGGTCGGTGTGGTTCACGCGGACATGGGTGGCCCTTTCTGGCTGGCCGTGTCGAGGAGCAGTTCCGCGGCCACCGTCGTTCCGTCGGTGCGGATGGTGCCGGCCACGGTCTTTGCCCGTGCTCGGGTCTCGGGGGCCAGGGCCGTGGTGAGCGCGGCTGACAGGGACTCCACGGTCGGCGTCCGGCCTTCGTGGGCCGCGCCGATGCCCAGTTCGGCTATCCGGGCGGCCCAGCGCGGCTGGTCCGCGATATGGGGGACCACGACCTGGGGTGCGCCGGCCCGGGCGGCCGTCGTCGTGGTGCCGGCGCCGCCGTGGTGCACGACGGCCGCCACCCGGGGAAAGAGCGCTTGCTGGTTGACCTCGCCGACGGCGAAGCAGTCGTCCTGGTCGTCGATCAGGTCCAGGTCGGCCCAGCCGCGGGCGAGGACCACGCGGCGGCCGTGCGCGCGGATCGCTTCGATGGACACCTGGGCGATGTCCTTGGCGGTGTACGCGGCCATGCTGCCGAAGCCCACGTACACCGGTGGTTCTCCCGCGTCCAGGAACGCCTCCAGTTCGGCCGGGAGCGGGCGGTCGTCGGGCAGGATCCACGCCCCGGTCTGGACGACGTCGAGGTCCGTCTCGCCCTCCGCCGGCCACAGGGCCGGGTCGGCCGCCAGCCACGGCTGGTCGCCGAAGACGTGGTCGCGGACGTTGTCCACCGGCGGCAGGCCGATCGCCGCCCGGTGGCTGTTGAGCGCCTCGCCGTACAGCGCGTTCACCCTCTCGGCGTCCTGCTTCCACAGCACCCGGTTGTCGGTCTCGTCCTCCGGGGACGGCGTGCCCGGCCGTACTCCCGGAGGGAAGTGCTGTGACGGCAGCCCGAAGGTGTGGAAGCAGGCGAACACGTACCGGATGCCCAGCTTCTCGGCCACGTCCCGTACGCCGGCCGGCATCAGGCCGGTCGCCAGCAGCGCGTCACATCCCTCGGCGGCCGTGGTGAGCGTGTTGAACCGCGCGGCGACCAGCTCGGGAGCCAGCCGGAACGCGTCTTTGGCCGAGGGCGGCTTCGGGTTGGCGACCACCGAGTGCACCGTGGGGCCCAGCGGCACCAGCGGCACGCCGGCACGCGCCAGCAGCGCCACGAAGTCATCGTCCGGCGGCGCGCACACCTGGACGTCCGCGCCGAGCTCCCGTAGCCGCACCGCGAGTCCCACCAACGGTTCGACGTCCCCCCGCGATCCCCACGTCGACAACAACACACGCATACCGCGTCCCCCATTTCCGCAGGTTCTGGCCTTTCGGTCGACAATCTTGAGGTACGACCCGGGTCTTGCCGCAAGCCCCCTGGTGCGCTATAAGTTAGAAGTGGCAGGGAGTGTGAGCTCCTTGCCATTGCCTTTTGCCCCCCGCGAAGCAGTGGCCCGCCGCCTACGGCGCCGGGTCGACCAGCGGCGGGAAGTGACCGAGTCAGGCGGCGCGGGCGGGGGAGCGGAAGACCTCGCGCGCGTGCCAGATGATGTGCTGGTCGTCGACCGAGGGGAAGGCGCTCTGCGGACGGCTGGCGGTGCGTCCGGCGAGGTCGATGACCTGGCCGCGGGACGTCGCGCCACGGCCGATGTAGTGGACGGAGACCGTGATCTCCCAGCCGGGCGTCATGCCCAGCACGCCCTTGTCGAAGAGCTTGTGGTGCAGCGCGCATAGGCAGAGGCCGTTTCCGACGTCGTCCGGGCCGTCGAAGGCCCACCACTGGACGTGTGCGGCGTCCAGTCCGACGGCGGTGCCGTCCAGCCATCCGTCGTAGCCGCAGAACGCGCACCGGTACTCGTAGGCCACCATGACCCGCTGCCGGAACTCCCGGCTCCGGCGCCGCACGGCCGCTCCGGCGGCCGCCTCCAGGTCGAGGCCGGCCTCGGCACACAGGTCATCGTGGAGGGACGGTTCGAAGTTGGCGTCCAGGATGGCCCGGCCGAGCTGTGGCAGCAGCCGGGGGTCGCGGCGGAGGGCCTGGACGAGGTCGTCCGTCAGGTGGCCGCTGGCGCCGGTGCTCCGCAAAGCGCCGACGCCGGACCCGGGGCTGGGGCCGCCGTCGGCGGTCCGTACTTCCCACAGGCCGTCGCTGGCCAGGTGGTGGAACGGATAGCCGGGGCTTGTGGGACGAGGCGGTCCGAACTCCCGCAGCAGATGGGCCAGGTGCTGTTCCGCGGCGCTGAAGACGATCGGGGCGTCACCGTGGCGTTGGAAGTGCCCCAGCGCGTACAGCAACAGCAACGGCTTGTGCGGCGCCCGCTCCTGCCCGCGCGTCCAACGACGGACCGCCGTGACCCGCTCGACCCAGTCCACATCCGGCAGCCTAGGGCGTTCTTATGGGTCCTGGGCGTCGCGCACCAGAACGTAGATCCATAAGAAGCGCCCTAGGGACAACGGCGCCCCCGCTTGGGCGGCGGGTCAGCTGTTGCGGGTGGACGAGCCTCGGCGCGACCGGCGCTTGGAGGGGGCGTTCTGAGGGCCCCTGCGGGCGTTGGGGGTCTCGCGCCGTACCGGGGCGATGGGCTGGTCGGACGGGGCGCGGGCGCCGGTGATCCGGGCCAGCTCGCCGTCGCCCGGACGGACGGACGCCGCGTTCGGCGTGATGCCGGCCTTGTCCATCAGGCCGGCCATCTCGCGGCGCTGCGAGGGGGTGACGAGGGTGACCACGGTCCCGGCCTGCCCGGCGCGGGCGGTGCGGCCGCCGCGGTGGAGGTAGTCCTTGTGGTCGGCCGGGGGGTCGACGTTGACGACCAGGTCGAGGTCGTCGATGTGGATGCCGCGGGCGGCGACGTTGGTGGCGACCAGCACGGTGACGTCCCCGGTGCGGAAGTTCTCCAGGGTGCGGTTGCGCTGCGACTGGGACTTGCCGCCGTGGAGCGCGCCGGCGCGGACGCCGCGGGACGCCAGCTTGCGGACGAGCCGGTCGGCGGCGTGCTTCATCCCGACGAACATGAGGACGCGGCCGTCGCGGGCGGCGATGTGCGCCGTCGTCTCCTGCTTGTCGGTGTCGCTGACGTGCAGGACGTGGTGCTCCATGGCGGTGACCGCCCCGGCGGACGGGTCGACCGAGTGCGTCACCGGGTCGCTGAGGAACCGGCGGACGAGCTGGTCGATGTTGCGGTCCAGCGTCGCGGAGAACAGCATCCGCTGCCCGCCGGGCGGGGTGAGGTCGAGCAGCTGGGTGACCTGGGGCAGGAAGCCCATGTCGGTCATCTGGTCGGCCTCGTCCAGGACGGTGATCGCGACCCGGTCGAGCATGCAGTCGCCGCGGTCGATCAGGTCGGCGAGGCGGCCGGGCGTGGCGATCAGGACCTCGGCGCCGCGGCGCAGCGCGTTCGCCTGGCGGCCGAGGGACATGCCGCCGACGACGGTGGTCGCGCGCAGGTTCACGGCGTCCGCGTAGGGGGTGAGGGCGTCGGTGACCTGCTGGGCGAGCTCGCGCGTGGGGACGAGGACCAGGGCCAGGGGGCGGCGGGGCTCGGCGCGCCGTCCGGCGGTGCGGGCGAGCAGGCCGAGGCCGAAGGCGAGGGTCTTGCCGGAGCCGGTGCGGCCGCGGCCGAGGACGTCACGGCCGGCGAGGGTGTTCGGCAGGGTGGCGGCCTGGATGGGGAACGGGGCCGTCACACCCTGGCGCTCCAGGGTGGTCAGCAGGCCCGCGGGCATCGCGAGTTCGGAGAACGACGCGATGGGGGGCAGTGCCGGCGTCGATCCCTGCGGGGGAGCGAACTCGCCGTCGGGCCGCTGCCGGGTCGCCGGACGGCGGTGTGCCGCGCCGGCGCGGGGCCGGGACGAGCGCCTGCGGTCGGGCGATTGGGCAGTACGGGGCATGGAGAGCCTTCCTCGGAATTGGCACGTGTCGAGGAGTGCTCCGCTGCGCAGGACCGAACGGCTCGGGGGCCGGGCGAAGAATTCTCAAGAACGAACCGGGAGACGACGGGCGGCATGGTCGCCGCTGGTCGAAGGGAAAAGTCGTGGGGAAACAAAGGCCGCCGGCGGCGGGAGCCGCAGGCGGCCTCGCCCAGCACGCCCTGGAGCGCGATGGGCGGTCGGCGCGCGGCGGGCGACCCGGGGGCTGCCCGCCGCGCTGTCGACGGTGAGACGTTGTCGACGATCAGGCGGGAACGATGTTCTCCGCCTGCAGGCCCTTCTGGCCCTGCGTGACGTCGAACGACACCTTCTGGCCCTCCTGGAGCTCACGGAAGCCCTGGGCCGCGATGTTGGAGTAGTGGGCGAAGACGTCGGCGCCGCCGCCGTCCTGCTCGATGAAGCCGAAGCCCTTTTCGGCGTTGAACCACTTGACGGTACCGGTGGCCATGTTGATCTCCTTCTGGCTCGGTCCCGATCCCACACCTTGTGGGACCGAGGATGCCGCGACCGCCCATCCGGAAGATCCGAACAACAAAAAATGCGCCCTAGGTTGGAACCGGCAGGCGCACACAAGTGTCTATGGGAACCGCAACTGATGTCAGCGTATCACAGGGTCCCGGCGTCACACCAGTTTCAGGGTCCCGCGGGCGATCCTGCCAGGCAAAGTTCCAGATCAGGAGCAGAAGAACCCCCCATCATGCCTCGCGTGGGCGCATACTGGCGATGATGAAACCCTCCCGAGCCGCTCGCCGGCGACATCTGCCCACCAGTCCCTTCAAGCCGCCGCCTCCCGCTCCGCCTGCCAAGGAGTTCGTGCTGGAGGACCAGGTCACGCACGACAAGTACGGCCTGGGCCGCGTCATCGAGGTCGAGGGCGGCTACGCCGTGCTCGTCGACTTCGGTGAGCGGAAGGTCAGGATCACAGCCCCGTACGCCAAGCTCTTCAAACTCTGAGACCCCGCCGAACCAGCCCCACGTCCGCTGCCACGGACTGGGCGCCGCCCCGCCCGGCTTACCGGATCACGTCTCCGCGGAACGCTGCGGACGCAGGACTCGGAGGGCCGGGCCCTCGGGGGCGTTGAACGACGGCAGGCCCGGGTCGGTCGCGCGCCGTTCCTCGGACAGCTCGATCAGCCGGGCCGACATGTCGGCGAACAGCAGCAGCTCCCGCGCCGTCGCGGTGGTGAACGGCGCCGCGCCCGGACGTCCCACGACGGCCAGCACTCCGCGGACGGCCTCTCCGGTCTCCAGCGGCAGCAGCAGGATCGGCCCGGCCGGCAGCTCGCTGAGCGCCTGGTCCACGGCGATCCGCGACGACAGCGCCCGCCGGGAGCTGAACGCCCGGCCGATCATCGAGCGGCCCCGGCGGACCGTCAGGCCGCGGATCCGGTCGCCCTCGGCGCCGACGGCGATGTCGATCCGCAGGGTGCTGGTGTCCTCGGCGGGCAGCGCGACGAACGCCAGCGAGGCGCGCGCCAGCGACCGGGCGCGCGTCGCCACCAGGACGAGCGCCTCCGTCAGGCCCGTCCCGTTCAGGACGGCCGCCATCACCTCAAGCGACGCGTCGAGGCGGTGGCGGTCCTCCGCGGCGCGCTGGGGCCCCGCGGGCCGCCATGTGATCGTCGGGACTTCGTCCTCGGTCATCTCGTCATCCCGTATCTCCTCGACCGGGTCCATGTCACCGGCTCCGTTCTGGCCATGGGCCGGGCTCCGGCGCGTTCAGGCCGCGGCCGATCGACCGCTGGGGCCGGAGAGCAGCGCGCCGCCGACGGTGCTCCGGATGGTGAAGGCCCGATGCAGCCCGGTGACGTGCAGCATCTTCTCCAGGTGGGGGCGGGGGGCGGCGAGGACGACGGCGGCGCCGCGCGATTGCGCCCGGCGGCGCGCCCCGACGAGCAGGGCCAGCCCGGACGCGTCGCAGAACGTCACGCCGGAAAGGTCGAGGACCACCAGGGGGCCCGGGTCCTCCAGGACGGTGTGCAGCCGCTCGCGCAGGAACGGGGCGGTGGCGATGTCGAGTTCGCCGTGGACGGCGACGAGGGTGTGCTCGGGCGTCCGTTCGCGGCTCAGCCAGGCCCCGTGCGGTGAGGTGTCGATGGTGAACATGCCGGATCTCCGATCCAGAGTCTGAGAATGGCAGGCCGAAGGCGGCGGGCGTCAGGCCATGCGCGCGTGTTCGTCCTGGCCGAGGCGCGGGGAGGACTCACCCGCGTTCGGACGAACCGGTACTGCGGCGGCATGGGCGCCGGACCTGTCTGGGCCTCCCGAAGGAGACCATGTCGTGGGAGCCAGGGGGACGCAGGCTTGGTTACCCGCATCGAGAACCCCTCGCTCGCGCCCTGAGTCTACGCCCTCCCGCCCTCGCGTGCGGGTACCGCGGCCGGTGCCTCGGACCAGCGGGTTTCCGGCTCATTCGGGTGGGCACGACCCTGACGTCGCGATGACCGGAGCGGCGAACGGGGACGCGCGTGTTCCGATGGGCACGACCCTGACCGTCGCGATGACCAGAGCGGCGAACGGGGACGGGGGTGCGGGCCGCCCGCATGGTGCCCGCGCGTCTCGACCGGGCGGTTCGTCGGCGCCGCACGCGGTCCGCCCCCGATCGCCCCCCGACGAGGAGGTTCGACGATGACCGCGGGTTGGTACGGAGCCGGTGACATGGACCCGTTCGAAGAGATGCTCGCCCGCTTCTTCGGGGCGAGGGCGCACCGCCGTCCGGTGGAGCGGATCAGCCTCGCGCGGCTCATGAGCGAGCCCGCGCGCGAGATGTTCCGGGACGCGGCGACGCAGGCGGCCCAGTGGGGGAGCACCGACCTCGACACCGACCACCTGCTGTGGGCGGCGACGCGGCAGCAGGGCACGCGGCAGTGGATGGTGCGGGCCGGAGCCGATCCGGACGCGATCCGGGACGAGATCGAGGCCCACGCCCGGCGGGGCGAGCCGCGCGACATCCCGCCCGAGCTGACGCCCTCCGCGAAGCGCGCGCTGCTCGACTCGCACCAGGTCTCGCGCGCCCTCGGGTCGTCCTATATCGGGCCCGAGCACCTGCTGTTCGCGCTGGCGCTCGACCGCGGCTCCAGCGCGGGCCGGATCCTGGACGCCGCGCACGTGACACCGGACACGCTGCAGTCGGCGGCGAACGGCGGCGGGCAGCCCCCGAGCGGCGGCGGCCCGGGCGGGGCGCAGCCGTCCAGCACGCCCACGCTGGACGAGTTCGGCCGCGACCTGACCGCGCTCGCCCGCGAGGGCCGGATCGACCCCGTGATCGGCCGCGAGGAGGAGATCGAGCAGACGATCGAGGTGCTGTCGCGGCGCACCAAGAACAACCCGGTGCTGATCGGCGACCCGGGCGTGGGCAAGACGGCGATCGCCGAGGGGCTCGCGCAGCGGATCGTGGACGACGACGTCCCGGACACGCTGCGCGGCACGCGGCTCGTCCAGCTCGACCTGTCCGGCGTCGTCGCCGGGACCCGCTACCGGGGCGACTTCGAGGAGCGCCTGAAGAAGGTCGTGGACGAGATCCGCGAGCACGCCGACGAGCTGGTGGTGTTCATCGACGAGATCCACACGCTGGTGGGCGCGGGCGGCGCGGAGGGCTCGATGACCGCGGGCAACATGCTCAAGCCCGCGCTGGCCCGCGGCGAGCTGCACGTGGTCGGCGCGACGACCATCGATGAGTACCGCCGCGACATCGAGAAGGACGCCGCGCTGGAACGCCGGTTCCAGCCCATCCTGGTGCCCGAGCCGAGCGCCGACGACAGCATCGAGATCCTGCGCGGCCTCCGGGACCGCTACGAGGCCCACCACCAGGTGCGGTTCGCCGACGAGGCCCTGGTGGCGGCGGTGGACCTGTCCAGCCGCTACCTCACCGACCGGTTCCTGCCCGACAAGGCCATCGACCTGATCGACCAGGCGGGCGCCCGCGTCCGGCTGCGCTCGGGCAGGCGGGACGGCGGGCGGCGCGGCCTGGAGGAGCGCCTGGACCGGCGGCGCCGGGAGAAGGACCAGGCCGTCGCCGACGAGGACTACGAGAAGGCGTGCGAGCTGCGCGACGAGATCGGCCGCCTGGAGTCCGACCTGGACGCGGCCCGTGACGACGACGCCCCCGTGGCCGTGCCCGAGGTCACGACCGAGGACATCGCCGAGGTGGTGTCCCGGATCTCCGGCGTCCCGGTCACCCAGCTCACCCAGGCGGAGCGGGAGCGGCTGACCCAGCTCGAAGAGCACCTGCACGAGCACGTCATCGGGCAGGAGGACGCGGTGGCGGCGGTGGCGCGGGCCGTCCGGCGCTCCCGCGCGGGCATGGGCGACCCGGACCGTCCGATCGGCGGGTTCCTGTTCCTCGGCCCGACCGGCGTCGGCAAGACGGAGCTGGCGAAGGCCCTCGCCGAGGCGCTGTTCGGCAGCCGCGACCGCATGATCCGCTTCGACATGAGCGAGTTCCAGGAGCGGCACACGGTGAGCCGCCTCATGGGGGCGCCCCCCGGATACGTCGGCTACGACGAGGCCGGTCAGCTGACCGAGGCGGTCCGGCGCCGGCCGTACTCGGTGATCCTGCTGGACGAGATCGAGAAGGCCCACCAGGACGTCTTCAACGTGCTGCTCCAGCTCCTGGACGACGGGCGGCTCACCGACGCGCAGGGCCGCACCGTCGACTTCCGCAACACCGTGGTCATCATGACCAGCAACCTCGGCTCCGAGCTGATCACCGGCCAGGCCGAGATCGGCTTCGGCTCGGTCGGCGACACCGGCCGGGACACCGCGCTCAGCGACCGGATCATGCGCCGGCTGCGCGAGTCGTTCCGTCCCGAGTTCCTCAACCGCATCGACGAGATCATCGTCTTCCGGCGGCTGGAGGCCGGGCAGCTCCGCCAGATCACCGACCTCCTCCTGGACGAGACCCGCCGCCGGCTGCGCGCCCAGGGCGTCACCGTGTCGTTCACCACCGAGGCGGTCGACTGGCTCGCCCAGCGCGGCTACCAGCCCGAGTTCGGCGCCCGTCCGCTGCGCCGCACGATCCAGCGCGAGGTGGACGACCGCCTGTCGGACCTCCTGCTCTCGGGCGACCTGCAAAGCGGCCAGCACGTCGAGGTCGCCGCCGCGGACGGCGGCCTCGTGTTCCACGCCTCCACCCCCCAGAGCGCCTCTGAGTCCGTCATCCGAACGTGAGCCGGCCCGTCCCGCGGCGGACGCGCCCCGTCCGGACGCCGCTCGTCCTGGCGCCGCTCGTCCGGACGCCGGACATTCGGCCGCAAAACGGATTGCCGTCGCCGTGACGGCGACGCAGCATGGCGTCATGCGCTTCTCGATCAACATCCCGAATTTCGGAGACTTCGCCGACGCCCGGACCGTGGCCGAGGTCGCCTCGTCCGCCGAGCGGGCCGGATGGGACGCCCTGTTCGTCTGGGACCACGTCGTGTACGACAAACACGACCGCCGGACCTTCGGGGATCCCTGGATGCTGCTGACGGCCGCCGCGCTGGCGACCAGCCGGATCAGGCTCGGCACCCTGGTCACCCCGGTCCCCCGGCGCCGTCCGCAGCAGCTCGCCCGGCAGGTGGCCACCCTGGACGCGATCAGCGAGGGACGCGTCGTCTTCGGCGCGGGGCTGGGCGGGCCGGTCAGGGACGAGTACGGCAGTTTCGGGGAGCCGACCGATCCGGTCGTGCTCGCCGAACGCCTGGATGAGGGACTGGGCCTGCTCGACCGCTACTGGTCCGGCGAGCCGGTGACCCACCAGGGCACGCACTACCAGGTCGAGGACGTCGCCCTGCTGCCCGCCACGGTGCAGCGCCCCCGTCCGCCCGTCTGGATCGCCGGATTCTGGCCGAACCGGCGGCCGATGCGCCGGGCTGCCCGCTGGGACGGTGCGGTCCCGCTGTTCGGCGACGGTTCGCACGGGCATGCCCCGCCCGCCGACCAGGTCCGCGACCTGGCCGCCTACGTCCACCGGCACCGCGACGCCTCCGGCGCGCCCGGTGACAGGCCGTTCGAGATCGTCGTCGGGGGCGTCAGCCCGTCCGGCACCGCCGAGGCGCGCGACCTGATCGGGCCGCTGCTCGACGCGGGCGCCACCTGGTGGGACGAGCGGCTGCACATCGACGGCCCGGACTTCGACAAGCTCGCGCCCGTGCTCCGCCGCGTCGAACAGGGCCCGCCCGCCCTCTAGGGCGCTTCTTATGGATCGACATTCTGTGCGCGTCGCTCACGGTGAAACAAGACCCATAAGAAACGCCCTAGTCAGCCGCCGTCGAGGGGCCGGTTCGCGCCGGCACGGGCGGGCCGGCGCGAAC
>NZ_SMKU01000629.1 GCF_004349215.1 Actinomadura rubrisoli | reverse complement strand
GGTAGGGGTGGGACATGACGGGGCCGTCTCCCTCGGGCAGTAGAAGGCCCCCGGGACCGGTTGAACGGTTCCCGGGGCGGCGGATCGAGGTAGGGGTTGGAGGTAATAGCCGGTGGGCTGGTCATCGGAGTCTGCGGATGATCCAGCGCTGGTGTGCGCGGGGTGCCAGGGGTGAGATCTTGACGACGTCGCCGGTTTGGGGGGCCTGCACCATGCGGCCGTCGCCGATGTAGATGCCGATGTGGGTGATGCCTTGGCCGTGGTCGAAGCCGATCAGGTCGCCGGGCCGCATCGAGTCACGGGTGACGGGTTTGCCGCGCTGGACCTGGTCGGCGGCGACGCGAGGCAGGGTGATCCGGCCGCGGGATGCCTGGTAGACGGCGTATTGCACCAGGCCCGAGCAGTCGAACCCGACCGTTTCGCGGCCGTCGTATCCGCCGGGTGAGCAGCAGATCCCGCGGCTTTTGCCGCTGGGGCCGCCGCCGCCCCACGAGTACGGGACTCCGCGTTGAGTCTTGGCCTCGGCGACGATGCGCCGGCCAAGTCCGGCCCCGTCCCCGGCCGTGGCGTGGGGGCGGGCGTGGTCGGTGTCGTCGTCTTTGGCGTCGTCGCGGGCGATGGTGCTGATGTGGTAGGCCAGCACGCTGACCAGGGCGATGCGGACGAACCGGCCTGCGGCTTGGGCCACCGGGGTTACCTCCTGAGCAGATTGGGGGGCGTGTTTTCGCGCAGGGCATGGCCGGGGCGCCGGTGTCGTCCGTCGCCCCGGTGAGGTGTCGCCCCGGGTTAGGGGATCTCGTAGTGGTCTGCGGGTTTGACCAGGTAGCCGAACCGGGTGAGGTGGTTCAGCAGTTCATCGACCTGGCGCGGGGGCAGCCCGGTGCGGGTCTGGATCTGGCCGGTGGTCGCCGGTCCCGCCCTGACCGCCTGCAGGACCTGTTCGTGGGATGCGGTGAGCGGGTCGGTGGCGGTCTGCGGGTCCGGCCCGCCGTTGGCCGGGTGCTGGGATTTGGCGTGTTCGACGACCTGGCTGATCTGGTCGCTGGTGATGAGTGCGCCTTGCAGGCGGGTGGGCAGGGGCGCGCCGGCCGGTGCCAGCAGCGCGTCACCGGCGCCCAGCAGCTTTTCGGCGCCGGGCTGGTCGAGGATGACGCGGCTGTCGGACAGCGAGGACGTCGCGAACGCCAGCCGGGACGGGACGTTGGCCTTGATGAGCCCGGTCACGACGTCGACCGACGGGCGCTGGGTGGCCAGGACGAGGTGGATGCCGGCGGCGCGGGCGAGCTGGGTGATGCGGACGACCGAGTCCTCCACGTCGCGGGGCGCGACCATCATCAGGTCGGCCAGCTCGTCGACGATGACGAGCATGTACGGGTACGGGGTGTACACGCGTTCGCTGCCGGGCGGCGGCGTGAGCTTGCCCGTCTTGACCGCCTGGTTGAAGTCGTCGATGTGCCGGAACCCGGACGCGGCGAGGTCGTCGTAGCGGCGGTCCATCTCGCCGACGACCCATTCCAGGGCCTCGGCGGCCTTCTTCGGGTCGGTGATGATCGGCGTGAGCAGGTGCGGGATTGCGGCGTAGGCGGCCAGTTCGACCCGTTTGGGGTCGATGAGGATCATCCGCACCTCGTCGGGGGTGGCGCGCGTCAGGATCGAGGCGATGATGGTGTTCAGGGCGGTGGATTTGCCCGCGCCGGTGGCGCCCGCGATGAGAATGTGCGGCATCGTGGCCAGGTTGACCACCACCGGGCGGCCCTCGACGTCCTCACCCAATCCGGCGATCAGCGGATGGTGCTCGCCGGTGGCGGCTGGTGAGCGCAGCACATCGGCCAGGTGCACGGGTCGCCGGTCGGGGTTGGGCACCTCCAGACCGACCAGACCAGGTTGCCCGGGCATGGGGGCGATGAGCCGCACGCGGTCGCGCCCCAGCGCGACGCCGAGGTTCTCCACCAGGGCGCGGACCTTGGAGATCTTGACGCCGTTGCCCAGTGCGAGGCTGTAGCGGATCACCTGCGGACCAGCCGTCGCCCCCACCACGGCGGCGTGCACGCCATGCCGACGCAGCTCATCGGCGATCACCCGGGCAGCGGCATCATCACCGACCCCACCATCCACAGGCCCCATGGCAGCGCTAACCGTGGGACTATCTGCCCGGTTACCTGCGGAACCTTCCACGGGGCTGGCGGGCTCGGGCAGGGCCGTATCGAGGTCGACGGCGGTCCTCGCCTGCTGCGGCGCGGCCGGACCCGGTACCGGACCGGGTGCTGGTTCGGGTGCTCGTTCGGGCGCCTGATCCTGCTCGCCGATGCGGTCGCCGGCGGGGTGGGTGGTGTGGTGG
>NZ_SMKU01000628.1 GCF_004349215.1 Actinomadura rubrisoli | reverse complement strand
TGTGTATAAGAGACAGCCTCCGGGCCCGCCCGCCGGGCCCGGACCCCCGCCGTCGACACCGCCTGCGCCGAGGCGGTGGACCTGGCCGCCGCGGCCGCGGAGGAGACGGCGCGCCCGACGCCCGTCGGCGAGCACCTGGGGATCCGCCCCGATGGCGACCGCGTGGTCACCCACTTCTTCGAGTCGCTCGACCCGGCCTACAACGGCTGGCACTGGGCGGTCACCGTGACCCGCGCGTCTCGTGCCAAGGTCGTGACGGTCAGCGAGGTCGTCCTGCTCCCCGGCGACGACGCGCTCCTCGCGCCGCCGTGGGTGCCGTGGCTGGAGCGGCTGCGCCCCGGCGACCTCGGCCCCGGCGACCTGCTGCCGACCGCCCCTGACGACGTCCGGCTCATCCCCGGCTACACCGAGGTCGACGACGCCATCGACCGTGAGGCGGCGTGGGAGCTCGGCCTCGGCCGCGTCCGGGTGCTGTCACGCGAGGGCCGGGACGAGGCCGCCGTGCGCTGGTACGAGGGCGTCGCGGGTCCCCGGGCCCCGATCGCGGCGTCCGCGCCCGCGCAGTGCTCCACGTGCGGGTTCTTCGTGGCGCTGGCGGGCGAGCTGCGGCAGGTCTTCGGCGTGTGCGCGAACGAGTACGCCCCCGACGACGGCCGCGTGGTGTCCGCCGACCACGGCTGCGGCGCCCACTCCGAGGCGGTGTCGATTCCGGCCGCGTCCGAGCACAACCCGCCCGTCATCGACGAGCTGGGCTACGACGTCGTCCCCTCGGGCGCGGCGGCGGAGGACGCGGAGACGCAGGACGAAGAGGCCCTCGGCCACGGCTGACCTCCCGATCCCGACCTCCGGCACGGTCCGGGCACGGCGTGACGCGACACGGCGAGGAGTGAGACCCGGTGACTGAAGCGCCGGACCCGTTCGGCACGCGGTCCCTGCGGGAGCGGGTGCTGCGCGCCTGGGGCGAGTCTCCGGCGCGGTTCCGCGAGGACGCCAACGCCGAGGAGGACCACGCCCTCGGCGGCTACCGCGACCGCGTGGTGGTCGAGCTGGCCCAGAACGCCGCCGACGCCGCCCTCCGCGCGGGCGTCCCTGGCCGCGTCCGGCTGACCCTACGGACGTCCGAGGACACTGTGCCTGGCGCCGTGTTGGCGGCCGCCAACACCGGGGCGCCGCTCGACGCCGCCGGGGTCGAGGCCCTGTCGACGCTCCGGGCGTCAGCCAAGCGGGACGACGACACGGGCTCGGTGGGACGGTTCGGCGTGGGTTTCGCCGCCGTCGTGGCCGTCAGCGACCGGCCCGTCATCGCCTCGGGCCCGGGAGGCGTGGAGTGGTCGCTGGAGCGGGCCCGGGCGCTGGTGGACGAGGTTCCAGGGCTGGCCGGTGAGCTGGACCGGCGGGAGGGGCACGTCCCGCTGCTGCGGCTGCCGTTCGCGCCGCCGGCCGATGGCCTTCCCGAGGTTCCCGCGGGGTTCGACACCGTGGTGCGGCTCCCGCTGCGCGCGGGGGCGGCCGACGGCGTCCGGCGGCAGCTCGCGCAGGTCGGGCCCGCGCTGATGCTCGCGCTGCCCGCCCTGGAGGCCGTCGAGATCGACATCGACGGGGACGTGCGGACGGTCAGCGCCGATCACCGCACGCCGGGCTCGGTGACGATCGATGGTTCCGTCTGGCACACGGTCGAGGCGCACGGCACGACACCGGCGGAGCTTCTGGCAGACCGTCCCGCCGAGGAGCGCGGGCGCCCGTTCTGGCAGGTGCGCTGGGCGCTGCCAGAGGACGGGCTTCCGCAAGACACGCCCGCCGTCGTGCACGCGCCCACTCCGAGCGACGAACGCCTTGACCTGCCCGCACTGCTCATCGCCTCGTTCCCGCTCGCCCCCGACCGGCGCCATGTCGCGCCCGGTCCGGTCACCGACTTCCTCGTGGAACGCGCCGCCGAGACGTATGTACGGCTGCTGCGCGAGCGTCCCGCGTCGCCGCGCCTGCTCGACCTGGTTCCCGGACCGGTCGGCGCCGGTGAGCTGGACGCGCGGATCCGGCGCGCCGTCCTGGAACGCCTTCCGGAGGCTCCGCTCCTGCCCGCGCCGGACGAGCCCGGAGGCGAGAAGGATCGCCGGATGCGCGGACGCGACGCGGTCGCGGTCGACGCGCCGCCCGCGTTCATCGACCTCCTCGCGGGCCGAGGCGCCGAACCCGCCCACCCCGCGGAGGCCGACCTCGCGGGCCGCGGCACCGACGGCGGACCCGTGGACACCGGCGCTGGACGCGCGGATGCCGGCGGCGACCCCTTGGACGGCGGCGGACGCGCGGACAGCGGCGGCGGACGCGTGGACGGCGGCGGCGGCGGGTG
>NZ_SMKU01000627.1 GCF_004349215.1 Actinomadura rubrisoli | reverse complement strand
GCGGGTGGGTGGGCGCGGTCGCCTCGGCGGCGCGGACGGCGGCGGCGAAGCCCTTGAGCTGGGCGGGACTGAACTGGTCCTTGAGCCGGTCGAACTCGTAGCGCTCCTCGGCCCGCGCGTGGGTCAGCACCTCGACGCGGAGCCGGTCGAGCTTGGGCAGGAACTCCGGGTCGCCGGTGTCCATACCGTCCAGCTCCGACAGGAGTTCCTTGGCCTGGCGCTCCTCGGCCAGCCGGTCGTCGACGATCCCGTCGCCGCCGGGCAGGGCACGGGCCGCCGGGTGGACGATCTCCTCCTCGGCCGTCTCGTGTACGGCCAGCAGCCGCACCAGGTCCTGGAAGGCGTTCTTGCGGTCCTGTCCGTCGGAGGCCATGACCAGGTCGAACAGGTCCCTGATCCGGCCATGCTGCGCGCGCAGCAGATCGATGACATCGGTGGTGGTCCGGGCGTCGGCGGGTGTGGTCTGCATAGTGCCCCTCGGTGTGCGGTCGGGCGCCGCGGTGGCGGCGCGCGGCTGTAGTACCCCGGGAGAGCCCCCATAAGCACGCGAGTTTCCGGACCATTAAAGATCATGCAATCGCTGGAGAAAACATGTGCGGAACCGGAATAGGCGGGTAGAGCGCGGATGCGTCACATACCGGTGACCCGAACCCGAACAGAGGTGAAACTGGTGGCCTTCAACCCGCTCGAACATCGCGGCATCCCGCTGGACGACCAGCTGCGCAACTGGAGCCAGCTTGACGTCGCTCCGGTCGACCCCGACAAATCAGATCCCTACACCCGGTGCCGCATCATCACCATGAACGGCATCGAGGTCGAAGCGGCGATGTTCAGCCACCACTTCAACCGGATCTGCCCCGATATCGACGTCAAACGGCAGCTCGCACGCGTCCGCTACATCGAGCAGCAGCAGCAGAAGACCGTCAACTGGCTGCTGCCCGGCCAGGCCTCGGTGCTGGAGACGACGATCGCCTACGAGCAGGTCGCCGTCGACCTCACCGGCTGGGTCGCCCGGATGGAACCCGACCCCTATCTCAAGCAGGCGTACGAGTTCGGCGTGCTGGAGGACTTCGACCACCTGTACCGGTACGCCAACCTGTACGAGATGATCGAGCACCGCAAGGCCGAGAAGATCATCGACGGTCTTACCGAGGTGACGCCCGGCCGGCCCACCTACCTGCACCACCGCGACCCGTTCGACAACGTCCGCGAGCCCTACGACCGCGAGAGCACCGCACCGATCTCCAAGCTGCACGCGCTGACCATCATGTCGGCCGAGCAGCAGACGATGAACTTCTACATGAACGTCGGCCCCATGTACATGGAGCCGATCGCCCGCCAGCTCTACCAGGAGATCGGACTGGTCGAAGAGGAGCACGTCACCCATTACGAGTCCCTGGTCGACCCGGGCGAAACGTGGTGGGAAAGGCTGGTCAACCACGAGTACAACGAGTGCTACCTGTACTACTCGTTCATGCAGACCGAGAGCGACCCGCGCGTCAAGGGCATCTGGGAACTGCACCTGAACATGGAGCTGGAGCACCTGCGGCTCGCCTGCGACCTGATGCGCCGCCACGACGGCCGCGACCCCGAGAGCGTCCTGGCCCCGGCACTGCCCGAACCGGTCACCTTCGAGCCCAACAAGCAGCTGGTCCGCGATCTGCTGGCCACGCAGATCGACTTCACCACCCTGGGCACCGGCTACGTCCAGGAGGCCCACGAGCGGTTCGAGAAGATGCAGGACGCCATCAACGCCGAGCGCCCGCCCAGCGAGCGCGTCATCGACGAGCACCGCGACAAGTTCGGCGACGAGTACCGGCTGGAGACCGAGGGCCCCAACCCCGTTCGCAGCCTTCGCGACAAGCCCAAGGAATCCAAGCAATAGGACGCGAAAGAGATCACCGGTTGTTTCACTCCGATGGCCAGGCGCGCGTCCGCGTGGTGGACTGGGAGTGTGACAGATCCGATGATCATCGCTATCGCCACCGCGATGGCGGGCAAGGCCGTCGAGGTCGCCGGTGAGCCGGTGAGGACGGCCGTCGCCGAGCTCGCGAACAGGGTCCGCGAGAGGTTCCGCGGACGCGCCGCCGACGAGGAGGCGCTGGCTAGAGCCACCGGGGATCCCGTTCCCGAGCGGATCGACGCCCTCGCGGAGGCCATCGGGCGCCTGCTGGACGAGCAGCCCGCCTTCAACGCCGAGCTACGGGCGACCTGGACGCAGGCTCAGACGAGGGCGACCGCCTCCGATGACGGTGTCGTCAACGTCTTCACCGGGACGGCCACCAACATCGTCCAAGCACGCGACATCCAGAACCTGAACCTCGGCTGAGCAGCGCCCGGCCCGCCCGGCCTGCCCG
>NZ_SMKU01000626.1 GCF_004349215.1 Actinomadura rubrisoli | reverse complement strand
CAACTTCCCCGGCCGGACGCAGACCATGCCCCTCGCCGTCTACCTGGCGCTGGAGACCGACCCGCAGGCACAGCCGCAGCATCGCCTCCGCGGTCTGCTCGACGATCAGCCGCTCGTGGTGCTTGCGGAACCGCTCGGTGGAGACCCCGTAGACCAGGGCGGCCTGCTTGCGGCGTTCCCCGATCGGCCAGTCACGGGTGCCCTGGGCCAGCCCGAAGACGTACTCGGCCGCGGTGGCGAGGTTTCCGCCGCCCAGCGCGCCGACCGCCCGCCGCAGGACGTCCTCCAGCGCGGCCAGCCGGTAGCTCTCGACCAGGTCGCCGCCCACGGGGGCCGTGTCGTGGCCGCACAGCACCACGATGGCTTCGAGCGCCGCTAGCGGCAGGCCGCGCACCCGGGTCGGCCCTCGCCGACGCAGCGCGTGCAGGTCCGCCACGAGATCCTGGTGCGCCGGAGGCCCCATGGACGTCAGCATCCCACCATGGAGGTAGGCAGGTTGTGCCGCACGACGCATTGCGGGGCCGAGTCTCTCCCCGTGGTGAGGGCGCCCCGCCCTCGTCCTGGGACGCCCCCACCTCGGTCACCGCTCGCGGCCTGCTTCGCGGCCTAAACGGCTACGGAACCGCCGTCGCGCGGCTCTTCGCTTTCGTCGTCTGGCGGGCCGGGTCGCATCGCGTCCTCCTCGTGCATCGGTGTCCGATGCTTCGACGATGCGGCGGACGGGCGCCGGCAAGTAATACGAGAACAAGGACAGTTCTCGCCGAATGGACAGAAGAGGGCCAACACACGGCTACCAGCGGAATCCATATCCGAGACCGGGCACGAGATCGGTGAACCGCGCCTCCGCCTCGCCGACCCGGTCGAGGCCGACCCGCGGCAGCCCGGCGGGCCCATCATCGATCATTCTTGGCGGAATCGCAGACAGAAGGCGCACTGCGGGAGGCGGAGATTCCAGCGGGAAGCGCACGCACAGCCGGAATTCATCGCATCTGCCGAACGGGACGAGCGCGTAATGCGACGCCATCCGCTGATCGGCCGGGATCCGGAATCGCAGCGCGAGATCGCAATGCCCGCCGACGCCGAGCCGTCCGGGCAGGCCGATGACGAAGCGGAAATGGCTCTCGCTCGGCCGCTCCGCGCGCAGCAGGAGCCCTCCGCGCATGACCTCGGCCATGAGTTCGCGCCGTGGAGCCCGGCCCCGCTCCCGGGACGGGGGCAGGCTGACCGCGATCGTGATCTCGTCCACGGACGCCTGGGTCGCGACGATGCGGCGCTCCTCGTGCACCTCCGGCGCCGGACGGTCCAGGAGCACCAGCGTGCGCACGGACGCGCAGTACCAGGATCCGGGAGCGACACCCGCCCCGGCGCCGACCGCCGGACGGCCGGGGGAGTCCTGCCCGATCACCTCGCTGAGCAGGTCGAGCGACTCATCCAGCCGCCGCCGGACCGTCCGGACGTCGCACTCCGACTCGCCCGCGAGCCAGCTCAGCCGATCGCCCAGGAACCGGTGCCGGGCCTGGTCGTGCATGCCGAGCGCGACACGGGCGACCACCGCGAGATCCTGGGGCAGGGCGCCCAGCCCCGAGGCCAGGGCCGCCGTGAGGTCGGCCCGAACGTCGCGGCGCCGGGCCACGTCGCGGCGTCCGGTGGGGGACGGCCCGCACATCCGTTCCCGCAGCAGCGGCCCGAGCCGCACCGTCAGATCGGGCGTGAGAACGCCGCGCCCTTTGCAGAGGCGACGCAATTCCTGGCGCAGATCCTGGTCGTGCGCGGTCCTGCGAGCAGTCCGGACGTCCCGCTCCTGAAGATCGTCGTTCACGGCCGCCCTCCTTCGCGAGTCACCCGCACGTTAACGCCGGGCGTCTTCCCGGTGCCGGCCGTGACCGGATTCGACCCGACGGCTGCCCACTTTCTGACCGGTGAACGCCCACCCGCGTGTGATGGGCTGGAGGAAAGCCCGATTCCAGGAAAGGTGTGCGGATCATGGAATCTCACTGAGGTGAATGATTTTCGACTCGTTGTTACCATGACTTTCTGGAAGGCGGCGTGCTCATGCGATCGGCGTGGCGTCCGCACGGTGACGGCCTCTGGAGAGTGGATCATGCAACCGTCCGACCCGTACCGTCCGCCATCGCCGCCGCCGCTGTCGCAGCCGCAGCCGCCGGTCAATGTGAACGTGCATAACCACGTCCAGCCGTATCCCGGGTACGCCCCGCCGGTCATCGTCCACAATTCCAACAACGCCGTGCATATCGTCCACCTGGTGCTGACCCTCGTGACCTGCGGTCTCTGGGCGCCCATCTGGATCATTCACGCGATCGTCATGGCCGCCACCGACCGGCCCCAGCAGGTCTACCT
>NZ_SMKU01000625.1 GCF_004349215.1 Actinomadura rubrisoli | reverse complement strand
CCCGATGACCACCGCGATCCCGGCGACCGCGACCGCGCCCGTCGCGGTCGCGGTCGCCGGGATCGCGGTGGTCATCGGGGGCGGGGCGCTGATCCCTACCCCGACCGCCGGGCGGCCGGTCACCGTCGCGGTGATCCAGGGGAACGTCCCGCGGCTCGGCCTGGACTTCCTCGGCCAGCGCAAGGCCGTGCTGAACAACCACGTTCAGCGCACCCACGAGCTGGCCGCGCGGGTCCGCGCCGGGAAGCTCGCCCGGCCCGAGCTGGTGGTGTGGCCCGAGAACGCCAGCGACCTGGACCCCTACACCGAGCCGGACGCCTACGCCGCCATCGACGGCGCCGTTCGTGACATCGGCGTCCCGGTGCTGGTCGGCGCGCTCACCGACACCCCCGACGGCAAGAAGGTCGAGAACCGCGGCATCGTGTGGGACCCGCGCGGCGGCCCCGGTGACTACTACGTCAAGCGGCATCCGGTCCCGTTCGGGGAGTACCTGCCGTTCCGCGACGTCCTCACCAAGCTGATCAAGCGGTTCGAGCGGGTCCCGCGCGATTTCGCCCGGGGCGACCGCTCGGGGGTGATGCGGCTGGGGCCCGTCGACGTCGGCGACGTGATCTGTTTCGAGGTGGCCTACGACAAGGAGGTCCGGGACGTGGCGCGCGGCGACGTCCTGGTCGTCCAGACCAACAACGCCACCTACGGCAGGACGAGCCTGCCGCCGCAGCAGATCGCGATGTCGCGGCTGCGCGCGGTGGAGCATGGCCGTACGATCTTGGTGGCCGCGACGAGCGGGATCAGCGCGATCGTCGCCCCGGACGGCCGGATGGTCGCCCGGTCGGGGGAGTTCGTCCCCGCCGTGCAGGTCGCCCGTGTGCCGGCGCGCACGTCGCGTACGCTGTCGGACCGGCTGGGGGAGGCGCCCGAGTGGGTGCTCGCCGCGCTGGGCCTGGTCGCGGCCGGGGCGGCGGTGTGGTCAACGTCCAGAAGGAACGAGGGGAATTGACGCCGATGGAGATCCCTGTCGGTCTCGGCCGGGTGCTGGTGATCGTCCCGACCTACAACGAGCGGGACAACATCGAGGGCATCGTCGGCCGGGTGCGCGAGACGGCGCCGCCCGTGGACGTGCTGGTCGTCGACGATGCCAGCCCGGACGGCACCGGGGACCTGGCCGACGCCATGGCCGCCGCGGACGGGCAGGTCAAGGTCCTGCACCGCACCGGCAAGGCGGGGCTCGGCGCCGCCTACATCGCGGGGTTCCGCTGGGCCGCCGAGCACGGCTACGACGTGATGGTGGAGATGGACGCCGACGGGTCCCACCAGCCCGAGGAGCTGCCGCGGCTGCTGGCGGCCCTGGAGGACGCCGACCTGGTGATCGGGGCCCGCTGGGTGCCCGGCGGCAAGGTGCTGAACTGGCCCAAGCGGCGCGAGGCGCTGTCGCGGGGCGCCAACACCTACGCGCGGCTGATGCTGGGCTTCCACCTGCACGACGCCACCGGCGGGTACCGGGCGTTCCGCGCCGCCACCCTGGACAAGATCGGGCTGGAGGGGGTGGAGTCGCGCGGCTACTGCTTCCAGATCGACCTGGCGCTGCGGGCGCTGCAGCAGGGCCTGCGGGTGGTGGAGGTGCCGATCACCTTCGTCGAGCGCGTCCACGGCACCAGCAAGATGAGCCGGGACGTGATGGCCGAGGCGGCGCTGCGGATCACCCAGTGGGGCGTGGCCGACCGCGTCGGCAGGCTCCGCGGGCCCCGCTGACGCCCCGACCCGCGCACCGACCCGCGTCTCGACGCGCGCCCCCGACCGGCGCCTTGACGCGCGTCCGGGCCGGCCGTCCTCCCGGTGGGAGGGCGCGGCGGGGAAACGTTCGGGGGCGTCCCGGCGTTGAACAGGGCGGAAGATGTCCCGCGACCCGAAGATGGAATCATGCTGCCGCTCGTATTGGTCCTGGCGTTCCTGCTGATCCCGGTCGTGGAGATCTACACGATCATCCAGGTCGGGCAGGTCATCGGCGCGTGGCCGACGGTCGCGCTGCTGCTCGCCGAGAGCCTGCTGGGCGGCTGGATCGTCCGCCGTGAGGGCCGCCGCGCCTGGCGCGCGCTGCAGGAGACCTTCCAGCGCGGCACCGTGCCCGACCGCGAGCTGGCCGACGCCGCGCTGGTGCTGGTCGGCGGGGTGCTGCTGCTGACCCCGGGGTTCGTCACCGACGTGTTCGGGTTCTTGTTCGTGCTGCCGTTCACCCGTCCGCTGGTCCGGCGTGCCCTGAGCGGGTACGCGGCGCGGCGGATGCGGACCGCCGAGGCGCGCGTGGCGACGATGTTCCCGCCCGGCCTGGGCGGTCTGGGCGACGCGGGCGACGGCGGGTTCGGTCCGTTCGGGCC
>NZ_SMKU01000624.1 GCF_004349215.1 Actinomadura rubrisoli | reverse complement strand
GGCGATGCCTTCGCCGTCGTCGATGACCTCGACCACCGCGACGTCCGGCCGCTCGGTCCGGACGATCACCGTCACCGCCGACACCGCGTGCCGGTCGGCGTTGTCGATCAGGTTGGTCAGCAGCCGGTCGGCGACGGTCAGCGAGCCGCCGTGCGCCTCGGCGATGTCGCGGGAGATCGCCAGGCCGAGGCCGGTGCCGCCGGCGTCGCGGTGCCGGCCCTCGGTCAGCCGGGTGAACCGCTCGAACACCCGCTCGCGGTCCGCCGGGGCGATGCCTTCGCCGTCGTCGATGACCTCGACCACCGCGACGTCCGGCCGCTCGGTCCGGACGATCACCGTCACCGCCGACACCGCGTGCCGGTCGGCGTTGTCGATCAGGTTGGTCAGCAGCCGGGCCAGCTCGCCCCGCCCGCCGTTCACCCGGACCGGCCCCTCCGACCGCACCGTCACCTGGGCCCGGCGGGGACGGCCCAGGACCTCGTGGTCGGTCAGCTCCGTCAGGTCCACGACCTCGCGCTCGAAGTTCCTGTCGGCCTCCAGTCGCGCCAGCGCCAGCAGGTCGTCCACCACCGCGGCCACCCGGTCGGTGTTGCTGAGGACGGCCCGCAGCGTGTCGGGCAGGTCGGCGTCGTCCGGGTCGGCCAGCGCCAGCTCCAGCTCCATCCGCAGCCCGGCGAGCGGGCTGCGCAGCTCGTGGGAGACGTCGGAGACGAACGCGCGCTGCCGCGCGACCGCCCGCTCCAGCCGGTCCAGGGTCGCGTTGACGCTCTCGGCGAGCAGCGCCACCTCGTCGCGGCGCGGCGGCACCGGCACGCGGCGCTCCAGGTCGGTGGCGGTGATCTCGTCCAGCTCGCGGCGGATCTCGTCCACCGGACGGAGCGTGCGGCCCGCCGACCGCCACGTGCCGTGGCCGACGAGCCCGGTGATGAGCGGGATGCCGAGCGCCAGCAGCACGGCCAGCAGCGGATGCGGCAGCAGCCCGGGCTCGGGGCCGAGCGTGTAGACGAGCCTGTGGCCCGGCCCCATGCCCACGCGGTACACCACGGTCAGGAAGCACGGCCCGCCCGGCGCGTCCACGTCGCAGCTCCGGCCGTCGCGGCGGTCGTCGTCGGCGGGCGGCGGCGGGAGCCGGACGGACGGACGGCCCTCCATGCGCGTGCTGGCCGCGACCACCCGGCCGCGCGCGTCCACGACCTGCTGCAGATCGTCCTCGGAGGCGTAGATGTGCGCGGTCAGCGTCCCGGAGTGGATCACGGTCACCACCCGGCGGCCCTCCCGCGCCAGGTCCCGCTCGACGGCGGCGGTCGCGTCGCGCCTGACCAGCACGAGCACGACCGCGTACAGCGCCGTGGACAGCAGGAACGCGGTCAGCGCGGCCGACAGCGTCACCCGTACCCGGATCTGCGGGTGCCGCAGCGCGACCCACCGGATGAGGCGGGTCAGGCCCTTGGCGGACGGACGGGGCCGGACACGGATGACGGCCTCCCTGGTGCGCGTGCCTTTACCCGTTGTTCCTTGCCGGACCAGGGCAAACGCGACCGCGGGGCGGGTAAAAACATTCCCTGGCTAGTCCTGGTCGACTCCCCAGCGGACGCGGATGGCCCGGTCGACGGCGCCGAAGAGCTGGTCGACCACGATGCCGATGATCAGGATCACGATCATGAAGGAGATCATGTCGGCGGTGTTGTTCAGCTCCCGGGCGTCCGAGAGCAGCACGCCGAGCGAGGTGGTGTCGCCGATGCGGACCAGCAGCTCGCCGGCCATCAGGCTCCGCCAGGCGAACGCCCAGCCCTGCTTGAGGCCCGCCACGAACGACGGCAGCGAGGCCGGCATGATCAGGTGCCGGTACAGGTTCAGGCGGCGCAGGCCCATCACCTTGCCGGCGCGCAGCAGGATCGGCGGGGTGTAGTCGACGCCCGCGATCAGCCCGTTGGCGATCGAGGGGGCCGCGCCGAGCACGACCACGAACAGGATCGCGCTCTCGCTGAGCTTGAACAGCAGGATCGCGAGCGGGAACCACGCGATCGACGGCATCGTCTGGAGCCCGGTGATCAGCGACCCGAACGCGCGGCGCAGCACCCGGAACTGCGACACCAGCGCGCCGATCAGCACGCCGATCGCTACCGCGACGGCGAACCCGATCACCGCCCGCTGCATGGTCAGGCCGACCGCCTCCCAGAACGGGGAGCTCGTGACCTGGTCCCAGAAGACCGGCAGGGTGTCCTTGGGGCCGGGCAGGACCCACGGCTTCCTCCAGCCGCTCCACACCACCAGCTGCCACGCGGTGATCGCGATCAGGACGGCGACGAGCATCGGCCACGTGGCCGACCACGCCCGCAGGAGCAGCTTGCTCCGCGGGCCGCCGCCGAGTTCCAGCGCGTCCAGTCCGGCCAGCTCCCGTTCCAGCCGCCCGCTGGGCCCCTCC
>NZ_SMKU01000623.1 GCF_004349215.1 Actinomadura rubrisoli | reverse complement strand
CCCCGCCCCTCCTCACCGAACCCCCTGCCGACCTCGGAGAATGGCCTGCGCAAGAGCCTTAACGCGCTCAACACCGAGGCCGAGACCCTCACCGAGCGGTACAACAAGACCCGCGTCGAGCTGGGCAAGGCCGTCAAGGCCGAGCGGGCCGCGGCACGGACCGCCGCCACGCTGGAGGCGCAGGCCGCCCCCGCCCGCGAGCAGCTCGGCCGGCTGGCCGCCGCGAACTACATCAACGGCGCCCCCGACGCGATCTTCGGTTCCGGGCGCGGCGCGGACGGCCTGTCCGACACCGCCTACCTCGCGCAGAACCAGGCCACCGCCGTGGCTGCGCTGCAGAAGCAGATCGACCAGGCGGCGCAGGCGCAGCGCACCGCAGCGGCCACGACCGGCCAGGTCAAGCAGGCGGCCGCCCAGGCGCAGGCCGCCCGCGCGGCGGCCAAGGCCAAGGTGACGGAGGTCACCAGGCGGCTCGACAAGCTGACCACGACGCATATCAAGGACCCCAAGTCCGGTCTTTCCGCGACCGTGAAGGGCTCCGACCTGCCGGCCAAGATGGCCCGCAAGGCGCTCACCAAGCTCGGCTCGCCGTACGTGTGGGCCGCCGCGGGCCCGGGGAGCTTCGACTGCTCCGGCCTGGTCGTCTGGGCGTACGCGCAGGTCGGCAAGCCCGGCCTGCCGCACTACACCGGCGACCTGTTCTCGATGGGCCAGAAGGTCTCCCGGGGCTCGATGCGCTCGGGCGACCTGGTCTACTTCGGCGGCAACCTCCACCACATGGGGATCTACCTCGGGGAGGGCAAGTTCCTGCACGCGCCGCAGACCGGCGACGTGGTGAAGATCTCCAAGCTGTCGGACCGCTCCGACTTCGCGGGCGCCAACCGCATCGGCTGACCTGTCCGGAAAGGGCTCCCCGCAGCGCCGGAGGGCCCTTTCCGGTTTTAGGTCAGGTGATTCCGGTTTCGGCCAAAATATCGATAACAGGACGATCACCCGGAAGCCAGTCGACGTCGTACAGCTCGTCCGGGCCGAGCCAGCGGAGCGCGAGGTGCTCCAGGGCCCTCGGCTCGCCCGCCACGATCACGGCCGTCCACACCCGCAGCAGGCTCCGCTCGCTCAGCCGCCAGTCCCCGCCGATCCTGCGGTCCAGCCGGATCTTGATGCCGAGCTCCTCGTGGCACTCCCGGACCAGGGCGTCCTCGTCGGACTCCCCCGGGTCGACCTTGCCGCCCGGCAGCTCCCAGCCGCCGGCCAGGTGCGGCGGCTCCGCCCGCTGGGCGCTCAGCAGCCGCCCGTCCGAGATGATCGCCGCGCCCACCACAACGAGATCGATCGCAACCACCCTCCTTCTGTTCCGGGAGGCCGCCCCCCGGCGTCCCCTCGTGTCAGTCTGAGACGGGGAGCGGCGCCGGACCGGTTCCGGCCGGGCGGACGGCCTCCACGATCCGCGTCGCGTCCCGGACGATCTCCTCAAGGTGATCGCCGTGCGCGCCGCGCCAGTAGACCTGCCCGCAATCGGCGCACTGCCCGTAGACGTCGTAGCTGCGCCGCGTGCCCGCCTGCAGCTCCCGCTCGATCTCCCGCTTGTCGACCTGGACCAGTTCCCCGTTGCAGGCCGTGCACCGCGTCCAGGGCAGCAGGACGGGCGCGAACCGGTCCAGCAGGTCGCGGAGCTGGTCGTCGGGCCGGGAACCGCGCACGTACGCACCGAACCACAGCGCGCGGCGGCGGAGCAGCCCGCGGTCCTGCGTCAGCAGAACGCGCCGCTCCTCGTTGGCCTGGACGACCAGCGCCGGGTCGTCCATGTCGTTGTGGTAGGCGGTATCCAGGCCGAGCAGGCGCATCCGCCGCGCCAGCGTGCCCAGATGCACATCGAGCAGGAACCGGGGCGCGACCTGCCCGGGCTCCAGCGGGACAGGCTGCGGCCTCGGCACCGGCCGCACGCACACCTCGTCCCCGGCGGCCGGACGGAACGAGGAGGCGACGCGCTCGCCGCGGACCGTCATCGGGCCGGCCTCGGGCAGCGGCACGCCGAGCGACTCCACGAGATGCCCCAGCGTCGAGGTCCCGTCGTAGACCACGCGGCGTGTGGGCGCGCGCCGGGAGGCGGGCAGGAACATCAGCAGTTCGTCGGCGATCCGGATGCGTATCTCGGGCTCCACGCCGTCAGCATGCCATGCGTCCCCGAAGATCCCCGCCGGATTATCCACCCCTTCATCTCGCGTCAGGCGACGGTGGGCCGTCCGGCCGCCGACGCCCTGCGCAAGATCACCACCGTGATCGGCGAACGGCGGCTTCGCTGAGGGCCGCCCGGGCGCCGATCCCGGGATCCGCTCCGAACTCCCGGTGACACGATCGGCAATTTCCCCTGAAATGCCCCGTTCCACCCGTGACGGGCGGGGCGGGCCGGGGTGACACTCACCCCATGAAC
>NZ_SMKU01000622.1 GCF_004349215.1 Actinomadura rubrisoli | reverse complement strand
GCCCGCCGCCCACCTGCCGCGCGCCCGCCGCCTGCCGGCCGCCCACCTGCCGCCCGCCTGCCGCGCGCCCGCGTGCCCGCCGCGCGCCCGCCGCGGTCGCCCGGTCGGTGTCCCGGGAGCCTCCGCCGGTCGCCGGCGGTCAGCCGCCGATCGTCCGGCTGCCGAGCGGGGGAAAGGGCCCGCCGATCGTCCGGCCGCCGCGGCCGCCGCCAAGGAGGGCGAGCGCCTCCGCGCGGGGGAGCGCGGCGCCCTCGGCGAGGCACGCCTCGTACGCCGCGTCCCCGAGCACGGCGCGGGCGACGGACGCGACGCGCGCCACGTCGGGGTCGCCGGGGGCCAGGACGCCCCGCAGGGACCGGGTCACGCCGAGCAGCCGTGCGGCGCCCGCCGCGTCCCCCTCGGCGAGAGCGACGGCCGCCAGCCCGACGGCCGCGCCCGCCTGGTACATGAAGATCGGATGGTCGAGCGCCAGGTCCAGCGCCTCGTCCAGCAGCTCGCGCGCCCGCGCGGCACGGCCCTCGGCGAGGGCCACCCACGCCAGCCCGACCAGCGCCGAGCCCCGCACGGCCACGGCGATGAACCGCTCGGACGCCGAGCCGTCCAGCGCCGCCTCGTACCACCGCCGCGCCTCGTCCAGGTCCCCGCGCAGCCGCGCGACCTCGCCGAGCCCGTGGTGGCCCGCGGCGACCTTGTCGGGGACGCCCGCCCGGCGGCCCAGCCCGGCACCGCGCTCGTAGTCGGCCCGCGCCGCGTCCAGATCCCCGCGGTGGAGGTGGACGCCCCCTCGCCGGAACAGCAGGTCGCTGGTGTCCTCCAGGGCGCCGAGCTGCCCGACCAGCTCGAACGCCTCGTCCAGCAGCGCCAGCGCGCGGTCGCTGTCGCCGCGCCAGTCGGTGAGCTGGGCCAGCGGGTCCAGGGAGTTGGCGGCACCCCACCGGTCGCCGACCGCCCGGAAGCCCCGCACGGCCGCGGCGGCCGCCTCCGCCGCCCGGTCCACCTCCCCGGCGAACTGCAGCACGAAAGCGTCGCTCATCCGGATGAGCGCGTGCGACCAGGGGTCCTCGCCGAGCTGCCTGCTGAAACTGTCGTAGTCCGTTCGCGCGGGTCCCGCCGTGAGCGCCCACTGGACGATCAGCGCCGGGTACGTCACGGGCCGGTCGATGCCCCGCAGGATCGCCTCGGCCCGGTCGAGCAGGCCCACCGCCCGTTCACCCGCGAAACCGCCCGACACCGCGTTCGCGACGCACAGGACGTACTCCTCCTCAAGGCCCCGGGGCGGATCGTCGTCCAGCACGTCCAGCAGCCGCGCCGCGAGCGCCGCGCCCTCGATGCGCCCCCGCAGCCACCAGTACCACGACAGGAACGCGACGAGCCGCAGTGCCAGCCCGGGATCCAGCCGGACGCACCGGCGCAGCGCCGCGTGCAGGTTGCCATGGTCGGCCGCGAGCCGCTCCAGCCATTCGAGCTGTTCCGCGGCCCGCAGATGCGGATCGGCGCGCCGCGCCAGGTCCAGGAAGTACGCGGCGTGCGCGCGCTGGAACCGCTCCTCCTCGCCCGCCTCCGCCAGCCGCTCGGCGCAGAACGCGCGGACGGTGTCCAGCATCCGGAACCGCGTCCCGTCGCTCTGCAGCAGCGACTTGTCGGCCAGCTCGACCAGCAGCTCGTCGGCATCGTCCAGATCGCAGACGCCCTGCACGGCCTCCAGCGTGAGCCCGCCGGAGAACACCGTCAGCCGCCTCGCCAGGGTCTGCTCCGCCCCGTCCAGCAGCTCCCAGCTCCACTCGACCACCGCCCGCAGCGTCTGGTGGCGCGGCGCGGCCGCGCGGTTCCCGCGCGACAGCAGCCGGAACCGGTCGTCCAGCCGCGTCGCGACCTCCGCCACCGGCAGCGACCGCAGTCGCGCCGCCGCCAGCTCGATCGCCAGCGGCAGCCCGTCCAGCGCCCCGCAGATCCGCAGGACGGCGTCCACGTTCCCCGCGTCCACGGCGAACCCGGGCCGCACCGCCGCGGCCCGATCCGCGAACAGCCGCACCGCCGGATAGCCGACGACGTCCTCGACCGGCGCGCCGTCCGGCGGCAGCTCCAGCGGCGGCAGCGGCCGCAGCGCCTCGCCCGTGACGGCGAGGGCCTCCCGGCTCGTCGCCAGCACCCGCAGCTCGGGGCAGGCGCTCAGCAGCCGGTGCGCCAGCCGCGCGATGGCCGCCACCACATGCTCGCAGTTGTCCAGGACGAGCAGGATCCGCCGCCCGGCCAGCGCCGTGACGAGCCGCTCTTCCGCGCCCGGCCGCTCCTCCGCGCCCGGCTGCCCGTCCGCGGGCACCGGCAGCATCCCGCTCTCCCGCAACCCGAGGGCGCCGAGCAGCGCCTTCGCCACCTCAGACCGGTCGACGGGCGCCAGGTCCACGAAGCAGACCTCGCCCTCCTCCCGCCCCGCGGCCTCGATCGCCAGCCGCGTCT
>NZ_SMKU01000621.1 GCF_004349215.1 Actinomadura rubrisoli | reverse complement strand
GTCCCCGGCCGCCCCCCAGGCCGACGCGCCCTCCAGCGACGGGACGGACGTCGCGGCGGTGCAGCGGCGCTGGCCGGACATCGTCGAGGCCGTCAAGCAGAAGAGCCGCGCCACCTGGATGGTGATCATGTCCGGGGTGCGGCCGGTCTCGCTCGACGGCAAGGTCCTGACCCTGTCGTTCGACGCCGAGGGGTCCCGCCTGGGCTTCGTCAACGGCAACCGCGACGCGGTCCTCCGCGACGTCCTCAAGGAGCGGATGCAGGTCGACTGGCGGATCGAGACCGTGGTCGGCGACGCGCCCCCTCCGGGCGGACGGCCGGGTGGAGGCCCCGCGGGCAGGTCCGCGGCACCGAGGTCCGCGCCCTCGGGCGGATTCGGCAGCGCCGCCAGAGCGCCGCAGCCCCCGGCGCAGCCCGCGCCGGCGCCCGTCCAGCCGAGCGGGCCCGCGCGCCAGACGCCGACCCCGCGGCAGTCCGCCGACCCGGGGCCGCTGCCGCCGCCTCCGGACGAGCCCCCGCCGCCGCCGGAGCCCGGCCCGGTGGACGAGAGCGACGAGGTCGACCCGGAAGGGGACGCCGACGCCGACGGCAGCGAAGCGGAGATGGACGGGATGGCGCTCATCCAGCGGGAGCTGGGCGGCCAGGTCATCAGAGAGATCGACAACTCCTGAACGGAGTCGGCGCACCGGCTACCGGACGTACCGCAACCCGGACGGAACCCGTAGTCTCGTGAGGACGGACGTCCGGTGATCGGCGGTCGCCGGACAGAAGGCCCTGCCAGGGGCCGGAATAAGGAGTGCACCGTGGAACCCGGTGGTTTGAACATCCAGGAACTGCTCCAGCAGGCCCAGGCCATGCAGGAGCAGCTCTTCACCGCGCAGCGCGAGCTGGCGGAGGCCGAGGTGAAGGGCACCGCCGGCGGCGGGCTCGTCACCGCGACGGTCAACGGTGCGGGTGAGGTCACCGGTTTGTCGATCGACCCGAAGGCCGTCGACCCCGACGATCCGGCGGACACGGCGGAGACCATCGCCGACCTCGTGCTGGCCGCGATCCGCGACGCCTCCCGTGAGGCGCAGGAACTGCAGCAGGAGAAGATGGGGCCGTTCGCCGAAGGCCTCGGCGGCATGCCCGGTCTCGGCGGCGGCCAGCTGCCCGGCGGTTTTCCCGGCCTTGGCGGCGGCGCGCCCGGAGGCCCCGGAGCCTGATCCCGGACGCGGAACACCGTTACGACCAGTTGAGAGGAAGGGTCCGTTGTACGAAGGGGTGGTTCAGAACCTCATCGACGAGCTGGGCCGGCTGCCCGGCGTCGGGCCCAAGAGCGCGCAGCGGATCGCCTTCCACCTTCTCGCCGCCGATCCCGCCGACGTCGAGCGCCTGGGCAAGGCGCTCAAAGAGGTCAAGGACAAGGTCCGCTTCTGCAAGACCTGCGGGAACGTCGCGGAGGAAGAGGAATGCCGGATCTGCCGTGACGTGCGCCGCGACCCGCAGGTGATCTGCGTGGTGGAGGAGTCCAAGGACGTCGTCGCGATCGAGAAGACCCGGGAGTTCCGCGGCCGCTACCACGTGCTGGGCGGCGCGATCAGCCCGATCGAGGGCGTCGGCCCGGAGGACCTGCGCATCCGCGAGCTGATGCAGCGGCTGGCGGACGGCGCGGTGACCGAGCTGATCCTCGCGACCGACCCGAACCTGGAGGGCGAGGCGACCGCCACGTATCTCGCCCGGCTGGTGAAACCCATGGGCCTCACGGTCACCCGACTGGCCAGCGGCCTGCCGGTGGGTGGCGACCTCGAATACGCCGACGAGGTGACTTTGGGCCGCGCATTCGAAGGACGGAGGCTGCTCGATGTCTGACACCAACAGCCCGCAGGACTGGAACGCCCTCGCCGAGCGCGTGGCGCGCCACGTCGAGAACTACCTCAACGGCCTGGAGGCCGTCGCGCGCGGTGACGGCGGGACCCATACCGTCCCGCTGCTCCTGCTGGAGGTGTCGCAGGTCATCCTGGCCGGCGCGCAGCTCGGCGCCAGCGCCGACGTGATCCTGCCGGACAACTGGGAGCCGGAGGTCGGCGACGACCCCGACCTGGACACGGTCCGCCAGGGCCTCGCCGAACGGCTGGTCGGCCTCGACGAGTACGTCGAGGTCTTCGACCCGTACAAGGACACCGAGCCCACGTCCTACCGCCTGTCGGACGACCTGGTCGACGTCGCCAGCGACCTCGTCCACGGCCTGCGCCACTACCAGCAGGAACGTCCGCTGGAAGCCCTCTGGTGGTGGCAGTACTCCTACTTCAACCACTGGGGCAACCACGCCGGCGCCGCCCTCCGCGCCCTGCACGCCGTCGTCGCGAACGCCCGCCTCGACGTAGCCCAGGAAGCCGCCGCCGTCCAATAACCAGAACCCGCCGCGGAGCGCCTCCCACACCACTTGCTGTGGAGGTGTTCGGGGGTTAGGGGGTGGTGG
>NZ_SMKU01000620.1 GCF_004349215.1 Actinomadura rubrisoli | reverse complement strand
ACCGAATCGCTGCACGAATGCGATGTTCGCGTCCCTGTGTGGTTCCCAGGAAACAACCGGGAACCCGCTGAACATATGTGAATACCGACGCTGGTGAGTGTCGGACGATGAGCTTCCCGCACCATCCGTGAGTTTCGCGCGGGGGTGTTGGGGTTGGTCGTTCGGTGGTTATGGCGGAGGGGAAACACCCGGTCCCATCCCGAACCCGGAAGTTAAGCCCTTCAGCGCCGATGGTACTGCACGGGAGACTGTGTGGGAGAGTAGGACACCGCCGGACTCATATTGCAGAAAGGGCCCCGCCACACGGCGGGGCCCTTTCTCATTTCCACGGTTTTAGCTGTCCGTCAGCGCTTTCGCGTAGTTCGCGAGCGAACGGTTGTAGCGCGGCAGGTGGCGGGACAGGGCTCCAAGGGACAGGGCTGCGGCCTCGCGCTCTCGTCCGAGGTCGGTGAGTGCGAGCGCAGGAACGCGGTGACGGCGTCGTCCAGGTCGTCGGAGCCGGCGTCCCGCTCCGCCGTGAGGATCGAGACGCTCTCCTCGGCCTGGCCGAGGTTGCGCAGGGTGCTGGCGAGCTGGATCGCCGCGCGGCGCCTCCGGGTTCCGGCGAGACCGGCGGCCAGGGCCTGCCGGTAATGGCTCTCGGCCTCGGCTTCTCGGCCGATCGAGTCGTTCGCCGACGCCAGCTCGAAATGGGCGGTCGCGTTCCCTGCGGGAAGCTCGCCGGTCAGAGAATCGCTGATCTTCCCAGCGCGGGGCGCAACGCCGTTGCAACGTGCCATACGGCATGATTGGTCTGTTGGACAGGTGGAAAACCATGGTCGCGCCGGTGCCACCCACACCGCTTCATGCATCGGCGCGGCCGCCTCCCGGGAGCAGGGTCGTGGCCGCGGCGAGCAGCGCGAAGGCGGCGAGGGAGGCCAGGGTGCGGATGGTGTTCCAGTCGTTCCAGGCGGATTCGTAGTCGGCGCGCTCCGCCGCCAGGCTGCCGCCCGGAGTCGCGGACACGGTGGCGAGGTGCTCGTTCAGCGGCACGTTCTGGGTCATCGTGATGCCGAAGCCGCCGACCGCGTAGACGGCGAAGGCGGCGGCCGCGAGCCAGACGACGGGGGAGCGCCGTCCCAGTGCCGCAGCGGCGAGGATGAGCGCGGCCAGCGTGAGGATCGGTGCGCCGAAGAAGGACGCCGCGAACGGCGCGTTCCGTACGACGGCGTTGATGGCCTTCATTCCGGTGACGTACGTGCCGTCGTCCACGCGGGCCAGTCCGCGCGTGACCGACACCTCGTAGGCGTAGAAGAAGCCTGCGATGGCCCCCATCGTGAGCAGAGCCGCGACCAGGCAGACGCGCAGCGCCATGAGTGCTCGGAACATGTCCTGACTCCTAAATCGTACCTCTAGGTACGATTTAAAATCGTACTTTCCGGTACGCTTGTCAAGGGCGATCGGGAACGGAGGTGGGTGCAGATGCGAGGACGGCCGCGTTCGGGCGAGCAGGAAGGCCGGCGGGCGGCGGTGCTCGACGCGGCGCTGGCGGAGGTCGCCGAGCGCGGTTACGCGGGCACCACGATGCTTGCGGTGGCGCGGCGGGCGGGAGCGTCCAAGGAGACGCTCTACGCCTGGCACGGGAACAAGCGCGGCCTTTTCGCGGCGCTCATCCGCCGCCAGGCCGAGCAGGCCGATGCGGAGATCACCGCCGCCCTGGAGGGTGGCCTGCCGGTGCGCGAGGCGCTGACCGGGTTCGCGGCGAGCCTGCTCCGCCTTCTCCTGGGCCCCGCCTCGATCGCGATCAACCGGGCCGCGATCTCGGCGCCCGAACTCGCCGAGGTCCTGCTCGCCGAGGGACGGCACACCACCGGCCGCCGCGCCGCCGCGTACCTGGGCGGTCTGGCGGAGCGCGGAGAGCTCGCCGTCGACGACCCCGAGGCGGCCTTTCAGCTCCTGTACGGCCTGGTCATCGCCGATCGGCAGATCCGGGTGCTGCTGGGAGAGCCGCCCCCGGAGAACGTGGAGGAGATCGCCGAGAACGCCGTCGACCGCTTCCTCGTCCTGGCCGCGGGCGGCCCGGGTCCCGCCCGCGGCCAGGGGCCGGGCTAGTGTTCGCCGTTCACTCAGTCACGTCCGCCTGGACGCGCAGGTATCCGGCGATGGCCACGGCCGCATCGACGACGCGTTCCGCCTCCGCGATCGGGTCGTTCCAGCTCGTGAAAAACCACAACCGTCCACCGTCGTCCTGGCGAGGACAGCAGGTGATCGTGTCGGCCAGTCGCGTGTAGCGCGCGGTGCAGCCCGTACCGCGCGGGTTGATCACGATAAGGCTCGACGCCTGGAGGATCATTTCCAGCCGATAGGTCTCCAAGCGGCTCTGCAGTGCCGCAAGGCGCGGGTAGGCGTGCGGGTGGCGCGCGAGAGTGGTCTTGATCGGGGCGTCGGTCATGGCGGGCTCGCCCCCACCACGTCCGCGATGTGCCCC
>NZ_SMKU01000061.1 GCF_004349215.1 Actinomadura rubrisoli | reverse complement strand
GCCGGCGAGGCCGCCAGCCGCCGCGTCGCGCGCCGCACCTCCTCGACGGGGACCAGCGCGCTGCGCGGCCACGGCGGCGGCCCGTCCGACAGCACCAGCTCGACCCTCCCGTGCGCGGGCGGCGCGAACCGCACGCGCAGCAGGCCCGGCTCGCCCGGGTCGGGCTCGGCGGCCAGCTCGTACACCGGCACGGGCGGCGCGCTCGGCGTCACCGACGCGCTGACGCCGGCCGTGACGACCTCCCGGCCGGACTCGTCCAGGTAGACGGCGCAGACCCGGTAGTGGTGCGTGCGTCCGTTGGGGACCCGCTCCTGGAACCCGTCACGGCCGGCGGGAACGGCCCTCCCGGCGCGGACGACCACGACCCGCGCCGCCTCCGCCGGGCAGCGCCACCGGCCGGTGACCAGGCCGTCCCCCGGTTGCAGCTCCACCTCGCGCGGCTCCGGCCGCACGAGTACGGGCCCGGCCACGGCGGGCGGGGCCGCCGCCTCGCCGCGCACCGCGACCACCGCGTAGTACAGCGGGACGTTCACCGGCGGACGGTCGTCGCGCGCCCCCGTGATCGTGTCCCCATCGGACGCACCGCGCGGCGCCCGCCCCTGCCGCCGCACCACGTGGTACACCAGATCGCCCGCGGTGGAGGGCGAGGGCTCCCACGACAACCGCACCACCGTACGGCCCGCGCCGACTGCGCCGTCCGCGCCGCCTCCGCTGCCCGCGTTGCCCGCGCCGCCTCCGTCGCGCGCGCCGCCCGCGCCGCCCGCGTTGCCCGCGCCGTGTCCGCCGCCTCCGCCGTGTCCATCGCCGGGCATGTCTCCGTCGTCGGGACCGCGTCCGCCGTCCCGGGCGTCGCCGCCGTCGTCGACGTCCGCCCGGAGCGACGGGACGGGGCGGGGCGGGAGGCGCCGCTGGTGCTCGCGGGCCCCCGGCAGGTCGCGGACGAGGCGCAGCGCGTCGGCGAGGAGCCGCCAGGCGCGGTCGGGGTCGGGCTCGGCGACGGCCGTCTCGCGCAGCCGCAGCGCGCTGTCGAGGCGGTGCCGGGCCTCGGCGGCCAGCACCTCCTCCTCGGGCGGCTCCCCGTCCGCGGCGGGGGCGCCGGCCGGGCGCGGGGCCGGGACGTGCGCCGCGTCGGCCAGCTCGGCCGCGGCCTGCACCTCGCCCGCGTCCAGCAGCGCGCGCAGCCGCCCGGCCAGGCCGCCGCCCGTCCCGGTCTCCCGGACGACGGCGAACACCAGGCGCCGGGCGTCGCCCTCCTCGACGCGCAGGTCGTCCACGGCGTGCCGCAGCAGGGCGCGCTCGGAGGCGCGCTGGCGCAGCCGCTCGCGGAGCCGGTCGGCCACGTCGTACAGCACCAGGTCGGACAGGACGGCACCGGACCGCAGCGCGGCCAGGACCGTGTCGGCGTGGGTGGTGCTGGTGTCGCGGCTGCGGCGCGCCCACTCGGCCCCGGCCGCCGCGACCGCGTCCTGGTCCAGGCGCAGCCCGGGCGGCGCGGCGAAGCCGTCCAGCAGGCGCATCGGGCCCGCGAGGCGCGCGCCGAACAGGAAGTCGGCCAGGTGCCGCTTGCCCAGCACCTCCAGCGACTCGCGGACCTTGCGGTATGCGGGGTACGGGGCGGACTGCGGCAGCGCGTCGGGCTCGCGGATCTCGATGCCGCGCTCCGCGGCGGCGGCCTCCAGCTCGGCGCGGGGCACCCCGCCGGTCCGGGCGATGCCCTCGATCTCGGCGGGCGTCACCATCCGCAGCGTCCCGGCCGCGTCGGCCAGCCGGGCGCGGGCCTCGGCGTGCCGCCGCCGCGTCCGCTCGGCTCCGCCGCGCAGCCGGTCGGCGAGCGGGCGCAGGTCGCCGCGCTCGGCGGCGGCGAACAGCGGCGCCAGCTCCCGGTGCTCGGCCTCCAGCCGGTCGATCAGCCGGCGGTACTTGAGCTGCCCGCGCGCGCGCCGCCAGCACTGCCGGACCTGCTTGACCCGTGCCGCGACGGCCTCGGCCGCCAGCGCATCGGACGCCGGATCGGGCAGCGCGTACCGGGCCCGCAGGTCCTCGGGCGGCTGGTCGCCCGCGGCCCGCGCGGGCTCCAGCACGTCCCGCCGGTACTCCTCGTCGAACGACACCCGGCGCCCGGGCTCCTGAGGCACGCCCTAGCTCACCTGGACCCGGGAGAGGGCCTTGCGGGAGCGCTCGACCTCCTCCTCGGACATACCGCCGACGTCCACCTTCAGCTCCAGCCGCTCGCCGGTCTCCTTCTCCACGGCGGTGACGTTGAGCAGCCCGGACGCGTCGAGCGCGAACGTCACCCCGATCGGCCAGCCCGCCTTCTTGCCCGGCGGGACGCGGATCTCGCCGGTCGCGATCTCGGTGTTGTCGATCAGCTCGGCGGACTCGACGCTGCCCGCCTGCTCCATCACCCGGATGTCGGCGGAGGTCTGGTCGTCGTAGACGGTGAAGAAGTCCTCGGTCTTGGCCGCGGGCAGGTCGTCGTTGGCGTGGACGAGGTGCGCGACGTGCTCGGCGCCGCTGTCGCGGTCGACGACCACGATCCCGAACGCGTGCGAGGCGACCGTCTTGATCTGCCGCCCGGCGATCTGCTTCTGCTGCTCGGCCGACAGGCCCGCGCGGTTGGCCATCTCCTCGGCGCGCTCGGCCGACCCCTCCCGGACGAGCCGCCGGTAGGTCTCCTCGAACGCGTACAGCGCGGCGCCCTTGGCGACGGCCAGGTCGGGGTCCTGGAGGCGGGGCGCCAGGCCCAGCTCGGTCTCCAGCCGCGCCGCCACCACCGGCATCTTGGTGGACCCGCCGACGAGCACCAGGTCGTCGTAGTCGTCCACGCCCTTGTCGGCGGCGGTCGCGAGGGTCCGGCCGGTGATCTCGACCGTGCGGTCGAGGAGGTCCTTGGTCAGCTCCTCCAGCTTCTCCCGCGTCACCTCGATCGCCGCGACCCGCCCGCCGTGCATGACGCGGACGGTGTGGGACGTGCGGGCCGTGAGGGCCTTCTTGGCGTCCTCGGCGTCGCGGCGGAGCTGCTGCTCGGTCTGCTTGTCGTCGAGCGGGTCGCCCGCGTCCGGGTGCTCGGCGCGGAACCGCTCGGCGAGGTGCTCGACGAGCCGCGCGTCCCAGTCGGCGCCGCCCAGCTCGTGGTCGCCGTCGGTGCACACCACCTCGATGTGCCCGCCGCGCAGCGCGATGACCGTGGTGTCGAACGTCCCACCGCCCAGGTCGTACACCAGGATCGTCCGGTCGGCCTCCGGGTTCAGCACGCCGTAGGTGATCGCCGCGGCGATCGGCTCCGACACGATGTCGATGACGTTCAGGCCCGCGATCCGGCCCGCCTTGCGGGTCGCGTCGCGCTCGGCCGCCCCGAAGTAGGCCGGGACGGTGATGACCACGTCCCGGGTCTCCTCGCCGGTCGTGGTGCGCGCGTCGGTCGCCAGCTTCAGCAGGATGAAGGCCGACAGCTCCTCGGGGGCGAAGTCGATCCCCTGGATGGGGCGCGTGACGTCCCGGCCCATGTCCCGCTTGATGAGGCTGACCACGTTGTCGGGGTCCAGGACGGCGGTGTCCTTGGCCGTGGCGCCGACGACGACGTTCTCGCCGCTCTCGAAGTACACCACCGACGGCGTGGTGTCGGTCCCCTCCAGATTGCGCAGGACCGCGGGCCGTCCCACGTCGTCGATCGAGGCAATGCAGGAGTACGTGGTTCCCAGGTCGATCCCGTAGACAGCCATGTCCCTCTCACCCATCGGTGCCGCGTCCGGTGTTCATCGTCTCGCCGCGTCCGGCCGCGCGGTGGCGACTTGACCCAGCCCTGACGGCGGATTCCGCTTCGCGGACCGCGCCGTCCCCGTGTCCGTCCCCTCCGGCCCCGTTCCCGGCGGGCCCGCCGCGGTCGAGCTTGCCGACGGAGACCGCCGCCTTGCGCAGCACCTTGCCGCCCTGCTCGAACCCGTCGGACTGGACGGCCACCACAGTGCCGTCCTCGGCGGGGTCCGCGACGGAGATGACCGCGATCGGCCGGTGCCGGGCCGCGTCGTAGGGGGCGCCGGGCTCGACCGCGAACCGCTCCACCCCGAGCCGGGCCAGCGCGTCGGCGATGTCGTCGGCGACCGCCTCCAGCAGCCGCGCCGTGTGCCCGCGGTCCGGCGGGTCGCCGCCGTCCGGGTCGGCGAGCCGACCGGACTCGCGGCGCGCGTGGTCGTGCAGCCGGTACAGCGCGGCGCGGACGGGCTCCAGCATGGCCTGCAGCTCTCCCCGGCGGAGCCGCTGGTTCTCCTCGTGCAGCCGGTCGATCACGGCCTCCCGGTGCGCGGCGCGCTCGTGCTCGCGGTCGAGCCGAGCGGACAGCTCCGCGAGGGCCTGCCTGATCTCGGCGCGGAAGGCGCCGGGCGTCCCGCCCCCGGAGGACGGCGCCACGCCCGCCCCCGGCTCCGCCGCGCCGGGCTGTGCCGCGCCGGGTTGTGCCGTTCCCGAGCCGGGCTCCGCCGTTCCCGTCGCGCCGGGTGACGGCTCCGCCTCGGCTCCAGGGCCGTCGTTGACTGGGCGATCGGGGTCCCTCGACACGGTGCGGTTACCTTAATGGTGAGGCGGCTGACGGCGATAGATCTTCGGTTGACCTTCCATGGACTCTAGTTTGACCCCTGCGCCGTGTTCCAGCACCGCATTCTCGGGGCCGACACGCGTGGGTAACACGATGGAAACGCGTCTCCCGCAACCTGAGGGCATCTTTCGGATACAGGAGGTGGCGATGTTGCTGCGGATCCGCGTCCGCCTGCCGGACCGGCCGGGCTCGCTGGGACAGGTGGCGCGCACGCTCGGCGCCGCGGGCGCCGACGTCGTGCAGATGGCGGTGCTGGAGCGCGCGGGCGGCCGCGCGCTGGACGACTTCACCGTCGCGTGGCCCGCCGGGGCGGGCACCGAGCGGCTGCCGGAGGGCCTCGGCTCGGTGCCCGGCGTGGAGGTCGTCGGGGTGTGGCCGACGGTGGAGCCGCAGGGCGCCTTCCCGGACGCCGCCGTGATCGGGCAGGTCGCGGCCGTCCCGGAGCGCGGCGCGGAGATCCTCGCCGACGCCGTGCCGGGCATCCTCAGCGCCGACTGGGCCGCGCTGGCCGTGGTGGGGGAGGACGGGCGGGCCGTGCCCGCCTACACCAGCCTCGGCGGCGCGGACGGCGTGGAACTGCCCGCCTTGCTGCCGCTGCGGGCGCGCGCCTTCTCCGCGCCGGACGGGGTGGAGTACGCCGTCTGCCCGCTCGCGGGGGGCCGCGTCGCGCTGGTCGTCGCCCGGACGGGCGCGCCGCCCTTCCACCGGACCGAGGTGCTCCGGCTGGAGCAGCTCGTGGGCGCGGCCGGGGCGGTGCTGGCCGCCGATCTGGTGCGCGCGCCGTAACCGGGGGGCGTGCGCCCTGGGAACCGCCGGACGTGAGAGGTGTTCGCATGCTGCTGGAGGACGAGCGGGCCGCGCTGTGCGGGACCGGCCGGAGGCTGGCCGCGGCCGGGTTGGTGACCGGGACGTCGGGCAACGTCAGCGTCCGCGCGGGCGACCTGGTCGCGGTCACGCCGGGCGGGATGATGCTCGACCGGATGGGGCCCGCGGACTGCCCGGTCGTGAACATGGCGGGACGGATCGTGGACGGCGAGCGCGCGCCGTCGTCCGAGACCCCCATGCACCTCGCGCTCTACGGGGCGGCCCCGGCCGGAGCGATCGTGCACACGCACTCCACCTACGCCACCGTGGTGGCGACGACGATGGCGGAGCTCCCGCCGATCCACTACAACACCCTGCTGCTGGGCGGCGTGGTGAAGGTCGCCGAGTACGCCACGTACGGGACGCCCGAGCTGGCGGAGAACGTGCGGAGGGCCATGGAGGGCGGCAAGCGCGCCGCGCTGATGGCCAACCACGGGGGCGTCGCGATCGGCGGCGACCTGGACGAGGCGTTCGAGAACGCGCGGCTGCTGGAGTGGCTGTGCGGCGTGTACGTCCGGGCGCGGACGATCGGCGAGCCCCGGATCCTGACGGACGAGGAGCTGGCGAAGGTCGTCGAACGGGGTTTGGTGCCGCCCGGCCTCACCGGCTGACGGCGAGGCCCCCGTCCGTCTCCGATGCGACGGCGGCGCATCGGGGGCGCGTCCGGCGCTGGTACGACCAGGCCGCGACGCCCAGCGCGACGCCGTAGACCCCGAACGCGCCGATCCCGCACGCCGCGACCGTCCAGCCCGACCACCCCTGCATGACGCCGTCGTCGGGCAGGTCGGTCAGGCCCACGGCCGACGGCAGCAGGTAGGCCAGCGCCGCGACGACCCCGTACGGGCCGAGCGTCAGGGCGCCGAGCCAGGCCGGGACGAGCGGCAGCCAGCGCGGCACCCGCCGTCCCGCCAGCGGCGGCGCCCACCGGGGGAACACCTGGCCCCACGAGTGGGTCAGCCCCAGCAGCAGGAACACCCCCAGCAGCGCCGACAGCGTGGTGAAGTCCAGGCCGTACTTCTCCAGCGTCAGGATCAGGCCGGAGGCGCCGTTGCGCTCGAACTCGGCGATCGTCTCCTCGCTGGTGATGCCCGCGAACGTCCCGCCGAGCGCCCACGTCGTCTTCATCGCCACGTAGGGTGCGAACGCCAGCGCCCCGGCATAGGCGGCGCGCCGCACCGCGCGCGGAGCGGGGGCGGGCGGCGCCGGGACCTTCGCCATGCCCGTCCCGGCGTGCGCCGTGCCGCACCGCGCGCAGGCCCCCGCCGTGCTGCGCTGGTACGCCACGGCGGCACCGCCGAGCAGGGCCGCGCCGGTCGCGGCCAGGATCTCGACGCCGAACGTCGGCCAGTCGTCGACCGTCCCGGTGAAGGCGAGCTGCAGCGCGTTCATGACGAACCCGAAGGTGCCCGCCCCGGCCAGCGCGCAGGCGGCCCAGAGCCCCGACAGGGGCCACCAGCGCGGCATCTGCCGCCCGACCCGGCGCGTGCTCGACACCGCCATGATCGCGCCGACGAGGAGGCACGCGGCGATCAGCCAGGCCGACGCCCGCCCGCCCGCGACGTCCCGCAGCGGATAGCCCGTCTCGCCGCCCGCCGCCCAGTACAGGGCCAGCGCGGCCGCTGCCAGGGACCACGCCCCGGCCGCGTATCCCGACCACTGCGGCCACCGTCCCGCCACCGTCATTCCCGCTCCCTCGCGCCGGTTCCCTCACGGCAACCCTCGTCCGGGCGGCGCCGGGGAGCCTCCCGCCACAGGCTGATCCCTCTCGCCCGCGCGGGGGAGGGCCGGATGGGAAACAGGGGCGTAGGGCCGTGGCGCCGCGCTGCGCGGCATGGCAGGCTGCTCGGCGTGCCCAGGCTCCCGCAGGCGGACGCGCGCCGGCTGCTGACGACGGTCCCGGTCGCCCGGCTGGCGACCGTGGACGAGACCGCCCGTCCCCATCTGGTCCCCGTGACGTTCGCCGTCCACCGGGGGACGGTCTACACCGCCGTGGACCACAAGCCCAAGAGCACCCGTGACCTGCGGCGCCTCGCCAACATCCGCGCCAACCCCCGGGTCGCGCTGCTGGCCGACCACTACGAGGACGACTGGGACCGGCTCTGGTGGGTCCGCGTGGACGGCCGCGCCGGCATCGTCGAGGACCCCGCCCGCACGGCCGAGCCCGTCCGGCTCCTCGCCGACCGCTACGCCCAGTACCGGGACCGCCCGCCCGAGGGGCCGGTCATCGCCATCGCCATCGACGCCTGGAGCGGCTGGTCGGCGTCCTAGGACGCCAGGGAGCCGTGGAAGCGCCGGACGGCTTCGGCCACCTTCTCAGGGAACTCGACGTGGGGGTGGTGTCCGGCGCCGTCCACGAGGACGACCTCGGCGTCCAGCCGTCCGGCGACCCATTCGGCCTCCGCGACCGGGTCGGGCCAGTCGATGTCGGCAGTGCCCATGATCACCAGCGTGGGGGCCGCCACCCGGTCGAGCCTGGCTTCGGCCTCGGCGTGCGACATGCTCATGTAGCCGGCGATGACCCGGGCGCGGCCCGGCCGCTTGAAGCTCGCGTTCAGGCGCGCCTTGTGCTCGGCGAAGTCCGCCGGGGGCCTGGGCTCCCACTTCGGGTAGTACGACATGTAGAGCGGCCGGGCGATGCCGGGGATCCGCATGAGGGCGACGGTCAGCTTCTGCGCGAACCCGGCCTTGCCGTCCCGGACGAACGGCGCCGACAGCACCAGCCCGCTGATCAGCTCGGGCGCCTCGGCGGCCACCCAGACCGCCGCCGCGGCGCCGTTGGAGCAGCCGTGGACGAGCGCGGGACCGGCGTCCAGGTGCCGCAGCAGCGCCAGCAGGTCGCGGGCGAGCGGCGTGCTCCCGTACTCGTCCCACTCGGCGCTGGTGTCGCCCATCCCGCGCTGGTCGACGGTCACGACCCGGTAGCCGGCGTCCAGCAGCAGCGGCTTGAGGAACCGGTACTGCGACCGCAGGTCCAGCATCGAGGGCAGGCACACCACCAGGGGCCCGTCGCCGGCGTCGTCGTAGGCGAGGCGCCCGCCCGGGAGATCGAGGTACTGGGTCTGTCCGCTCATCACACGCACCTGCTTTCGCTGTAGCCCTATGGCTAAAGAGATTAGCTTTGTGGCTATCGCCCGTCAAGCCCCTGATCCCAGGCGGCGCCGACCCGCGCGAGCCGGCCGGCGTACTCGATGCGGGACGACCAGGCGGGCGGCCAGGCGTCCATGCCGAGGTGGGCGCCCGCGAAGGAACCGGCGAGGCAGGCCAGCGAGTCGGAGTCGCCGGAGCTGGCCGCGCCGCGCCGGATCGCCGACACCGGGTCGTCCGGGAACAGCAGGAAGCAGAGCAGGCCGGTGGCCAGGGCCTCCTCGGCGATCCAGCCCGCGCCGGTGGCCAGGCACGGATCGGACGCGCGGTCCGCGCGGGCGAGGGCGGCGTCGAGCCGGTCGAGCACCCCCAGGCACTCGTCCCAGCCGCGGGCGATGAACGCGGCCGGGTCGTCCACGCCGGGACGCTGCCACAGGCCGCCGAGCCACCGCTCGTGGTAGGTGGTCCGCTGGGAGTGGCAGTGGTCGCGGAGCGCGCCCGGCAGGTCGGCGGGGGCCATGCCGCCGGCCAGCCACCGGACGGCCCAGGCGGTCAGCTCGCTGGCGGCGAGGCCGGTCGGGTGCCCGTGGGTCAGGGCGGCCTGGAGCTGGGACGCGCCGGAGCGGGCCTCGTCCGGCAGGCCGGGGACCAGCCCGACCGGCGCCACGCGCATGTTCGCGCCGCAGCCCTTGGAGTTGCGCTGGGTGGCCTGGAGCCACGGCCGCCCCGCCGCCATGCCCTCGCACGCGCGCAGGCAGGTGTTGCCCGGCGCCCGGTCGTTGTCGGGGCTGCGGAGCCAGTCGACGAAGCGCCGCCGCCACATCGGCGTGACCCGGTCGGCCGTGAACGGCGGGTGCTCCAGGGCGTCCAGCAGCCCTTCGGCGACGGCGATGGCCATCTGCGTGTCGTCGGTGACCAGGGCGGGCGAGCCGGACGGCTCCCGGGGGCCGTCCTCGCCGAAGCGCTGATGGATCTGCCGCATGTTCAGGAACTCGGTCGGCGCGCCCAGCGCGTCCCCGTACGCCAGCCCGAACATCGCCCCGCTGGCCCGTCGTTTCGTACCCATGCGCGGCATTCTTCCTCAGCCGATGGCGGCGCCCCTGTCCTTAAGGGGCTGCGGCTTCATCCGTGATGCCCGCGAGGGCGGCGAGCCGCTCGCGGTGCCGGGCCGGGGGGCCGAACAGCTGCCGTGACGACTGCGCCCGCTTGAAGTACAGGTGGGCGTCGTGCTCCCAGGTGAACCCGATGCCGCCGTGCAGCTGGATCGCCTCGCCCGCCGTGTGGAAGTAGGCGTCCGAGCAGTACGCCTTGGCCAGCGCGGCGGCGGCGGGCAGCTCGTCCGGGGCCTCGTCGGCGGCGGCAGCGGCGTTCAGTACGGCCGACCGCGCGGACTCCACCAGGACGAACATGTCGGCGCACCGGTGCTTGACCGCCTGGAACGAGCCGATGGGACGGCCGAACTGGTGGCGGACCTTCGTGTACTCGACGGTCATGTCCAGCGTCCGCTGGGCGCCGCCGAGCTGCTCGGCGGCGAGGGCCGCGGCCGCGACGTCCATCGCCCGCGCGACGGCGGCGGCCCCGCCCACGCGGCGCGCCGGGACCCCGTCCAGCCCGATCCGCGCGAGGCGGCGCGTCTGGTCGAGCGTCGTCAGCGGCGTCCGCGTGAGGCCGGGCACGTCGCCCGCCGCCGCGTAGAGCGCGACGGCGCCGTCCTCGTCGCGGGCCGCGACGAGGACCAGGCCGGCGAGGTGCCCGTCCAGGACGAAGCTCTTGACCCCGGTCAGCACCCCGCCCACGCCGCTCGCGGCCACGGAGGCGAGGTCCCACCGCCCGTCCTCCTCGGCCACGGCGAGCGTCGCGATCGTCGTCCCGTCCGCGATGCCGGGGAGCAGGTCGTGGCCGCCGTCGCCGGCCAGGAGCGCCGCCGCGGCCACGGTGGTGGCCAGGAACGGCGCGCAGGCGACCGCCCGCCCCATCTCCTCGAACACGACGGCCAGCTCGCGCATCCCGTACCCGGTGCCGCCGTGCTCCTCGGGGATCGCGAGGCCCTGGAGCCCGAGTTGCCCGGCCATCCGCGCCCACACGCCGGGGTCGTATCCCTCGGCCGTCCCCATCAGCCGCCGCACCTCGGCCCCGGGGGACCGGTCGGCGAAGAAGCGCCGCAGCGTCTCGCGCAGCTCCTCGGTGACGGCGAGCTCCATCCGGCGGCCTCCAGCACAACCTGACGCTTGCTTGGTCGTCGCCCATTCTGCCCCACCCCGGCCGGTCCCGGCCACCGCCTCCCGCTCACCGGGACGGTCAGGGGGCCCAGTCGTGGGGGCCGAGGACGTAGCCCTTGGGGGTGGAGTGGAGGTGGTTGACCGAGACCAGGTGGCCGAGGGCGGCCCAGAGGTCCTCCTCGGGGCCGCCGACGAGCCGGCCGAGCGTGTCGAAGTCCGCCGCCCCGCCCTCCTTGTCGATCTCCGCCACCGTCTCGTAGACCGTCAGCTCGAAGTCGCTCAGCTCCTGGACGTCGCCGCGGCCGTCATCTCGCTCATCCATGGACGGAGCGTGCCCGTTCCAGGCCGGATGACCCGTCCGTCCGGAGTCTCGCGTCCCCGCGCCGGGCGTCAGCCGTGGCGTTTCATCTCGTGGAAGAAGCCGGGGACGGTGGACAGGGCGCCGGACGCGGCGACCTCGTCGTAGACGTAGCGGGCCACGGCCAGGTCGAGCACGCCCAGCCCGAACGGGGAGAAGACCACCGGGCGGTCGGCGGGCGGGGTGATCGCCCCGGTGAGGACGTCGTAGAGCGTCCCGGCCACGAAGTCGCGGTGGCCGACCTTCTGCTCGGCCAGGTGGGGCGAGGTATTGGCCTTCATGCAGTGCTCGACGTCGTCCACCACGTTGTAGGCCGACAGGATGATCTCGGGGGAGAGGTCGCGCAGCGAGACGTGCAGAACGAGCGGGTTGTGCTCGAACCAGCCCGGGTCGAGGATGTGCGGCTCGCCCGCGATGGTGGCGAAGACGATCAGGTCCGAGGAGCGGACGAGGTCCTCGGGCTTGTCGTGGACCGTGACGGCGCCGTCCTCGGTCCGCTCCAGGTAGCCCTTGAAGCCCGCCGCGTGCTCGGGCGACAGGTCGTGCACGCCCAGCTCGTCGAAGACGAAGCCGTTGCCGGCCAGGTAGGTGTGGATGTAGCGGGCGATGAGCCCGGTGCCGATGAAGCCGACCCGGCGGGGCCGGTCGCCGCGCCGGTCGGCGAGGGTCGCGGCGGCGAGCGCGGCGGACGCGGCGGTGCGGGCCGCGCTGATGATGGAGCTCTCCAGGCAGGCGAACGGGTAGCCGGTCTCGGCGTCGTTCAGGATCAGCACGGCGGACGCGCGGGGGATGCCGTTCGCGACGTTGCCGGGGAAGCTGGAGATCCACTTCATGCCGTGCACGCCGATGTCGCCCTTGACCGAGGCGGGCAGCGCGATGATCCGGTCGGACGGCCGGTCGGGGAAGCGCAGGAAGTAGGAGTCGGGATTGACCGTCCGCCCCTCCCCGTGCAGCCGGTACGCCGCCTCGACCATGCGGGTGACCTGCTCTTCTCGTCCGGCGACGGCCTCGTGCACCTGGGCGCCCGGGATCACGGCGAATGAGGGGGCCTGTGTCATGGGGGGAACTCCGGTTCCGGTCGTCTCGATGATCAGGCCCCCAGCGTATCGGCGCCGGGGGAGCCGCGACCCGGCGAGCGGCGTCCGGTTCGACGGGACATGCGAAGGGTGCGGGGCTTTAAGGTGGCCGCGGGGGCCATCGCGCCGCCGGCACGACGAGGAGGAGTTGATCACGTGACGTGGTTCCGCTGCGCCGAGACCCGCCCTTGGGCGTCGATGCGGCTGTTCTGCCTGCCGCACGCGGGGGGATCGGCGGTGTTCTACCGGTCCTGGGCCAAGGAGGTCAGCCCGGCCGTCGAGGTGCACGCCGCCCAGTACCCGGGCCGCGCCGACCGGATGGCCGACCCGTTCGTCACCGACGCCCACCAGCTCGCGCGCCTCCTCGCGGGCGCGATGGCGCCGCTGATGGACCGTCCCACCGCCCTGTTCGGGCACAGCATGGGCGCCGTCCTCGCCTACGAGGTGGCGCGGCTGCTGCAGGAGCGGGGGAGCGCCCCTGTGCATGTGTTCGCCTCCGGCACGCGCGCGCCGCACGACCGGGGCGAGGACCGCGTCGCCGGCCGCGACGACGACGCCGTCGTCGCCGAGATCGTGGGCCTCGGCGGCACCGACGCCGAGGCGCTGCGCGACCCCGAGCTGCGCGAGCTGGTCCTGCCGTACGTGCGCAACGACTTCGCGCTGATCGAGGACTACGCGCACCGGCCCGGCACGCGGCTGGCCGTCCCGATCACGGCGATCGTGGGGGACTCCGATCCGCATGTGACCGAGGAGCAGGCCGCGGCGTGGGGCGAGGTCACCGACGGCCGCTTCGCGCTGAAGGTCCTGCCCGGCGACCACTTCTACCTGGTCCCGTGCCAGTCGGACGTCATCGCCGAGATCCACCGCACCCTGGAGGTCCCCGCGGCCTCCTGATCCTCCGGCGCGCCCGCCTCCCCCTCGACGTGGCCGGCCCCCGGCCCCCCGCCTGGACGGTGGGGGACCGGGGGCCGTCGCCGGAGCGCTGCCGGTCGGACCCGGCCGTGCGGCCGGGTGGTCGGGGCTTTCCGCCGCCTGGGAGCTCCGGCGGACCGCCGTGGGATCTAGCGGGACGTCACCCGCGTCCCGGGGTCAGTAGATCTCGACTCCGTACGCGCCCAGCGGCTCGGTGACCGGCTGGAAGTACGTCGTCCCTCCGGAGGAGCAGTTGCCGCTGCCGCCCGAGGTCAGCCCGAGGGCGGTGGCCCCGGCGAACAGCGAGCCGCCGCTGTCGCCCGGCTCGGCGCACACCGTGGTCCTGATCAGCCCGCTGACCGAGCCCTCCTGGTAGTTCACCGTCTGGTTGAGGGCGGTGACCCGGCCGGTGTGGACCTGGGTGGTGCTGCCGCTGCGGGTCACGTTCTGGTTGACCGTGGCGCTGCCGGCCGAGGTGATGTCCTGCGTGCTCCCGTAGAGGCTGACGACCCCCTGGGTGTCGGTCGGCGCCGCGGCGTACTTCACGATGCCGTAGTCGTTGCCCGGGAAGCTGCTGCCGGTCTTGTTGCCGAGCAGCTGGGTCTTGCCCCGGTCGGAGTACCACTGGGCGCCGATGTTGGTGCAGTGGCCGGCCGTGAGGAAGAAGTACTCCGATCCCTTCTTGACGTTGAAGCCCAGCGAGCAGCGCGAGCTGCCCGTGTAGATGGCCTCGCCGCCGGCGGTGAACGGGCGGAGCGCCCCGGCGATCCGCTCGGTGCGGACCGCGGCGCCCTGCTTGGCCGCCGCCGCCTTCACCTTCCTCAGCTTCGCGCCGGTGACCGTGGAGTCCATGGACAGCAGCACCTTGTTGGACGCCGCGTCCACGGCCCAGGCGGTGCCCGGGACGGTCGCGTCGCGCTTGAGCGCGGCCATGACCCTCTTCAGGTCCGAGCCGCTGCGCGTGACGGTCTTCGGCTCGGCGCCGGCGGCGCGCACGGCCCGCGCGGCGCCCGCGTCGGTGACCGTGACCACCAGCTTGTGCGTGGCCTGGTCGAGGTAGGAGCCGGCGGTGCGGGAACCGAGCCGCTTCGCCAGCGCGGAGGCCGTCCTGCCCGGGTCGGGCTGGACGGCGGTGACGGGCCCGGCGGGTGCGGCGGGCGCGCCGGTGGCCGCATGCGCGGCCGGGACGGAGACGAGGGCGGTCGCCAGCATCCCGGTCGCCGTCATGGTGACGGCGGCGCCGCTGATGCGGGCATGGCGGATCTTCACTGAGCCTCCAGGGGGATTGGGCGCACCCGTGTTGGTACGCCGGAGGACACGCACATGGTGGAAGAACCCATAGGCGGACGTAAGGCAAGAAAGTGCCCTAATCGGCGACGCAACGTTGGCACAATGGGTGCGGATCCGTGCCGCGATCCCGGGCAAGATGGGCGGATTGACCGTTTCTGTGGGCTGGACGGAGGGGACGGCCTCACCGCCGTCCGGCGGCGTCCCCGGTGATCGGATGGCCGTGAGGTTCGACGCGGGGGAGGGCAGGACGCCAGAATGGGCCCGGTGACGCTCCTATTGTCCCGTTCCGAGCTGGAAGCGCTCCTCGACCCCGCCGTGTGCCTGGACGCGCTGCGCCGCGGCTTCACGGCGGCCGAGGGCGAGGCGCTGCCCCGGCGGGTGGTCGCGAAGCTGCCCGGGCAGGGCACCGCGACGGCGCTGCTGCCCGGCCTGGTGGCCGGGATCCCCGCCTACACGGTCAAGGTGAACGCCAAGTTCCCCGGCAGCCGTCCCGCGCTGCGCGGCGTCGTCTGCCTGCACGACCTGCACACCGGCGAGACGCTCGCGCTGCTCGACTCGGCCACCGTCACCGCGTGGCGCACCGGGCTGGCCGCCGCGCTCGGCACCCACGCCCTCGCCCGCCCGGAGGCCGACGCGGTCGCGGTGATCGGCGCGGGCGCGCAGGCCGAGCTGGTCATGCGCGGCCTGGCGGAGCTGCGCCCGGTGCGCGCCCTCGCCGTCTGCGACCTGGACGCGGGCCGCGCCGCGGGCTTCGCCGAGCGGCACGGCGCCCGGCTCGGCATCACCGGATCGGTGACGACCGACCCGAGGACCGCCGCCCGGGACGCGGGGATCGCCGTCCTGGCCACCTGGACGCGCCGCCCGATCCTGCACGCCGGGGACGTGGCGCGCGGCGCGCACATCACCTCCCTCGGCGCCGACGAGCCCGGTAAGGCCGAGCTCGGCGCCGACCTGCTGGAGGGCGCCCGGGTCGTGGTCGACGACGTGGCGATGGCCGTGGAGATGGGCGTGCTGGCCGATGCCGGGCTGGACGTCAAGCACGCCGCCGGGACGCTGCGCGACCTGCTGCTCGGCGAGGTGCCCGGCCGCGTCCGGAACGGCGAGGTCACCGTCTACGCGCCCGTCGGGCTGCCCTGGCAGGACCTCGTCCTCAGCTGGACGGCCTATGAGGCCGCCCGCGCCGCCGGAATCGGGCCGACGTTCGATTTCCTGTCCTGAACTGCCAGGTAACTGCTCCTGAACTGCGTGGACGCCGGAATTCTGCACCCTGTGAAGTGCGCATCGTCGCTCATTGTTAATATTATATCCCGCTATTGTGTTGACCCGGAGAATACTCTTCGCTTCACTCGGTAGGCAGCACCTCTGACTCCAGCCCGTCAAGGTGACCTCATGAACGATCATCATTGGAAGACCCATGCCCGGGGACTTGTCTCCCGTCCGCCGCCACGATGCCCATGACATCTCCAACTCTGGGTAAGTGCATCTTCAGACCACCCGTGGGTGGCGGGCCTCGGGAGACAGAACATGATTCGGATACTCCTCGCCGAGCAGGCGCCTCTCCTGCGCGGCGGGCTTGTCGCTTTCTTCGAAGGGGCCAAGGACCTCGACGTGGTGGCCGCGATCGATTCCGGCGAGCACATCCTGCGGACGGCGCTCAACCGGCGGCCCGACGTCGCGTTGATCGACATCGCGCTCCCCGGCCTGGACGGCTTCGCCGCGGCGCGGTTACTCCGCGAGGAGCTCCCCGACTGCCGGACCGTGCTGATGGCGGGCCGCCGCAGGACGGGCGACCTGCGGCGGGCGGTGGCCGTCCGGGCGTCCGGCATCGTGCTGAAGGACACCTCGCCGGGCGCGCTCGTCGACGCCATCCGCAGGGTCGCGACAGGTCAGCGGGTGGTGGATCCCGACCTGGCCTTCACCGAGCTCGGCTCCGCCGCGAGCCCGCTCACCGAGCGCGAGATCGAGGTCCTGGAGATGGCGTCACGGGGCGCCTCCGCGGCGGAGATCGCCGAGGACCTCGTCCTCACGATCGGCACGGTCCGCAACCACCTCTCGCGCATCAACCGCAAGATCGGCGCGCGGAACCGGGTGCACGCCATCCGGATCGCCGAGGACGCCGGATGGCTCTGAGGGGCCGGACGGCCCTGCGGGGGCGGACGGCTCCGCGGGGGCGGAGGGCTCGGCCCCCGCCTCCCAGTGCCCGATGAGGTCCCGGTAGAGCGGCGAGACGGCGGGCAGGTCCGCGTGCCCGCCGATCTGCGCGCGCGTCCCGTCCAGGACCAGGACGCGGCGCGCCCGCACGGCCGAGCTGACGCGATGCGCGATGACGATCAGCGTGGTGCCCGGGCGGCGGGCGAACGCCTCCTCCGCCCGGGCCTCGGCGGCGGCGTCCAGCCGGTAGGCGGCCTCGTCCAGCACGACGACCGGCGCCGGCGCCAGGTAGGCGCGGCACAGCGCGATGAGCTGCCGCCGCCCCTCGGGCAGCTCGGCGGGGTCCACGCGCGCGCCGTACCCGCCGAGGTCGCGGACGAGCCCGGCCAGCCCGACCGCGTCCACGGCCCGCTCCAACTCCTCCTCGCCTGCGTCCGGCGCGTAGTAGGTCAGGTTCTCGTGGACGGTCCCGGTGAAGACGTACGCCTCCTGCGGGATCAGCACGCGGCGCCGGGGGTCGCCCGCGGGCAGCCCCTCCACCAGCACCTCGCCCTCGGTCGGCGGGAGCAGCCCCGCGATGAGCGCGGCCAGCGTCGACTTGCCGATGCCGCTCGGCCCGACGACCGCCAGATGGTCGCCGCGCGGGACGGTGAGGTCCAGCCCGCTGATCACGGCGCGCGCGCCGTCCCCGTAGGCGAAGGTCACCCCGCGCAGCTCCACCGCCGGGACGTCCGGCGCCGGAACGTCCGGAACGCCGTCCGGACCGGCGGGCACGGCCGGAAGCGCGGACCCGGGCACGGACTCCCGCGCCCCCTCGCCCTTGCCCGCGGGCTCGTCCGGCGCGCTCGTCTCCAGGATGCGGGCGAGCGTCACCGCCAGCCGCAGGCCGCTGCCGCCCATGCCCTGCACGAGCGTCCGCAGCGCGGGCTGCAGGCCGTGCAGGACGTAGGCCAGCGACCCGATCACCATGCCCGGCGTGGCGCCCCGCCGCATCAGCCACGGCGCCGCGGCGAGGACGGCCAGCAGCGGCAGCCAGCCGCTCACCGCCAGCGCGACCGCGCGGAACGCCGCGAACCGCGCCACCGCGCGCCCGGCCGCCGCCTGCGCGTCCACGGCCGCGCCCAGCTCCCCGCGCAGCCGCTCCTCGCCGCCGCACGCGACGGCGTCGCGGATCCCGGCGGCGAGCGCGGTCGTCCGCTCGGCGATCTCCTCCTCGCCGACGACCAGGTCCCGCTGCCGGACGGCCGCCGCCCCGAACGCGGCCCCGAACAGCGCCAGCCCGAGGACCAGCGGGGGCACCACCAGCAGCGCGACCTCCGGCATCAGCGACAGCAGCCCGACCAGCGCCGCGCCCGCCGTGAACACGAACCCGCGCGCGACGACCAGGATGCCGCCGAACGTGTCGCGGACGATCTCCACCTGGTGGGTGAGCCGCGCGACCGCGCCGGTGTCCTGCGCGCCGCGCATCGACCGGTGCAGGGCCCCGCGCGCGACGCGGTGGACCAGCTCGTCCCGGAACGGCTCGACGAGCCCCGCGAGCGCCGGGTACAGGCGGCGGCTGCCGTACGCGCCCACTACGGCCGCCGCGGCGAGCACCCCGAGCCACAGCGCCGCCGTGGCCGGGCGCTCCGCCGCGAACGCGTCCGTGGCGCGTCCGACGGCCCGCCCCAGTACGGCCGTCGGCACCGCCTCCACCAGCGACCATCCGAGGACCGCCACCGCCCCGCGCGGACGCGCCCGCACCACGCCGGCCACGGTCCGCGACAGCAGCCGCGTCGCGTCCATCCGGGAGTTCATGCCCCGCTCCCGTCCTCGTCGGGCGCGGCCGCCGCGAAGACCGCGCGGTAGTCGGGGTCCCGCCACAGGACGCCGTGCTCCCCGACCCCGCGGACGGCGCCGCCGTCGAGCCAGACCACCAGGTCGGCGCGGGCCGCCGTCCCGGCGCGGTGCGCGATGATCAGCCGGGTCCGGTCGCCGAACCGGCCGAGGAGCGCGTCGGTGATCTGCAGCTCGGTGACGGTGTCGAGGCTGGAGGTGGCGTCGTCCAGGACGAGGACGCGCCCGGCGTGCGCGAACGCCCGGGCGAGGCCCATGCGCTGCAGCTCGCCGCCGGACATCGGCGCGTCCGCCAGCGGCGTCCCGTAGCCGAGCGGGAGGCGCCGGATGAACGCGTCGGCGCGGGCGGCGCGCGCCGACTCCCGCAGCCACGACTCCGGCGGGCGGCACGGCCCGAAGGCGATCGCGTCGAGGACGGTGCCGCCGAACAGGGCGGGCCGCGCGAACGCGTAGCCGACCTCGCGGCGCAGCGCCTTGCGCGTCAGCCGGGGCAGCGGCACCCCGTCCAGCAGGACCTCCCCGCTGTCGGGGTCGGCGAGGCGCCCGGCGAGCGCGGCCAGCAGCGACTTGCCCGCGCCCGACCGCCCGACGACGGCGACGGCGAGCCCGCCGGGCACGACCAGGTCCAGGCCGTCCAGGACCCCGCCGGCGCTCACCGCGCGGAACTCCAGGCGCCCGGGGCCCGGCGGGACGTCGGCGGGGCCGTGCCCGGTGGCGGGCAGCGCGAGGACCTCGGCGGCGCGCCGCGCCCCGGCCCGCGCCCGGCCGAGCCGCAGCACCTGCGTCAGGACGGGCCCGAAGCCGGCGGCCAGCCCCGCGTACTGGACGGTCGCGACCAGCTCGCCGGCCGTGATCCGGCCCGCCATCAGCTCCGAGCCCGCCATGCCGACCGCCGCGACCTGGAGCAGCAGCAGCGCCAGCAGGCCCCGCGCGGCGATGCCGCCCTGGACCCGCCACATCGCGTGGCCCTCGGCGCGCAGGCCGGGCAGGGGCGCGAGGACGCGCTTCACCTCCTGGTCCGCCGTGCCCGCGGCGGCGATCGTCCGGGCCCCGGTCAGAGCCTCGGCGAGCCGGCCCGCGATCGTCCCCTGCACGGTGAGGTAGCGGTGCGCGGACGCGGTGATGTCGCGGACGAACACCCGCAGCAGCAGCGCGATCGCCGGGAGCGCGACGGCGATCGCGGCCGCGATCCGCCAGTCGATGAACGACAGCACGATCAGGGCCCCGGCGGCGGGCAGCAGCGCGACGGCGGCCTCGGGCGCGGCGGCGGGCGCGACGCCCGCCTCGGCGGCGCCGCCGACCACCCGCCCCGCCACGTCCCCCGGGGGGACGCGCAGCGCCGGGCCCACGGCGAGGACGTGCCGGACGAGGGTGTGCCGCAGCCAGGCCGTCGCCCGCGCGGCGCCGCAGCCGGACGCCAGCTCCGACAGGACCTCTGCGACGGCGGCGACCGCGACGAGCGCGGCGCACGGCCAGAACGCGGCGGACGCGGGCGGGCCGCCCGGCGGGACGGCGTCGATCGCGCGGGCCAGCGCGAGGGGCAGCAGCGTGGCCGCGGCCGCGTCCGCGAGCGCCGCGGCCGCGACGAGCGCCGTCCACCCGCCGGCGCGGCGGGTGGCGCCGAGCAGCAGCCGGTCCGCGGCCCGGGGCAGGGGGACCGGCGGGGGACCGGGCGCGGGCACGGAGGTCGTGCCGGAGGTCATGGGTGCTCCCACCATGGCGATGGCGGCCATGGTCCCAGGGAGGACCATGGCCGCCATAGGCCGTTACAGGCAGATCGTGATGCTGTGCGAGCTGTGGCAGAGCACGCTGAGGCTGCTGTTACCGCCGCCGCCGCCGTTCTCGCTCACCATTCCCTGAAGGTCAAGAAGCGCCATGTCCGTTCACCTCCTTTCGGGCTGGATAGAGGTGGCCGCCGTGGAGGTCTCCACGGGGGGTCTGTGGGCCGTCCCGAGGAACGGCAGGCCGGCCGGGGGGTCGTGCTGGGCCGCGCCGAAGGCGAGGAGCACCCCCGCCGTGCCGGTCGCGAGGTCCATCGACAGCCGGTACATGTGCTCGCCCGGTACCGCGAGCCCGTCCGCGTACGGGAGCGCGTGCCAGGCCAGGTCGCGGATGTGGCGCGCCGCGCACGGGTCGTCCCGGTCCTGCCGGGCCAGGTAGAGCAGCATCCCGGCGCGCCCGTTGAACAGGCCGGGTTGGGCGTAGTACCGCGACATCGCGGCGAGGCGGATGGCCGCGCGGGCCTCCTGGAACTCCTCGTCCGGACGGTGCGCGAGGTAGTCGTCCACGACCAGGCCGATGCCGACGCTGCCGCGCCCCAGGTAGGGCAGCACCCGGTGGCCCTGGTCGACGTGCAGGGCCCCGTTGTCGTCCTTGACGCAGGCGTCGAGGTCGCGGCGCAGGGCCGCCTCGGCCAGGTCGAGCAGCTGCGCGTTGCCCGTCCGCTCGAACCAGCGGATGTACATCAGCGCCGCCCCGGCCCCGCCGTACATCAGCCCGGGGCGCGGGCTCGGGCCGTCGGGGGTGTGCTCCGCCGTGATCTGGACGGCGCGCTTGGCGGCGTCGAGCAGCGCCTCGTCGCCCGTGAGGTCGGCGAGTTCGGCGAGGACCAGCGCGTACCCGGGAAGCCCGCTGTACAGGTCGTGGCCGAGCCGCTCCCACCGCTCGTTCAGGCAGTGGCCCGCCGCCGTGAGCGCGGCGTCGGTGTGCCCCAGGCGGGCGAGGGCGTAGGCGGCGCCCTGCAGCCCGTCGTACAGGCCGAGGCCCGTGCCGCGCGGCGGGTCGGCGGACCGGGCGGCCAGCCACTCCTCGTGCTCGGGATAGCGGCCCGCGCCGGTCGCGTCCAGCGCGTACAGGACGCCGGCGGCGCCGTAGGCCAGCCCGAGGGACGCCCCGCCGAACTGCTCCACGTCGCCGGGGAACAGCCGGTCCGGGCGGCCGGGCGTGGCGCTCGCGAGGACGGCGCCGGACAGCGCGTCCCGCGACCGCTCCCAGCCGGGCCCGCCCGTCTCGAACACGGGCGCCGGGGCGTCCGGGACGCCCCGGGTGATCTCCTCGACCGCCTCGTCCAGGAACGGGCGGGGGACCGGGAAGTACTCGGCGATCAGGTCGGCGAGCTGGCGGGCCTTGCCGCGGTCGATGACGAACAGCGTGGTCATCGGGACGAACAGCGCCAGCCGCAGGCACGCCAGGCTGTAGCGGTCGACCTCGATGCCGCGCCGGTCCGGCGGGGCGAGGAAGGCGGGGTTGGCGAGGGTCTGCCGGCCGCCGTCGGCGGCGGGCGCGGCCACCTCGAAGTCGATGAGGGCGACCGAGTCGTCCGGGCGCACCATGATGTTGAACATGTGCAGGTCGTTGAAGGCCACGCCGCGCTCGTGGATCGCGGCGACCACCCGCTCGACGCCCTCGTGGACGCGCAGCGCCCAGGCGGTGTAGGCGGCCACCTTGCCGGGCTCCGGCTCCGGGTCGAGCATCGGGTGCCGCTCGGCGAAGAACGTGTTGAGCGTGCGCCCCTCGATGAACTCCTGGACGAGGAAATGGTGCTCGCCCAGCGTGAACGAGCCGCGGACGCCCGGGATGCCCTCGACGCCCTCCAGCCGGGTCAGGATGTCGCGCTCCCGCTCCAGCCGCTTGACCGCGTCGGCGCCGTCGGCGGCGAGGCCCGCGTACGGCCGCGCCTCCTTCAGCACCACCTTCTCGCCGGTGCGCGTGTCGGTCCCCTGGTACACGCCGCCGCCGTTGGAGAAGTGCAGCGCCTTCTCGATCCGGTACGGCAGGTCGGTCGTCGTCGTCGCCCCGCGCGCCGCCAGATGCGGCTTCAGGCAGTCCGGCAGGGCCACCCAGTCCGGGACGGCGAACACCGGGTTGCGGCGGTCGGGGATCAGCCGGCCGGAGCCGTCCTCCAGCGCCGGGACGAGCTCGCCCCGCTCGTCCAGGCACCGCCGCTCGGCGAAGCCGCCGTACCGCACGTACAGGGGGCCCTCGCCGATGCGCAGATCGCTCAGAATGTAGGGGCCCGGAAGGCCGGCGAGCCGTCCGCCGAGTTCGTCCAGGACCGTTTCCAGCTCGCGGTCGTCCTCGGGGTAGATCGTGACGAGCTTGCCGCTCGCCCCGCGCGGCGCGTATTTCGCGTTGCGCATCCGCAGCGTCCCCGGACCGCGCAGGTGCTTGAATTCGATGCCCCGCTCGACGCAGTGGTCGAAGGTCGTCGCGAGGGCCTTGTCCGCGCTTTCCGCGCACCCGGTGACGTGCACCTTCCACCCCTGGAGGGGGACGCGCTGCACCGGCGGGACATAGACGACCCATTCGTCACCGCGCACGCGCTCCCAGCCCTCGGGAAGCGGCCGTCCGGCGACTTCGAATTCGGTTTCCCGGGTGATGGGGGGAGCGTCGTAGAAATGCTTGTCCGCGAGGCAGTAAAGCTCATACCTCTTGTCCACGACGTCATTCCCCTTCCTTGGACCACTTCGTTGGCGGTCACGATTTAAAAGAATGGCAAACCGCGGACAAGGCGGCCAGTACCCGATATAACGACTGACCCATGAAGATCTACCGTGGACCGATGCACGTTCCTCACGACGCCCGCGGAGCCGATCACGCGTGACCGGTTAGCGCCAACGTCGGACGCCCTCCCGCCGTCCTTCTAGGTTGGCGGGATGCGCCGTGAACCCGCCCTCACCTACCAGGGCGCCCTCAAGATCCTCGGCCACTACGACCGCCCGCGCCTGGAGCGGCTCGACGGCCTGCTCGGCGGCGCCATCCTCGGCGCGGGCGCGGCGGCCCTCGGCGGGGCCCCGCTGGGCGCGGTCGCCGCGATCTGGGGCTGGGTCGACCAGAAGAACGAGGCGACCACCCTGCTGCGCAAGCTGTTCGACGGCGCGTCCGCCCGTCTCGCGGCGACGTCCGGCTACGAGCGCCACCAGCTGATCGCCGCCGCCCACACCACGATCGCCGCCGCGGCGTTCTTCGAGGTCCTCCGCGAGAAGCTGGGGGACGAGCAGTACAAGGACATCGGCCTCACCGAGGCCGAGCGCGTCTCCCTGACCGCCGGACCGGACCGCCATCTGCGGGAGAGACTTGTCGAGGTCCTCTATGAGGCCGCCGTCCCGGCCCCGTCACCGGCACGGGGCTTCCACGAGAACTCGGGCGACGTCCGCGCCTGGATGAGCGGCTTGATGGTTCGCTTCTTGCGCTTCTGCGAGGGCCTGGAGATCTGGAGCCAGGTCACCCTTCCCGTGGGTAACGAGGTGGTACGGGAGGCCGTTGCGCGCTACACGTCCCACTACGTGCGGATGGCGGCCACGGTTCCCGAGTTCTACATGTGGGCGAACCTCGGCGAGCACGCCGCCACCCGGTCGCAGATCGCCGACCTAGAGGCCGATCTCGGCGCCGCCCTCCAGGGGCAGCGGGAGGGGCTGGCGAGGGTCGAAGCGCTGCTCGGCCGTCCGGCAGGGGCACCCGAGGGTGGGCGTGATCTGTGCGATGTCGTCCACCGTGCCAACCGCGGCGGGCTTGACGAGTACCTCGTCTCCGAGGAAGCCGTGCGCGCGGGCCCTGACTTGACTTTCCCATCCCTGCGGGAGGCGTTCGTCAACCCGCGCTACCGGCTGGCTCCCAGCAGCATCGAGGCACTGCCCGCCGACGAGAAATGGTGGGAGGAGCAGAACGTCCACGACGACATCGACCTCATGCTGGCGGGGCAGGTGACCGCACCCGACGCGAAGTGCGCACCGCTTCTGCTGCTCGGCCATCCCGGGGCGGGCAAAAGCCTCCTGACGAAGGTGCTCGCCGCCCGGCTCCCGCCGTCCGGCTACACCGTGGTGCGCGTCCCGCTACGCCGCGTCGCGGCCGACGCCCCGGTGTACGACCAGATCCAGCGGGCGCTCGACCTGGTGACGCATGAGCGGGTCAAGTGGTGGGAGCTGGCCGAGCAGAGCGTCTCCACGGTCCGGGTCGTCCTGCTCGACGGCCTGGACGAGCTGCTCCAGGCGGCCGGGGACCGGGGCGGCTACCTGGAGGAGGTGGTCGACTTCCAGCGCCGCGAGGCCGCGCAGGACCGGCCCGTGGTCGTCATCGTGACCTCCCGCACCGTCGTCGCGGACCGCGTCCGCATCCCGGACGGCACCACGCTGGTCAAGCTGGAGGACTTCGACGAGGCGCAGGTGGGCCGGTGGCTGGCCGTCTGGAACCGGGTGAACGAGCCGGCCGTCTCCGCCGGGAGGGCGCGCGCGCTTCGGCCCGAGGCAGCGCTGGAGCAGCGGGAGCTCGCCAAGCAGCCCCTGCTGCTCCTCATGCTCGCCCTGTACTCGGCGGACCCGTCCTCCGCACCATTGGAGGGCGGCATCTCGCAGGCGGACCTCTACCGGCGGCTGCTGGAGACATTCGCCTACCGGGAGGTCGCGAAACGGGCGCCGTCCGACGCGGACGAGGCCGTCCGCGAGCAGCTGTGGCGGCTGTCCGTGGCGGCGTTCGCCATGTTCAACCGCGCCCGGCAGGACGTCACCGACGTCGAGCTCGGCGCCGACCTGGCGGCTCTGGACGAAGCTGCGGGGCCGGCCCGCCTCGCGCGCCTCGGCAGGCGGCTCTTCGGCGAGTTCTTCTTCGTCCACGCCTCCGAGGCGCGGACCGAGAGAGGCGAGGAGGCCCAGCGCTGCTACGAGTTCCTCCACGCGACCTTCGGCGAGTACCTGATGGCGGCGCACGTGATGGAGCTACTCCGCGACATGGCCGACAGCGCCTTCTCCGGCCGCCGCGGGACGCGCGAGCCGGACGACGACCTCCTCTTCGCCCTCCTCTCACACCAGACGCTCGCCACGAGGCTTCCCACGCTCACCTTCGCGGTCGAGCTGTTCTATGAGCTCGACCGGGAAGAACGGCACCGGGTTCTGAAGGTTCTGGAACTGCTCACCGAGGGCTGCCGCCGCCGTCACGGGTCCGATCGCTACGCCACATACAGCCCGTTGCCCGTCGACCGCGTCCGGCAGGTCGCCGCCTACTCCGGGAACCTCGTGCTGCTCCGCGTGATGCTGGGCGATCCGCACGACCCGGCGTCCGTGGAACTCTTCTGGCCTGGGGACGAGGACCCCATGGCCACCTGGAGGTCCACGGTCGCCCTGTGGTCGGCGGGCCTCGACAAGGACTGCTGGCACTCCATGCTGGCGACGATCCAGTTGCAGGAGCGTGCCGTCATACCCTCACCTGGGGGCGGTGTCACGGGGTACTTCGCCGACTTGCTGCATGCCCGGCTGATCGGTGACGCCGCCGCCGGGGAACGGCTGCGCTTCGGCATGGCCATCCGGGAAGGTCTCGTCTACGGCGGAGACGACTGGCATCAGACCATGCTCAGCTGGCTGGTCGCCCAGAACGCGCCCAGAGCTAGCTCGCAGACGTTCCAGGTGATCTTGCCCCGCCCGCCGCAGGACGCGGATCGCGGGGCGGTCGCCGAGATCATCCAGATGATGAGCATGCTCCTCAAGACGCGTGCCCACGAGCTCCGGAAGGAGGTCGTGGGCAAATGCGTGGCCTGGGTCTTCAGGGCCGCGCGTCCCGAGGAGATCGACTCCCTCGCGCTCGCGGCGGCGGTGCAGGCCCATCCGAGCCTTCTCCTCACCATCGACTCGCTCTCCGAACCCGCGAACTACCTACGGCAGCCGGGTGCGTACCTGCTGCTTCGCGGCACCGAACCCCGCAGCGGGGAGGAAGAGACGCTCCTGGAACGCTTGATAGCAGCCACCGACGCGGGAGACCGCCACCTGTGGAGTCAATGTCCCGAAGAGCTGTTCGAGACGATCGATGCCGTGATCCAGGGGCACCGGTGGACGGGACACCAGGAAGACGGCACGGGACGCCCCACCCGGGACTACTGATCACGTGATGCACGCCGTCGTCAGAGGTTCTCGCGGTGGGCGAGGGCGGCGGCCTGGGTGCGGCTGGTGACGTTGAGTTTGGCGAGGATGTTGGAGACGTGGACGCTCGCCGTCTTCGGGGAGATGAACAGCGCGGCTGCGATGTCCCGGTTGCCCTGGCCCTGGGCGACCAGCTTCAGCACCTCCCGCTCCCGGACGGTGAGGGCGGCGAACGGGCCGGACGGCGCGGACGCGGGCCGTCCGGTGTCCAGGCGGGCGCGGGTGCCCAGCTCGCGCAGCGCGCCCAGGAGCGGTGCTGCGCCGAGCCGTTCGGCGATCCGGGTGGCGGAGCGCCATTCGACGGCGGCGGCCTCGCGGTCGCCGCTCTCGGCCAGGGCCGCGGCGAGCCGCCAGCGGGACCGGGCCACCTCGTAGACGAAGCCGCCGTCCGGGTCGCCGAAGGTGAACAGGTCGGCGGTCTCGCGCCACGCGTCGGGGGCCGGGTCGCCGTCGAGGCGGAGGCGCTCGGCCTCGGCGCGGGCGAGCCAGGCGCGCCCCTCCAGCCCGAGCCAGGCGCGGGGATGCCCGTCCCAGGTGGTGGTGGCGACGAGCCGGGCGCGGCGCAGCAGGTCGTCGCCGGCCTCGGCCGCCGCCCAGGCGGTGGCGTCGTCGCCGGCGGCACGGGCGCGGGCGGCGCGGTCGGCCTGGGCCCACAGGCCCGTCGCCGCGATGCGGATGACGCCGGTCTCGTACGGGTGCAGGGAGTCCAGCACGCGGTAGACGTGGTGGATCGCGGTGTCGGCGTCGCCCTGCCAGAGGGCGTGCTCGGCGGCGAGGCCCCGGGCGACGTAGGTGAGGAAGGTTTCGCCGTGCCACAGCGGCGCCATCCAGCGCAGGCGCTCGTCGACGGTGTCGGCGCCCCGGGCGACCTCGACGAACAGGGCGTAGGCGGAGACCTGCGCCTCGGGCGGGCGGACGACCTGGATCCCGAAGCCGTCGGCGAGCCGGACCGCCTCGTCCCAGTCCCCGGCCGTGTAGTGGATGAGGTACTGCAGGCTGCGCAGGACGGTCCCGAACGTGCTCCACCCGAGGCCGTTCTCCAGGGTGAGCTTGACGCCCTCGTCGGCGGCGAGGGTCGCCCCGGCGAGGTCGCCGCGGTCGAACTTGGTGCGGGCGTGGTGGAACGCGGCGCGCAGCGCGACGGGGTGGTTGTCGTCGGCGACGGCCAGGTCCCGGGCGCGGGCGAACACCTCGGCGACCGCGGCGTCGGCCTCCCGCAGCTCGCGGTGGATGCCCAGGGTGACCAGCAGGCTCGCCTCGGCGTCGGCCGCGCCGGCCGCGCGGGCCTCCTCGACGGCCTGCTCGGCGATGGCGGGCATCTCGCCTTCCGGGTCGCTGTAGAGCAGCGTCCGGGCGTAGGTGGCCAGGGCGGCGGCGCGCTCATAGGTCGGCGGGTCGGGCGGGAGCATCGCGACGGCGGCGCGGGCGACCCGCTGCGACTCGGCGTCCTCATCGATGTCGCCCAGGTAGGACGCGAGGTGCTCGCGGATCCGGACGCCGAGCCGCACGTCGGCGGGGTCGGCGAGGTCGAGCAGGCGGCGCAGCCGGGAGATCGCCCGGCGGATCTCGCCCGCCTGCCCGGACGCCCGCACGGCGGTGAGCGAGAGGTCGATCCGGTCCGTCCCGGCGACGTCCTCGGGGTCGGCGACCGCGTCCCACAGCTCCAGCGCCCGGTCGAAGTGCTCGAACGCCTCGGCGGGCGCGCCGAGCCGCTGCGCCTCGCGGCCCGCCTGGACGGACGCGGCGAACGCGGCGGGCAGGTCGTGCGCGGCGAGGCTGTGGTGGGCCAGCTCGGCTGCGGAGCCGCGGCGGCCCCCGGCCGGGCCGGCGAGCAGCCGCGCGAAGTCTGCGTGCAGCCGGGTCCGCTCGCCGGGCAGCAGGTCGGCGTAGACGGCCTCGCGCAGCAGGGCGTGCCGGAAGGTGTAGCCGGTGCCCGCCGGGACGAGCAGCTGGTGCGAGACGACCTCCCGCAGCGCCTCCCCGGCCGCCGCCTCGTCCAGCCCCGACACCCGGCGGACGAGCTCGTCGTCGATGCGGCGCCCGGCCACCGCCGCGACGCGCACGACACGCTGCGCGTCCTCCGACAGCCGCTCCACCCGCGACAGCAGCAGGTCGGCGAGCCCGGCGGGCAGGTCCTCGCCGGTGCTCTCGGCGGAGTACAGCTCGGCGGCGTAGAAGGCGTTGCCCTCCGAGCGGGTGTGGACCCGCTCGACGACCTCGGCGGTCACCGGCCCGGCGCCGCGCGCCAGCGCGGCGAGGTAGTCGGCGGTCTCGCCCGGCCCGAACGGCCCGACCTCGACGCCGGTCACGTTCGGCAGCCGCAGCAGCTCCGCCACCACCGGCCGCAGCGGGTGCCGCCGGTGCAGGTCGTCGGAGCGGTAGGTACCGATGAGGCAGACCCGCTCGCGCTGGAGCACCCGGCTGAGGAACGTCAACAGGTGCCGGGTGGAGCGGTCGGCCCAGTGCAGGTCCTCTAGGACGAGCAGGACGGGGCGTTCTTGCCCGAGCTCGCCGAGGAGCCCGAGCGCCGCGCCGAACAGCTGCTGCTGGCCCAGCTCGGACGCCGATCCGGGGGCGCCTTCGGCGTCGGGCAGGAGCCGTCCCAGCACGGGACGGGCGTCCAGGGCGGCGCGGACGGCGTCGGACTCGGGGGACTCGGCGCGGGCGGCGGCCCACAGGGCGTCCGCCAGCGGCAGGTAGGGCATGCTCTCGCCCAGCTCCGCGCACTGCCCGACCAGGATGGCGCAGCCCCGCTCGCGGGCGGCGCGGGTGAGCGCGGAGACGAGATGGGTCTTGCCGACGCCCGCGTCGCCGCTGACGAGCACGACCCCGGCGGTGCCCGCGGCGGCCCGGTCGAGCGCGGCGGTCAGCTCGGCGAGCTGGGCCGCCCTGCCGATCAGCACCCGGCGCCCGCAGGCGGCGTGGATTGGACCATGCCGCACAGTATCCCACCACGCGACGTGGGCGGACGGGGTGCGGCGGCGCCGTCCGGGGAACGAGCCGGGCGGCCGCGCCCCGGGCGCATGCGGGGGCCCCGGATCCGGGGAGGAATCCGGGGCCCGTGGGGTGGAGGCGTCAGCCGACCAGTGCGGGGGTCCTGTCGGCCTCGCGCTCCACCTCGTCCTCGTCCCGCAGTTCGGGCTCGGGCTCGGGGTCCGGGATGGGGAGCACCTTCGCGTACGCGCGCAGCGTCTCGGCGGCGATCCGGTCCCAGGCGTAGCGGGAGCGGGCCCGGTCGGCGGCGGCGATGGAGTAGCCGTGCAGCGTGGTCTCCTCGCTGAGAAGGCGCCGGATCGCCCGTCCGATCACGACCGGGCGGCCCGCCGGGACGTGCAGCCCGGTGATCTTGTCGAGCACCTCGTCGGCGTTGCCGCCCGCCGTGGTCGCCACGACGGGGACGCCGCAGGCCATGGCCTCCAGCGGGACCGCGGGGGACGGCTGGACGGGGGCCAGGGACAGCGCCACGCGGGCCGTGCGCAGCAGCTTGGGCAGTGCCTTGCGGGGCATCCGGCCGAGGAAGATCACACGGTCGGCGACGTGCAGTTCCTTGGCGAGCATGATCAGCCGGTGCACGACCGGGTCGTTCTCCAGGTCCTCGCGGGACGGGCCGCCGGCGACCGCCAGCTCGGCGCCGGGGACGTGCACCAGGGCGCGCAGCGCGGTGGCGACGTCGCCGGCCTCCAGGTCGCGGCAGATCATCACGAGCCGGTCCCGGTCGCCGCGCGGCATCGCCGGGCCGACCTGCGCGAAGTGCTCGCCGTCCACGGCGTAGGGGACGACGGTGACCGACGGGCGGGGGACGCCCATCCGCACGACCGCGTGCGCCTCCTCGGAGTGCCCGGCCAGCACGATGCCGGCGCCGCGGCCGATGGCCCGCTCCAGCCGGGCCCGGTGCGGGTGGACGGGGCGGCCGCCGCGGCGCTCGGCGTCGGCGACGCCGTGGAAGCTCTGCGCGAACGGGATGCCGAGCTCGCGGGCGACGGCGCAGGCGGCGAGCCCGCCGATCCAGCCGTGCGCGTGGACGATGTCGGGCCGTCCGGCGCCGGACCAGCGGCGGCGCAGCTCGTCGGCGAGGTCGCGGACGTGCTGGAGCTGCTCGTCGTCGCTCAGGCGCTTCGCGGGACCGGCGTCGAGGTGGACCAGCGCGGCGCCCGGCGCGAGCCGGACCCTGCCGCGCGCGGCCGGGCTCTGCCGCCGGGTGTACACCGTGACCTGGTTGCCCTTGCCGTCGCCGGACGCGGGCCTGGCGAGGGAGCGGGCGAGATCCCGGACGTGAATGGAGTGCGCGTGCTCGCCGTCGAGGTCGGAGGCGGACACGAGAGCGATGTTCAGCGGGCGGTGCATGACGATCCTCCGGGACATCACAGGGGAAGCCTGGAGGTATCTGCGTCGTAGACACCTGCTCGGGTGAGACTATTTCCGGTGGCGCACTCCGTCAAACCTCGCGAATCGGAACTCTCCACCGCGCGCGACGGCCTGCGGGAATACTGGGAAGGGTGGACCGAGAGCAGCTCTGGTACGTCGCGTACGGGTCGAACCTGTTCCGCGAGAGGTTCGGCTGCTACCTGTCCGGGGGCCGTCCGAGGGGCGGCGCGCGGCACTACACCGGCTGCCGCGACACCCGTCCGGCCCGCGCCGAGCGGGCGGTCACGATGCCCGGCGGGATCTACTTCGCGCTGACCTCGCTGACCTGGGGCGGCGGCATGGCCTTCTACGACCCCGGGCTGCCCGGGCGGGCCGCCGCCCGCGCCTACCTGCTGTCGCGGGAGCAGTTCTGCGACGTGATGGCCCAGGAGATGCGCCGCGAGACCGGCGCCGTCCACGACCTGTCGGAGGTCATCGCGACGGGCCGCCAGCGCCTCGGCCCCGGCCGCTACGAGACGCTCCTCAAGGTCGGGGAGCGCGACGGCCACCCGATGCTCACCTTCACCGCGCCCGGGAAGGCCGAGGGCGCCGAGCTGAACGCGCCGACCGCCCCGTACCTGACCATGCTCGGCCACGGGCTCCGCGAGGCGCACGGCTGGCCGCCCGCCCGCGCCGCCGCCTACCTCTCGTCCCGCCCGGGCGCCGCCGGCACCTGGACCGAGACCGCCATCACCACTCTTCTGACCCCGCCGCCCCCTGAGTCCCGAACGACATTCATTTGAAAGGTCTACCGTCGAGTCCATGAACGTTGGCGATGTGGTCGAGGACTTCGAGCTTCCGGACGAGACGGGCGAGCGGCGGACGCTGAGCGGGCTGCTGGAGGACGGGCCCGTCGTGCTCTTCTTCTACCCGGCCGCGATGACGCCCGGCTGCACGGCCGAGGCGTGCCACTTCCGCGATCTCGTGGCGGAGCTGGCCGAGGTCGGCGCCCATCCGGTCGGCGTCAGCGCCGACGAGGTGGGCAGGCAGAAGGAGTTCGCCGACAAGCACGGGTTCGGCTACCCGCTGCTCTCCGACCCGGGCGGCGAGGTGCGGGCCCGCTTCGGGGTGAAGCGCGGCATCGCGCTGGCGCCGACGAAGCGGCGGACGTTCGTGATCGGCACCGACCGGCGCGTCCTGGAGATCGTCAAGAGCGAGATCCGGATGAACGCCCACGCGGACCGGGCCCTCGCGGCCCTGCGCCGCCACGCCGCAGGTCAGTGAGCACTGTGGGTCAGTGAGCGCCGCCGGGCGGGACGACCGGCAGGACGACCGCGGACGCGCGGCCGGGGGAGTGGAAGACCTCCTGGTCGGCGGTCAGCATCGCGGTGGCGGTGCCGATGGGCTCGCCGGTGCCGGGGTTGCGGGCCACGCGCGGGTAGGCGCCGCTCGCGATCTGGACGCGGACGCGGTGGCCGCGCCGGAAGCGGTGACCGACCGGCCACAGCTCCACGGCGACGCGGCGGACGCCGTCCTCGCCCGCCTCCGGCGTCCCCGGGACGAGGCGCCGCATGCCCTCGCACAGGTTGAGCGACTCGCCGTCCGGCGTCACGTCGCACAGCCGCACCACGAAGTCGGTGTGCTCCCGGTTCGAGCGGACGTACAGGTCGGCGGTGACCGGGCCGATGATCTCCAGGTCCTCGTCCAGGACGGCGGAGGTGTAGGTCAGCACGTCCCGCCGCCGCTCCAATCGCCGCTGGTCGGTGGACGGGCGGGTCTCGCCGAGCAGGGTGGGGCCGCCGAGGAACGGCGTCGGGTGCTCGGGGTCGTACCGGTAGGTATCGGGCTCGGACGCGGGCGGCGCGTCCGGGGACAGGGCGCCGCCCGGCCGCAGGTGCCAGTGCTCCTCCCGCATGCCCGGGACGGGCCAGTCGGGGAACTCGCGCCACTCGCCCGCCCCGGTGACGAACAGCCGGACGGGCAGCTCCCGCAGCTCGGACGGGTCGTCCAGCAGGTGGGCCCGGAACCACTTCACCGACTCGCCGACCGATCCGCGCATCATCCGCTGGTCGGCGTGGAACCACGGACCGATCGTCAGGTACGGGCGGTGCCCGGCCGCCCGCAGCGCGGCGTAGTCCTTGAGCTGCCAGGGCAGGAAGATGTCGTACCAGCCGCCGGTCATGTTGACCGGCGCGGCCACCTCCGAGACCGTCGGGCTGAAGTCGCGCCTGTCCCAGAACGGCGTGTCGGGCCCGTTGACGAGGAGCTCCTGGAAGAAGCGCTGCTGCGCGCCCGTCGCGAGCCGGTCCAGCTCGGCGAGGGGGCGGCCCGACAGCGCGGCCCGCCGGGCGCGGCGCGGCGACATGATCCCGGTCGTGATGCCCGACAGCGAGTGCTTCATCCGGGCGGTCAGGTCGACCCAGATCAGCGCCGACTCCAGCGCGAACGTGCCGCCGACGTTGACGGCGTCCCGGAAGGTGGACGCGGTGACCTGCATCGACAGCGCCTTCAGCGCGGGCCCGGCCTCGGCGGCGACGGCCCACTGGACGTAGCCGAGGTAGCTCGGGCCGTGCATGGCGAACGTGCCGCCGAACCACGGCTGGTCCTTGAGCCAGGCGATGGTGGCCAGGCCGTCCTCCCGCTCGTCCAGCGCCTCGAACACGCCGCCGGACCCGAATCCGCCGCGCACGCTCTGCACCACGGCCTGGAACCCCTGGGAGGCGAACGCCTGCCCGCACATCAGCCCGAACGGCCCGCGCCGCCCGTAGGGGGAGCGGACGAGGACGATCGGGGCCCGTTCGACGTCGACGGGCGCGTACCGGTCGGCGAGCAGGGTCACCCCGTCCGCGGCCGGTACCTCCAGGTCCCGCTCGACCATCACCCGGTGGGGGCCGTTCCGCAGTCCCAGCGCCGTGACCCCGAGCCGGCGCATCATTCCCACGCCTACCACTTGATCGATCGTAACCGTAGCCGCGCCGCCATGGCCCGCGCCCTCCCCCCGTTCACTACGATCAGGGCGATATCGGAAATGGTGCAGCACATCGAACAATTGGTGTACCAGTGCAGTACCGTGCCGGACGGGGCGGCCGAGGCCGGCCCGCGGAGGGAGAGATCCACGTCATGCCCGAATCGCGCGAGCGGGGGCCGGAGGTGCGCCATGGCTGACCTTCTGGACTGGCAGCGGGTCGTCATCGCGGCGGCCGTGATGGCGGTCGCGCTGGCGATCGCGGTCGTGCTGCGGCTGCTGACGAGCCGGCTGTTCCGCCGGGCGGGCGACACCCGGTGGGCCTGGGACGACCTGGCCGCCCGGCTCGTGCGGGACCTGGCGGTGCCCGTCGCGCTGCTCGGCGGGGCGTGGATCGCGGTCAACGTGCTGGACCTGCGGCGCGGCACCCTCGACGTCACCGCCAAGGTGCTCACCGCCGGGACGATCTTCATCGTGTCGCTGGCGCTGGCCCGGCTCATCGCGGGCTCGGTGGCCTCGATCGCGATGACCCGCCAGGGCGTGGCCGCCAACGTGACGATCTTCGCCAACATCACCCGGGTGATCGTCCTCGGCGTCGGCATCCTGGTGATGCTGCAGAGCCTCGGGGTCTCGATCACACCGCTGCTCGGCGCCCTGGGCGTCGGCGGCCTCGCGGTCGCGCTCGCCCTCCAGGACACCCTCGCGAACCTGTTCGCGGGCGTGCACGTCCTGGCGTCCAAGACCATCGAGCCCGGCGACTACATCAAGCTGAGCAGCGGCCAGGAGGGATACGTCGTCGACATCAACTGGCGCAACACCTCCATCCGGACGCTGTCGGACAACATCGAGGTCATCCCGAACCAGCGGTTCTCCGACACGATCCTCACCAACTTCCACCGGCCCGCGCAGGACATGTCGCTGCTGCTCCAGGCGCGGGTGCCCTACGAGGCCGACCTGGAGCGGGTGGAGAAGCTCACCGTCGATATCGGCGAGGAGGTGATGGCGGAGGTTCAGGGCGGCGTGAAGGACGCGGAGATCCTCGTCCGCTTCCACACCTTCGCCGAGTCGTCGATCGACTTCACCGTCATCCTGCGGACCAAGGAGTTCGGCGACCAGTTCAAGATCAAGCACGAGTTCGTCAAGCGGCTGCACCGGGCCTTCCGCGAGGAGGGCATCGACACCCCCTACCCGCGCCGCCGCGTCACCGTCGACGGCGGGCCGCAGGCGGACGCCCCGAGCCACGCCTCTCCCAGGGACACCGCGCCCCGCCTGTCCTAGGGACACCGGGCCGTCAGGGGCGGATGATCGGGACCAGCACCTCGTCGACCACCGAGGCCAGCGACTCGTCGCCGTACACGGTGCCCTCGGTGATGTTGTAGTAGACGATCAGGGCGGGGCCGACGTCCGCGGTCTGCCGGGTGACGGCCTCCGGGCGGACCTCGCCGCGCTCGGCGCCCTGCCTCAGCGCCTCGTACATCATGTCCCGGACGGGCTGCGAGATGCGCTGCCTGATCACCTCGTGCAGGAGCCCCTTGCCGTCCGCGCTCTCCTCCTTCAGCACCTTGAACGCGGCGCCGCGGCACGCGACCAGCGTGTCGCGCAGGCACGTGAGGGTCACCAGCAGGTCGTCGCGGACGCTGCCGGTCGAGGGCG
>NZ_SMKU01000619.1 GCF_004349215.1 Actinomadura rubrisoli | reverse complement strand
CCGGCGACGCCCTCCCCCTTCACCAGGCCCCCCTGGACGGCGACATCTGCCTCGCCGTCGGCGGCGAGGACCACGGCTGCTCCCCCGCCCTGCTCGCCGCCGCCGACGCCGTCGCCTACATCCCCCAGATCGGCCGCGTCGGCTCCCTCAACGTCGCCGTCGCCACCGCCGTCGCCCTCGCCGAGGCCCGCCGCCGCGAATGGTCCACCTGACCCGCCCCCGGGCCTCACCCCGGCCGGACGCCGGCCAGGATACGACGGAAACCGGCAACCAGTGATCTTGAGTTGGACCTGCCGCGGGTGAGGTGCCGGGATCGGTCAACGGCGCACCCGATAGCGCAGGTGAAGCACCCGGTCGCCCTGAATCACCACGTCAGGATCCTCCAACAGGTGCTGCGCGCGGACCGACCCGAAGTAGCGCTTGCCGGACCCGAACACCACGGGTACGACGTCCATGCGCACCTCGTCGACCAAGCCCGCGGCGAGCACCTGGCCACCGACGTCGCCCGCGGCGACCTCGACCATGCGGTCACCCGCAAGCTCCTGCGCCTTGGCCATGCCCGCCTCGACGCCGCCGACGAAATGAAACGGCGCCTCGGGGTCCCAGCCCTCGGGCTCCGGCCGGTGCGTCACGACGACCACGTGGTCGACCCCGCCCGGAGGCTTCCCGTCCCAGCCGTCCGTCATGTCGAAGACATGACGGCCGACGATCGTCACCCCGATCTGGTCCCAGTACGGCCGGGTGTAGTCGTAGGACGTCTGCGACACCTTCACCTCGCCGCTCTCGTCCAACGGGACGTCACCGCTGGACAACCAGTCGAACAGCGGTCCGGGCCGGTCGTTGTCGTCCGCGACGAAGCCGTCCACCGACACCGAGCTGTACATGACCACCTTGCCCACGGGCCTCTCCTCTGCTTCGGGGTGCCCCAAATTAGCGTGCCGTGAGCTGTCGCTCTTGTAAGAAATCAATCGGCCGGCAGCGGCCAGCCGTCCAGCGCGTGGCCGGGATGTTCGCGCAGGAACCGCCGCCGGACTTCGACGTACCGGGTCGGCGTGAGCCCGGTGAACGCCCGGAACTCGTGACCGAAGTGGGCCTGGTCGAAGTAGCCCGCGCCGCCGGCGAGGTCGCCCCAGTCGATCGGTCCGGCGGGGTCGATCGCGAACACGGTGGCGGTGAAGCGGTAGGTGCGGGCCAGCCGCTTCGGCGTGACGCCGATGAGCTCCTTGAACCGCTGTGCCAGATGAGTGCCGCTGACACCGGCCGCCGCGCTCAGGTCGCCGATCGCCACCGCCCCGCTGGCCGCCGCGAGGACGCTGCTCGTACGGCGGACCAGCCCCAGGCCGGCGGTCTCGCACAGCCGCCGCATCAGCTCCTCCTCAAGCAGCGTCAGCATCTCCTGCGGTCCGTCCGCCGCGGCCAGCCGGTCTCGCAGCTCGGCAACGGCGGGCCGGCCCCAAACCTGCTCTATCGTCACCGGCCGGTCACACAGCTCGGCCGCGGGCATCGGCAGGAACGGCGCCGGCCCCCACGGCTTGAAATGCACGCCGACGGACCGGGTCCGGAGCGGGTAGCCGAACTCCAACGCGCGGGTGGGCATGGTGACCACGCAGCCGTCGGCGTACTCGGCCGTCTCGATGTCGGTGCCGGCGCGGATGCGGAACGGCGCCCCGAGGTTGACGATGAGCAACGCCGCCGGCATCGGCGGCAGCGTCAGCCGGGCGTACGGCGGCGCACCCTCCAGGTAGTAAAGGTCGTCGATCAGCCCGTCCAGCGGCGGTCGCGGCACTCTGGACACGTACTGCACGCCCACAGTATCGCCGACGCCCCCGCCGGCATCGCGCCGTGATGGTCCAGCCGCGCCGCCGCCGGCACCGAGCCGGCACCGATCCCGGCCGGACGCCCGGCCGCGGACCTCTGCCCCACCTCGCGGTTTTGCCGAACCGGCAACGGAACTTGCCGGATCCGGACGAGGAGGGCGAGCATCGTCCTCGACCCGAGGAGGAACCATGACCGGCGACACCAGCGGCGAAGCGTTCTGGGACGACCGCTACGCCCAGCACGACCACCTGTGGAGCGGCGAGCCCAACGCCATGATCGTCCGAGAGGCCGCCGGGCTGCCGCCCGGCACCGCCCTGGACCTGGGATGCGGCGAGGGCGGCGACGCGATCTGGCTCGCCGCCCGCGGATGGCGCGTCACCGCCGCCGACATCTCCCGCCTCGCCCTGGAGCGCGCCGCCCGGCACGCCGAGGACGCCGGCGTCGCCGACCGCGTCGACTGGCGGCACCACGACCTGGACGCCTCGTTCCCCGCCGGGTCCTACGACCTGGTCTCCGCCCAGTTCCTGCACTCCCCCGCCGGGCCGCCCCGCGAGCCGATCCTGCGGGCCGCCGCCGCGGCCGTCGCGCCCGGCGGGGTCCTGCTCATCGCCGGGCACGCCGGCCCCCCGCCCTGGGAGGACGGCCCCGCCCCGCACCTGCCCAC
>NZ_SMKU01000618.1 GCF_004349215.1 Actinomadura rubrisoli | reverse complement strand
CCCGGCCGGGCCGCCCGCCCCCGAGCCCCCCGGGCTGATCGACCGCCTGAACGGCCTCGACCGGCTCGTCCAGGCCGGCACCGGACGGCTCGACCAGACCCTCCTCGACGACGCCGGCGTCCTGCTCGACCGGGCCGGCCAGCGCCTCCGCCTGTCCGGCGAGCACACCGTCATCACCCTCGCCGGCGGCACGGGCAGCGGCAAGTCGTCGCTGTTCAACGCCATCTGCGGGCTCGAACTCTCGCCCACCGGCGTCCGCCGCCCGATGACGTCCAAGGCCCACGCCTGCGTCTGGGGCCTGGACGGCGCCGGGCCGCTCCTCGACTGGCTCGACGTCGACAAGCGCCACCGCTACGCCCGCGCCAGCGCCCTCGACCTGGAGCGCGCCGACAGCTCCCTCCAGGGCCTCGTCCTGCTCGACCTGCCCGACCACGACTCGATCCAGGCCCTGCACCGCGCCGAGGTCGACCGGTTCGTCACCATCGCCGACCTCCTCGTCTGGGTGGTCGACCCCCAGAAGTACGCCGACGCGGCCCTGCACCGCAACTACATCGTCCCGTTCGCCCGGCACACCGGCGTCACCCTGATCGTCCTCAACCAGGTCGACCGGCTCGGCCCGGACGAGATCGACGACTGCGTCGCCGACCTGCGCCGCCTCCTGGAGGCCGAGGGCCTCGACCGCCCCCGCATCGTCACCACGTCCGCGGTCAGCGAGGACGGCGTCCACGGCTTCCGCGACATCCTCGTCGACACCGTCGCCGCCCGCCGCGCCCGCAGCGAGCGGCTCGGCGCCGACGTCGACAAGGTCGCCGAGCGGTTCGCCGACCACCGCTTCACCGCCGAGCCGCCCACCACCGTCGAGGACGACCGCCGGTTCGAGCTCGTCCAGGCCCTGACCGACGCCGCGGGCGCGCCCGCCGTCGCCGAGGCCATGGAAAGCGCCTACGAACTGCGCGCCGCCGACTTCGTCGGCTGGCCCATCGCCGCCCTCATCGCCCGCCTGCGCTCCGACCCCCTGCGCCGGATGCGCCTCACCGAGCTCCGCGAGGAGCTCCGCAACGCCTTCACCGGCCCGATCGGCGCCCAGCAGGGCGACGTCGACAACGCCCTGCACACCGTCACCGACGGCGTCGCCGCCGAACTCCCCGCCCCCTGGGCCCGCTCCGTCCGCGCCGCCGCCCGCTCCCACGCCGCCGAGATCCCCGAGGACCTCGGCGAGTCCCTCAAGGCGGCGCTGCCCACCTTCAACCAGGTGCCCCGCTGGTGGTGGCTGGTCAAAACCTGGCAGTACTTCCTCGTCCTCGTCGCCGCCCTCGGCCTCGTCTGGATCGGCTTCCTCGTCGCCTACGGCATCCTCGACGCCGGCGGCGACGACCCGGCCACCCTGGTCGGCGAGGCGGGCCTCATCCCCTACGTCGCCGTCCTGGTGGTATGCACCCTAGGCATGGGCTGGCTCACGTCCTCAGCCTGCCGCAACCTCGTCGCGCTCTCGTCCGCCAAGCACGGCGACAAGATGGAGCAGCACATGCGCGAGGGCATCGAACGCGTCGCCGACCACAAGGTGATCGAGCCCGTAGCGGCCGAACTCCAGCTCTACGCCCGCTTCCGCCAAGACGTGGACCTCTGTGTAAATTCAATCCCGGCCCAGGGGCACTCGCCTGGCGGCCGTACTTATTCAACCCCGGCCCAGGGGCACTCGCCTGGCGGCTCGCACACCTGACCGCGCTTGGACGAGACGCGACATCGCTTCGCGATCTTCCCGGAGGGGCTCGCCTTCGGCTTCACCCCTCCGGTCAGGTAACGCGCTCGCGCGACAGTTGAGCCCCCTGTGAACTGGCCTAGTTATCCACAGGTTCGGGATTCGCTTCCTCCGGCTCCGCGGCTGGGCCACGGTTGACTCGTACGCGCGAATGACCCGCATGCGAGAACACCGGAGGAAACCATGAACGAAGCGCACGTCACCGTCATCGGCTGGATCGCCGCAGAGCCCTACTACACCATCACGGGCAACGGCACCCCGTTCCTGTCCTTGAGGGTCGGCTGCACACCCCGCCGCTACGACCGCCAGGCCGGCCAGTGGCAGGACGTCGACACCATGTTCCTCACCGTCAACTGCTGGCGCGGCCTAGCCGACAACATCAACGCCTCAGAATTCCAGCGCGGCCACCCCGTCCTGGTCACGGGCCGCCTACGCGTCCGCCAGTACGAACGCGACGGCCAATGGCGTTTCTCCGCCGAAATCGAAGCCACCACCGTCGGCCACGACCTCAGCCGCGGCACGGCCGACTTCCGCCCCGTCCAACGCGGCGGCGCCCCAACCGACGAAGACCGCCAAGAGGCCCGCGACGTAGCCGACCAGTGGGCCCTAACAACCCCCACAGAACCCCAAACCCAAGACCCCAAAGCCGCCTAACGAACCCCCACCCGTCCACTCCAAGCAACGCGGCACCCCATGAGCGAACCCCGCCGTACACCCCAGACC
>NZ_SMKU01000617.1 GCF_004349215.1 Actinomadura rubrisoli | reverse complement strand
CTCCAAAACCCCGCACCTCCAGCTAAGGCCCCCGCGCGCGGCTAGGAGCTGGCCGCCCTGGACGAAGCCTCCCCACACGTCGCCGTGTGTGATCGGCTAGCGGGGCTTCCTGGGGATCAACGCGCGCCATAAGGGATTCGCGAGAAGTGGGCATGCGGGGCCCTCGGGTTGGGGGTGGGCGTCCCTGCTCCGGGGCCCGCGGCCCGTCAGGGTTTGCGGGCTACCGCGGCGTAGGCGTCCGCGGGGGGTGGGGTCTCGTCGAAGTCGATGACGTCCGGGCGCCAGAGGGCTATGGGGACGACGCCGGGGTCCAGCAGGTCCAGGCCGTCGAAGAAGCGGGTGACCTGTTCGGGGCTGCGCAGGTGGTACGAGCTGGCGGAGTTGGCGTTGTAGGTGGCGATGGCCTGGTTCAGCGCCTCGTTGGTGTCGGTGCCGTCGCAGAGCGCCAGGTAGCTGCCCGAGGGGAGGGCGTCCAGCAGGCGGGCGGTGATGGACCAGGGGTCCTCGGAGTCGTGAAGCTGGCCCATGATGCCCAGCATGGTGAGCGCGACCGGCTTGCCGAAGTCCAGGGTGCGGGCCGCCTCGTGCAGGATCGCGTCGGGGTCGCGGACGTCCGCCTCGACGTAGGCGCAGGCGCCCTCGGGGCTGCTGGTCAGCAGCGCCTGGGCGTGCAGGAGGACGAGGGGGTCGTTGTCGACGTAGACGATCCGGCTCTCGGGCGCCACGCGCTGGGCGACCTCGTGGGTGTTGTCGGACGTGGGCAGGCCCGTGCCGATGTCGAGGAACTGCCGGATGCCCGCCTCGCCCGCCAGGAAGCGGACCGCGCGGGCCAGGAAGTAGCGCTGCATGCGCGCCAGCGTCGCGATGCCGGGGAACATCTGGACGATCATGTCGCCGACCTCGCGGTCGGCCGGGTAGTTCTCCTTGCCGCCGAGAAGGTAGCCCCAGACCCGCGCCGAGTGCGGGAGGTGGGACTGGAGGCGGGCGGCCAGTGGATCATGTGTCATGGGACGAGTCTCACACGTCACAGGAGTTCGGTGGTCGGGCCCGGGTCGGCGCGGGTGTGGCCGACGGCGTCGAAGAGCAGGCGCGCGTGAAGGGCCAGCGTCTCGGGGTCGTAGGCGCGGTGGCCCGCCAGGACGACGGTCAGGTCGGCGGCCTCCAGCGCGGCGGCCAGGTCGGCGCCGGCGTTGGGGATCTCGATGCCGTCCACCTGCCAGTCGGAGACGTACGGGTCGTGGAAGGAGAGGTCGGCGCCGAGCCGGGCCAGACGCCGTGCGACGGGGCGGGCCGGGGATTCGCGCTGGTCGGCGATGTCGGCCTTGTAGGTGACGCCGAGCAGGAGGACCTTGGCGTTCTTGAGGGCGCGTCCCTCGCGGTTGAGGAGCTGCTGGGCGCGCTCGACCACGTAGCGCGGCATGCGGTCGTTGATCTCCTGGGCGAGTTCGACGAACCGGAACGGGTAGCCCAGCGAGCGGACCTTGTACGAGAGGTAGTTGGGGTCGATCGGGATGCAGTGTCCGCCCACGCCCGGTCCCGGATGGAACGCCTGGAAGCCGAACGGCTTGGTGGCGGCGCAGTCGATCGCGTCCCACAGGTCGATGCCCAGTTCGTCGCAGAACACCGCCATCTCGTTGACCAAGGCGATGTTGACGTGCCGGTAGGTGTTCTCCAGGAGTTTGGCCATCTCGGCCTCGCGGGTGCCCTTGGCCTCGACCACCCGGTCCACGAACTTGCCGTAGAACGCCGAGGCGGCGGACGCGCAGGCCGGGGTGAGGCCCCCGACGATCTTGGGGGTGTTGCGCAGCCCGTAGACGGGGTTGCCGGGGTCGATGCGCTCGGGCGAGAAGGCCAGGTGGAAGTCCTGGCCCGCGATCAGGCCGGACGTCTCCAGGATCGGGCGGACGACCTCCTCGGTGGTCCCGGGGTAGGTGGTCGACTCCAGCACCACGAGCATGCCCGGGGACAGGTGCCGGGCGACGGTCGCGGCGGCGCCCCGGACGGCGGTCAGGTCTGGGCCGCCCTCGTCCGACAGCGGCGTCGGGACGCAGATGACCACGGTGCGGGCGCCGTCCAGGACGGTCTCGTCCGTGCTCGGGGTGAAGCCGCGCTCCAGCAGGTCCGCCGCGTCGGCGGCGGAGACGTCGTCGATGTGCGAGCGGCCGGCGCGCAGGCCCGCCACGACGCGGGGGTCACGGTCCAGGCCGCCGACGGCCAGTCCCGCGCGGCAGGACTCGCGGACGAGGGGGAGCCCGACGTAGCCGAGCCCGATGACCACCAGATCCATGGTTACTCCGTGCCTTTCCAGCGGCGGATGACGTCGGCGATGCGGGGACCGGCCTGCCCGTCCCAGAGGGGAGGGGTCCGGCCGGGTGGTGGCGGGCCCGCCGCGAGGGCCTTGCGCACTCCCGGGACCAGTTCCTCGAAGGTGACGAGGCGGTTGGTGCCGTGGGTGATGGTGATGGGGCGTTCGGTGTTGGGG
>NZ_SMKU01000616.1 GCF_004349215.1 Actinomadura rubrisoli | reverse complement strand
CGCCCCCCGCCGAACCGACCGCCCCGGACCAATCGACCGCCCCGGACCAGGCTGCCCCGGACCAGGCCGCCCCGGATCAATCGGCCGCGCAGGACGAACCGGCCGCGCCGTCCGACGACGTTTCGTCCGCCCAACGCCACGATCCGTCGATCATCCCCGGGATGGCCGACCCGGGGCACGACGACGGGCATGACGACGAGATCGGACGCAGCCGGTGAGCGCGGAGCTGACGGCCGCCTGGACGGCGCGGTTCGGCGAGGAGATCACCGCCGAGGAGACGCACGGCGGGCTCGCGGTCGGCGTCCCGTCCGACCACTGGGTGGCGGCGCTCACCTTCGCGCGGGACGAGCTCGGCTGCGGGTTCTTCGACTGGCTCACCGGCGTGGACGAGCTGGAGGAGGGTTTCGCCGTCGTCGTCCACGTGTACTCGCTGGAGCGGCGGCACCATCTCCTCGTCCGCACCCGCGTGCCCAGGGAGGCCCCGGTGCTGCCGACGGCGACGGGCGTGTACCGGGGCGCCTCGTGGCACGAGCGGGAGACGTTCGAGATGTTCGGCGTGGTCTTCGAGGGCCACCCGCACCTCGTCCCGCTGCTCCTGCCGGACGGGTTCGAGGGGCATCCGCTGCGCAAGGACTTCGTGCTCGCCGCCCGCGTCGCCAAGCCGTGGCCGGGCGCGAAGGAGCCCGGCGAGTCGGGCCACGGAGCGCCGAGCCGCCGCCGCGTGCGCCCGCCCGGGGTGCCCGAGGAGGGCACCTGGGCGGCCGCCGCCGAGCAGGGCGCGGCGCCGCGCGGCGCCGCCGGGCGCCGTGGCGAGGGGCGGGACCGCGATGCTTGAGGTCGTCGTCAAGCTGGCGCTGGTCGCCGCCGCGTTCGCCGTCCTCCCGCTGCTGGTGGGGCAGGCCGAGCACAAGGTGATGGCGCACATGCAGGGGCGCCTCGGCCCCATGTACGCGGGCGGCTTCCACGGCTGGGCGCAGCTCGTCGCGGACGGGGTGAAGTTCGCGCAGAAGGAGGACGTCGTCCCGCAGGCGGCCGACCGCTGGGTGTTCAAGCTGGCCCCCGGCGTGGCGCTCGTCCCGTACCTGCTGGTCCTGATCGTGGTGCCGGTCGGGCCCGAGGGGCAGGTGGCGCTCGACCTCGGCCTCGGGCTGTTCTTCGCGCTGGCGGTGATGGGCGTCGGGGTGATCGGCGCGATCATGGCGGGCTGGGCGAGCGCGAACAAGTACTCGCTGCTCGGCGGGATGCGGGTCGCGGCGCAGCTGATGTCGTACGAGCTGCCGATGGTGTTCGCGGCGTCCTCGGTCGCGATGGCGGCGGGGACGCTCTCCCTCCAGGGCGTCGTCGGGGAGTGGCGCTGGTGGTGGCTGCCGTGGCAGGCGATCGGCGCAGTGGTGTTCTTCGTCGCCGGCCTCGCCGAGCTGCGCCGTCCGCCGTTCGACATGCCGGTGGCCGACTCCGAGATCATCTTCGGCCCGTACACCGAGTACGGCGGGCTGCGGTTCGCGCTGTTCCTCCTCGCGGAGTACGCCGGGATCGTGGTGCTGTGCGCTCTCACGACCGTCCTGTTCCTGGGCGGCTGGAAGGGGCCGTTTCTGGACGCGGAGCTCGGCTGGCTGTGGACGCTGATCAAGGTGTTCGCGCTGGCGTTCCTCGTCATCTGGTTCCGGGTCAGCTACCCGCGGATGCGCGAGGACCAGCTGCAGAAGCTCGCCTGGGTCTACCTGGTGCCGCTGTCACTCGCCCAGCTCGCGCTCACGGGCGTCCTCAAGGTCGCCTTCGGCTGACCCCGGAGTCCGGGCCGGGCCGGGGCGACGGCGTCCGGTCGGCGGGACTAGGCGGGACTAGTGGAGGAAGATCGCGTACTCGGCGATCTGGGGGAGCGCGTCCGGCGGGACGTCGGCGTCGACGGCCATCTCCTCCGCGGACACGAACGTGCCCTGCTCGTCCCGGCGGAGGACGACGCGCTCGACGATCTCCGGGGTCATGCCGGGCAGCCCGGCGAGGACCTCCGGCGGCGCGTGGTTGACGTCGACGAGGCCGCCGTCGTCATAGGTGCGGGGAAGGTCGGGGCGGCCGATGCGCAGCTCGTGCGCGAGGGCCGGGTCTTCGGCGGCGAGCGCGCGGGCCTCGTCGCGCAGCGTCCGCCGGTACTTGGCGACCTCGATGGCGTGCTGGTTGAGGCGGTTCGGGGGCTTCTCGCGCGGGAAGACGGACGACCGGACGGCGAACGCGTGCGCGGTGCCCGACACCCAGAACATCAGGGTCAGCATCGAACCGAGCGCGATGAGGAACGCGTCGCCCGACTGCATGAGGGCCAGGACGCCGAACAGGCCGAGGCCGTAGCCGCCCGCGGTGACCCCGAGGTTCAGCGAACTGTTCCGGACGGCCGCGTACAGGAACGAGAAGGGCGTCCCGAAGCCGAACGTCAGGAACGGGACGAACGCCCAGAGGATCCCTTGCGGCGCTCCGCCCTGGCCGGGTGCCGGGACAGGCGGGGGTGGCGG
>NZ_SMKU01000615.1 GCF_004349215.1 Actinomadura rubrisoli | reverse complement strand
CCCGGGTTCCGTGCCCGCGCCCCTCCCGGCGCCCGGCCCGGTGACGCCGCCGAGCACGCTCACCGCCCGGGAGCGGGACATCGCCCGGCTCGTCTCGCGCGGCCTCAGCAACCGGGGCATCGCGGCCGAGTTGGTCATCAGCCCCGCCACGGTGGCGCGGCACGTCACCAACATCCTCACCAAGCTCGGCTTCTCCTCGCGCGCGCAGATCGCCGCGTGGGCCGTCGACAACCTCGCCGCCGAGGACGCGCCGCCTTGACCCCGCCCGGGGTGTGTACACAGGGCCGCCGCTATTGGGGTCCTGTCGAATACGACCCCGTTTGCGCAGTCCGGCGCATGTACGGGACGGCACCGCGGGCCTAGCGTCGGAAGCATGATCTCCAACGGTGTGGATCCGGGCGCCGCCTATCCGGCGATGACGGTGACCGAGGCGGTGCTGGGCGCCGGCGGTCCCGGCGGCGGCCTCGGCGGCGATGGCCTCGGCGGCGGTGGCCTGGGCGGTCCCGCCCGTCCGGCGCTGGTGGACGGGGCGTCCGGCCGCTCGCTCTCCCGCGCCGACCTGGCCGCCCAGGCCGGGTCGGCGGCGTCCGGGCTGGCCCGCGAGGGCCTCGGGCGCGGGAGCGTGGTGGGGCTGCACCTGCCAGACGGCCCGGAGTTCGCCGTCGCCCTGCACGCCGTCACGGCGGCGGGCGCGGCGCCGTTCCCGGTCCCCGCGGCGGTGCCGGCCGCCGAGCTGGCCCGGCTGCTGGACGCCGCCGGGGCCCGCGCCGTGATCACCTGGCCGGCCCTGCTCGCGGGCGCCCTGGAGGCGACGGCGTCGTGCGGCGTGGAGCGGATCTTCTGCTTCGGCGCGGAGCCGGGCGCCGAGCCGTTCTCCGCCCTGCTCACCGGGCGGGCCGCCCCGGACGTCCCGGCCGACCCGGCGCGCGACATCGCGCTGCTGGGCTGCACCCGCGTCTCGTCCGGGCCCGCGCGCGCCGTCCGGCTCACCCACGCCGAGGTCGTCGCCGGGCTCGTCCGCGTCGCCGGGGCGGGCATGATCGGGCCGGACGACATCGTCCTGACCGCGCTGCCGTTCGCGGGCGTGCTCGGCCTGAACGGCGTCCTGAACCCGGCGCTGCGGCTCGGCGCCACCGTCGTCGCCCTCGCCGGGACCGGGCGCCACGACCTGCTGCGCGCCCTCCAGGACCACCGCGTGACCGTCGCGGTGCTCCCGCCCCGGCTCGTGGAGGTCCTCGCCTACGACCGCGCCGCCGACCGCTACGGCCTGCGGTCCCTGCGCGCCGTCGTCTCCGCGGGCGGGCCGCTCGCCGCCGAGGACGTCCGCGCGGCGGCGGGACGGCTCGGCTGCCCCGTCCGGCAGGCGTACGGGCTGGCGGAGGCCGCCGGGTTCACCCACCTCAACCTGCGGGCCGCCGAGGAGGGCACGCTCGACTCCGTCGGGCGCGGGCTCCCCGGCGTGGTCTGGCGCATCGTCCACCCCCGCACCGGCGCCGACCAGCGCTCCTACCAGCCGGGCGAGCTGTGCGTGCGGCTGCCCGTGGCGCGCACCGCCGCCGTGCCCGTCCGGTGGCTGCCGACCGGCGACTCCGCGTTCGCCGACGACCACGGCCGCGTGTTCATCCTCGGGCGGCTCGGCCTCGCCCGCCCCGAGCCGCCCGCCGAGCCCGAGACGGTGCTGGCCGCGCACCCGGCGGTCGGCGACGCCGCCGTCGCCCCGGCCCCCGACCTGGACCTGGGCCTCGCCCCCCACGCGTTCGCCGTGGTCAAGGCCCCGGCGTCCGCCGACGACCTGCTCGCCTACGTCAACGCGCACGTCGCGGACTGCCACCGCGTCACGGCCGTCCACGTCGTCGACGCCATCCCCCGCACGCCGGACGGGCGCGTCCGGCGAAGGGAGCTCCTGGCCCGCGCCGGGCTCGCCCCTTGACGCGTGTCCGTGCCGGGACCTACACACACCGCTACACACTTCTTCGGATGTGGCGCGCCGCCGCGCGGCGTACGTTCGGCCCATGCTCCAGGGAGACACCGGCCCGCTGGCCGTTTCCGACACCACGGTGACCCAGGCCGTCCTGGAGGCGGCCCGGGAGAACGCCGTCCGGTACCGCGACCGGAGCGCCCTCGCCGACTCCGGGCAGGAGCTCGGCTACGGCCATCTCGCCGAGGTCGTGCCCGCCGCGGCCGGCGGCCTCCTCCGGCACGGCGTGCGCGCTGGCGACGTCGGCGCGATCCACCTCGCCGGCGTGTGCGACCTCGCGCTCGCCGTGCACGCCGTCACCGCGGCGGGCGCCGTCCCGGCCCCGCTGCCCGCGGGCGCCGCGCCCGCCGAGCTCGCCGCGATGCTGAACGAGACCGGCGCCCGCTTCCTGCTGACCGGCGGGGAGATCGCCGAACGTTCCCTCGCGGCGGCCGAGCGCTCCTACGTCCGGCAGGTGTTCGCGTTCGGCGACGTCCCGGGCGCCACCCCGTTCGGACGGCTCGTCGAGGCCGGGACCGGCGGGCCCCCGCCCGTCC
>NZ_SMKU01000614.1 GCF_004349215.1 Actinomadura rubrisoli | reverse complement strand
GCCACCCCACTCCCCGCCATCGAAGGTCACCGCGCGTCCCGGGACGGCGGCCTTCCTTGAGTTCGGGCACGTCCCTGCAGATGGTGGAGCCGCCGACGCCCGGCAGCCGGGCGATGCAGGAAATGATCGCGTCGGGGTGGGCGCGCGGGCGTGGCGGATCTGCTCGGGTGCCATCGCGGGTGGGCGGCTCAGCCGCAGGCCGCGGGCGCGGAGCGGGTCAGCCGGGGCAGGGCACCGTGGGCAGGACGATGTGCGAAGCCCGCTGCGTGTCGTGGAACACGGTGTTGTCGGCGATGACGTGCCGCCGTCGCGTGCCGGGCGCTTCGCCGGTGTTCGGGTTGACGTCGAAGCGCGGATGGTTGGAGCTTGAGATGTCCACGCGGATCCGGTGGCCGGCCACGAAGAGATTGCTCGTGGGATAGAGCGTGATCGTGACCTGGGTGATCTGGCCGGGGGGCAGCGGGCTCGGCGGGCCGCCCACCCGGAACCTGAGCCGGATGATCGAATCGGTGAGGTTGAGGGCGTAGCCGCGGGGATGGGCCCCCGAGGGCGGATAGAGATCGATCAGCTTGGCGGTGAAGTCGGTGTCGGCCGCGGTCGTGGCGACCCACAACCGGACCTCGATCGGCCCGGTCACCTCAAGGTCGTCGACGAGCGGATCGGTCTGGAAGACCAGGACGTCGGCGCGTGCCGCGAGCGGCAGGTAGGGCGGCCGGCAGCCGTACAGGCCCGCGGATTCGCGCTGGTCGAAGCCCCCCGGTTCGACGAGGGCCTGGACGCCCTCGAACAGGAACGCGTCCCCGGGGTCGGTGATCCCGGACGGCAGGCCGGGTGCCTCGAACAGTGAGGACACGTTGCCGCCGATCGACGGCACCGGGTCGGCCGGGTCGAACCGGTAGGTGGTCGAGGACCTGTCCACCGCAGGCGGCCGAAGGCCCAGGCCGCCGTCCTGGTGCAGGTAGTAGGGGACGTGGACGGTCCGCGCCAGTGGCCACTCGAACTCATCACGCCATCGGCCGCCGTGGCTGAGCCGGCCTTCCGGGCCGCGTGCGCCCGATCCCCCGCCCATCACGAAGATCCGCACCGGCGGGTCATGGTCGGCGCCGTTGGGTCGCCCCTTGAGCCACCGGTCGTACCAGCGCAGATGAGTACCGATCTTGTCGATGGCCGCGTCCTGGCCGAACCACAGGTCGCCCGCCGACGTCTCCCCCGTCCGGTCGTGCGACCAGGGCCCCACGATCAGCTTCACCGGCCCGGCCTTGCAGGCCGACAGCCCCTCGAACAGCTCGAAGGTGGCGCGAGTGTAGGAGTCGTACCAGCCGCCCATCAGCAGTGTGGGCACATCGGTGAAACGGTCGAGATGGGCGGCCGGATTGATTCCCGGGTTCGTCCAGAAGTCGTCGTAGCGGTCGTGGGTGAGCAGCGCGAACGCCAGCCGCTCATACGGCGGGACAACGGCGAGCTGCGTGACTCCGGGCCGGATCGGCCAGCGGCGCAGCCACTGCCCGAACGTGATCGGGTCCGAGTTGAGGGCGGCATCCACCCACGCCCGCGCCTTGAGCGCCGCCTGGGTATTGCGTGCGGAATGCCAGAACATCCAAGCGATCCACCGCAGTTCCAGCGCACCGCCGTGCCGGATCGAGCTGGTGTAGCCGTTGGCGCCGCTCTGGTTCGGCACGATCGCGGCCAGCCCTTCGGTACCGGCGGCGGCCGTGGCCGTCTGCGTCCAGCCGACATAGGAGGTGCCCCACATGCCGACCTGGCCGTCGCACCACGGCTGGGCGCGCACCCAGCCGACCGTGTCCTGCCCGTCCTCGGCCTCGCAGCCGAGAAACCCCAGCTCCCCCTCGGACCCGAAACAGCCGCGGCAGTCCTGGATCACCACAACGTATCCCCGTGCGGTGAACCAGTGCGCCCACTCGCTGTCCTCCCCGGCGGCGGACTTGTCGTACGGGGTCCGGACCAGCAGCGCCGGCAGCGCCGCGCCGACCACGCCGTCCTGCCCGGCAGGACGGTACACATCCGTGGCCAGCCGCACACCGTCGCGCATCGGGACCATGAGGTCCGACTCCAGGGCCGTGTGATACATCGGCTCGGAGTAACCTCCGTCGGCTGCCACGGACACCTGCCTACCCAAGATCCAGTCGCCGTGTCAACGGTCACCGGGTTCAGAGCCCCCACTGACGGGCTCGCGATTCCCGTGTACGGCCGGATACCTCCCCGGTTCGTAGCGGAGACGGCCTTCACCCGCACCCCAACCTGATGGACCCGCGCAGGGCGCCCACCCGCTGGGCATACCGGTCGAACACCCTCACCGGGCCTTACCAGGGCCGGCCCCCACATCGTCCAACATCCGGGACACCCGCTGCATCCGAGCCGTCCGAGACGCCCACGCCCCGGGGCGCGCCCGCAGGCGGCCCGTGCCGGTCTCGCGGATCAGCGCCTCCACCAGCGACCGCATCCCGTGCTACGCCGCCCGCCGCTGCCGGAGCGCCCGTCCCACCCGCACGCCTGGTA
>NZ_SMKU01000613.1 GCF_004349215.1 Actinomadura rubrisoli | reverse complement strand
CCGGCGGCCCGCTGCCCGTCCTGCTTCCCGTCCTGCTTCTCCTCCGGGCGCACGCGCGGGACCGCCAGCGCGGCGAGCACGCCGACCAGCGGGAACAGCGCCGAGACGAGGAACGCCCGGCCGAACCCGTCGGCGAGCGCCTCCCTGGACGCCTGCTGCGCGCCGCCCCCGGCCCCGGAGGTGTGCGCCGCCGCGATCAGCGACAGGATCCCCAGGCCGAGCGCGCCGCCGACCTGGCGGCTGGTGTTCAGCAGCCCGGACACCAGGCCCTGCTCGCGGTAGCCGACCTCGGCGGTGCCCGCGACGGTCATCGACGCGGAGATGATCCCCTGGCCGACGCCCAGCACGAGCGTCGGGCCGAACAGGTCGGTGAGGAAGTCCGCGCCGGCCGACGCCCGCGACAGCCAGGCGAGCCCGGCCGCCGACAGCAGCAGCCCGGTGACCAGCAGCGGCCGGGGGCCGAGCTTGGGCACGAGCGAGGCGATGCCGCGCGCCGCGACCAGGATGCCGAGCGACAGCGGCAGGTAGGCGAAGCCGGTCTCCAGCGGGCTGTAGCCGAGCACCAGCTGCAGCAGCAGCGTGAACAGGAAGAACGTCCCCCACAGCGCGGCGGTGCTGGTGAAGGCCACCAGGTTGGCCGCCGTCACCGACCGGTTCCGGAAGATCGACAGGGGGACGAGCGGGTGCCGGTCCATCTTCGCCTCGTTCAGCACGAACAGCGCGAGCAGCACCACGCCCACCGCGAGGAAGCCCAGGATCTGCGGCGACCCCCAGCCCTCCCGCTCGGACCGGACGATGGCGTAGACGAGGGAGATCAGCCCGACGGTGATGGCCACCGAGCCGCGGACGTCCGCCTCCCGATCGCCGTCGTCCTTGCGCGACTCGGTCACCGCGTACATCACGGCCGCCGCCAGCACGGCGCCGACCGGCACGTTGACGAGCAGGATCCAGCGCCAGGACAGCCATTCGGTGATGACCCCGCCGATGAGGGCGCCGACCGCGCCGCCCCCGGCCGCCACCGCGCCCCACATCCCGAACGCCTTGGCGCGCTGGTCGCGGTCGGTGAAGGTGGTGCCGAGGACGGTCAGCGTCGCGGGCGCCATGATCGCGGCGCCGAGCCCCTGCACCCCGCGCGCGACGAGCAGCGACGCCGGGTTCCAGGCCAGGCCGCCCGCCAGGCTCGCGAGCGTGAACACGGCGATTCCGCCGAGGAACACGCGCCGCCGCCCGTAAAGGTCGGCGAGCCGTCCGCCGAGCAAAAGGAAACCGGCGAACACGATCGTGTACGCATTGATGATCCATTGAAGGGAATCGGTCTGGAAATGCAGCGCGTTCCTGATCGAGGGGAGCGCGACGTTCATCACCGACGCGTCCAGGACGACCAGGAACTGCCCGGCGCAGCACGTGGCCAGGACGAGGCCCAGCCGCCGCGGGGCCCCCTTCGCGGGAGCCGCCGTGTCAGTGGTCACGGGGAATCACTCCTTGGTCGAGGCGTCCGATCTCCTGACGCCGCGCTACTAACCACGGAGCGGGACGGGAAACGTCGAAGCGGTTCCGGTCCGCCGGGATGCTCCTTTCGATACCCCCGGTGGTCCCGAAAGGAGCAGAGCGCGCGTGACCATCGGCTCATTCGGCGGCTCGATGGACACGGGGCGATTAACCGGGCTCCCCGGGGATATTGCGGGCCGGGTGAATCGCTCCAACATCCGGCCCCCGAGACCGATACAGGAGGTTCGCCGCAGATGCTGCGCTTCAAGCTTCTCGGCCCGCTCGACGTCGCGGCCGACGGCCCCGCATTCGCCCCGACCGCGCCCAGGGTGCTGAACACGCTCGCCCTGCTGCTGGTGCGCGCGGGACACGTCGTCCCGCTGGAGACGATCATCGAAGAGCTCTGGGGCGAGGACCCCCCGCGCAGCGCCGCCAGGACGGCCCAGACGTACGTCTACCAGATCCGCCGCTGGCTGAGCGACGAGGCGGTCCCGGCCGGCCACAAGGAGATGCTGGTCACCCGCCCGCCGGGGTACTCGCTGCACGTCGACCCCGGCCAGCTCGACCTCGGCGACTTCGAGGGCCTGCTGGCCCGCGGCCGCGGGCTGCTGGAGCGCGGCCGGCCCGGCGAGGCCGCCGTCCCGCTCCGCGCGGCGCTGGAGCTGTGGGACGGCCCGGCGCTGGCCAACATCCAGCTCGGCCGGGTGCTGGAGGGGCACGCCGCGGCGCTGGAGGAGCACCGCAGCCGCGCGCTGAACCTGCGGATCGAGGCCGACCTGCGGCTCGGCCGGCACCGCGAGCTCATCGGGGAGCTGCGCTCGCTGGTGACCGCGAAGCCCTACGACGAGTGGTACCACAGCCTGCTGGTGTGCACGCTGGCGAACGCCGGCCGCCGCTACGACGCGCTGGAGGCCTACCACGCGGCGCGCGACCTGCTCGCCGAGGACCTCGGGCTCAGCCCGTCCCCGGAGCTGTGCAAGGTCCACAACGCCGTCCTGCACGGCGACGCCCCGAGCGCGCCGCTGTCCTGCGCGGCCC
>NZ_SMKU01000612.1 GCF_004349215.1 Actinomadura rubrisoli | reverse complement strand
CCGTGCTCGCCGCGCCGCGCCCCGCACCCGCCGTTCTCCGTGCCCGCCGCGCCCCGTGCCCGTCGCGCCGAGTGACCGCGTCGCTGGACGACCGGCCGCTTGCAAGTGCGCCGGAACCCGACCCGTACTCTGTGCAAGATGCAGTTGCAGCAGCTCGCCTACTTCGTCGCGGTCGCGGAGGTACGCCACTTCACGCAGGCCGCCGAGCTTCTGCGCGTCGCCCAGCCCTCGCTGTCCAAGCAGATCCGCGCGCTGGAGACCGAGCTGAACGTGTCCCTGTTCAGCCGCGCCAGGGGCAACATCACCCTGACCCCGGCGGGGGAGGCGCTGCTGCCGCTGGCGAAGCGGATCCTGGCCGACGTCGACACCGCGCGCCTCGAAGTGCAGGAGCTCGCCGGTCTGCGGCGCGGGCGGGTGCGGCTGGGCGCGACACCGTCGCTCTGCGCGGGCCTGCTAGGGGACGTCCTGCGCCGCTTCCACGACGCCTATCCGGGCATCCAGCTCATGGTCGAGGAGGGGGGCTCGCGTGACCTCGTCCGGGAGCTGACCCGGGGCTCGCTGGACATGGCCCTGGTGATCCTCCCGCTGCATGGGGATCCGCCGCTCGACACGACACCGATACTGCGCGAGTACCTGGTGGTCGCCTCCCCGGCGGGTTCCGAGGCGAGCGCCCCTGTGCGCTCCGCCAAGGCGACGCAGATGCCGCGCCGCTCGCACCTGCGCATCCAGGATCTGCGGAACCGTCCGCTGGTGATGTTCCGGTCGGGGTACGACCTGCGCGAGGCGACCATCAGCGCGTGCAGGGCGGCCGGGTTCGAGCCCAAGTTCGCGGTGGAGGGCGGCGAGATGGACGCCGTCCTGCGCTTCGTCGAAGCCGGGCTCGGGATCGCGGTCGTCCCCAGCATGGTCCTCGCCGGACGGCCCGGCCTGCGCGGAACCCCGCTCGTCCTGGCCGAGGGCGACGAGCCGCTCCGGCGCGGTCATCACGGCCCCGGCCTGCTCCGGACGATCGCGCTCGCCCACCGCAAGGACGTCGACCTCACCCACGCCGCGCGGGCGTTCCAAGACACCCTGGAGACGTTCCTGGTAGAGGCCGGTCTGGCAGGCAGTCTCCCAGCCGGTGTGGAGAACCTCGTCAACGACTAAGCCGCGCCGGTCGGCTCGGGCACTTTCAAGGGGGTTGACGGAGTGCGCGCTATGGACATCGACATCCCTGCGGCGAACAGGCACAGCACCCCCGCGCCCCACCATGCGAGCGTGTACGAGCCGAGCGACGTACGGAGCAATCCCGCTATGGCAGCGGCGGCGGCAGCACCGAGCTGGTGTGCGGCGAAGACCCAGCCGAACACGATCGTGCCCGCGGACGGTCCGAACACCTCCCGCGCGAGGGCGATCGTGGGCGGGACGGTCGCGACCCAGTCCAGGCCGTAGAAGATGACGAAGACGAGCATGCTCGGGTGCGGTGAGTCGGCGAACAGCACCGGCAGGACGAGCAGCGACAGGCCGCGCAGGGCGTAGTACCAGGCGAGCAGGATCCGGCTGTCGAGCCGGTCGGTGAACCAGCCGGACGCCACCGTCCCGACGATGTCGAACACTCCGACGAGGGCCAGCAGGCCGGCCGCCGTCGTCTCGGGCATGCCGTGGTCGTGCGCGGCGGGGATGAAGTGGGTGCCGACCAGGCCGTTCGTGGACGCGCCGCAGATGAAGAACCCGCCCGCCAGGAGCCAGAACGCCTTTGTACGCCATGCGCCAGAGAGCGCGCGGAGAGCCGTCCGGGCGGCGTCTCCTGTGCGGGGCGGATCGGGTTCGGCGACCGTCGCGCCATAGGGCAGGGCCCCCACGTCCGACGGACGTTCGCGCAACACCAGCACGACCAGCGGAACCACCGCCAGCGCGGCGATCGTCACGGTCAGCGCCGCGGAGCGCCAGCCGCTCCTGCCGACGAGCCAGGCCAGCACCGGCAGGAACACGAGCTGCCCGGCGGCGCCGCCGGCGGTGAGCACGCCGATGACGAGCCCGCGGTGCCGGACGAACCACCGGCCGGCCACGGTCGCGGCGAACACCATCGCCATGGAACCCGTGCCGAGCCCGACGAGCACGCCCCAGCACAGGACGAGCTGCCAGCTCGCCGACATGAACACGGTGAGCCCGCTTCCGGCGGCCACGAGCGTCAGCGCGAGGGCGGTGACGCGCCGCACGCCGAACCGGTCCATCAGCGCCGCCGCGAACGGCGCGGTCAGGCCGTACAGGACGAGGTTGACCGACACGGCCGCCGACGTGGTGGCCCGCGACCAGCCGAACTCGTCCTGCAAGGGCACCATCAGGACGCCGGGAGTCGCCCGGAACCCGGCCGCGCCGACCAGCGCCACGAACGCGACCGCCGCGACCGGCCAGGCGCGGTGCACACGAGAGAGTCTGAACACCAGGTCACTTTGCGCGACCGGGACCGTCGAGCGAAAGCGCCCAGAATGTCAATCTTCGCGAGGATCTGGCCACGGAGCTTGAGAAGCGCCCTACGGGCTGGGGACCGAGGTCTCGGGGTCCGGGGGCCTGTCTCTTATA
>NZ_SMKU01000611.1 GCF_004349215.1 Actinomadura rubrisoli | reverse complement strand
CGCCCCCACCTCGCCCGCGCAACCCCAGGTGGGAAACAACCCGCCACCGGAACGCCCCGCGCACGGGCCCACCGAAGGCCACCCATGGGTAGGGCACCTACAAGGCAACACGCCCACGAGCATCGCCCGACGACCACATGGCCGCCCCGACGCTCCGCCGACGGCAGAGCCGTCCGCCGGAATTCACGCTCGCGCAATGCAACGCCTCCCGAAACGGCTTGTCATTGTCACCATCGGGCGCCCACACCACACGTCCACCCAAGACCGGAGACCGCCCATCGGACGCGACCACACCTACCAGGCCATGCGCGCCCAGTGGCGGCAAAGCCGATCCCCGCACGACTTCCGAACGGCCACGCGAGGTGAACACGCGCGGGATGCGCGAGGCAACCGCACAAGTGTGGCCGCGCGGCGCGGACGCGCGAGAGGCGCGACGCGCGGGGGCACGAGATGACCGCCGTGGCCGCGCGGGAGACGTGGTGAGCTGGCAAGGCGGACCTTGATGTTGAGGTCCCACGGAAACGGGTTCACATGCGGAACCGCCCACAACGTACGACCACACAAGGCCGTGAGTCACCCATGCGACGAGGTGAACGCACCTGCCAGGCCATGCGAACCCACGGTTCGCCCTCACCAGGGCCCACACCTGACCCCGAATGTCTTCCAAGTGACCGCATGAAGTGACCACACGCGAAGGTAACCACGCAGAGTGGACGCGCAGGGCAACCGCGCACGGACCAGACACGCCGAGTGACCGCGCGGGGCCGACGCACCGGGGTCGGCGCGCGGGGTGACCGCGCGGACCACACGGGAAGGCGACCGCCCGCGGGGCGGACGCCCGAGGTCGGCGCACGAGCCATGCGGGGTGACCGCGCGGGATGGGCGGGGAAGTGACCACGCGGGAAGGTGACCGCCCGCGAGGTGGGTACGCAGAGTGACCGCGCGGGTGAGCGCGCAGGGCGACCTCCCGCGGGGCGGACGCCCGAGGTGGACGCGCGGGCCACGGGCCACGCAGGCCACTCGGGAAGGCGACCGCCCGCGGGGCGGACACCCGAGGTCGGCGCGCGGGGTGACCACGCAGGCCACGCGGGGAGATGACCACGCGCGGGGCGTGCGCGGTGGAACGCCCGAGGTGACCACGCGGGGTCGACGCGCGGGCCACTTGGGAAGGCGACCGCCCGCGGGGTGGACGCGCAGGGTGACCGCGCGTGGTGGGCGCGGGGTGAGCGCGCAGGGCGACCTCCCGCGCGGCGGACGCCCGAGGTGGACGCACGGGCCACGGGCCACGCGGGCCACGCGGGAAGGCGACCGCCCGCGGGGCGAACGCCCGAGGTCGGCGCGCGGAGTGACCACGCCGGGAAAGCGACCGCCTGCGGGGTCGGCGCGTGTGAGGTGAGCGCGTGTGAGGTGGGCTTGCGGTCCACGCGGGAAGGCGACCACGCGCGTAGTGGGCGCGTGTGGAGTGGGCGTGCGGGGTGGGCGCGGGGTAACCACGCGGGAAGGCGACCGCCCGCGGAGCGGACGTCCGAGGTGGGTGCCCCAGGTGGGCGCGCGGGGTGGACACGCAGGGCGACCACGCGCGGGGCAGACTCGCGGAATGACCGCGCGAGACGACGACACGCCGGGGTCGACGCGCGGGCCACGTGGGAAGCGACCGCCTGTGGGTGGGCACGCGAGAAGTGGGCACGCGGGCCACACGGGAAGGTGACCACGCGCGGGGCAGACGCCCGAGGTCGGCGCACGAGCCACGCGGGGTGACCACACAGGAAGGTGACCGCTCGCGGAGCGGACACCCGAGGTCGGCGCACGGGGTGACCGCGCAGGCCACGCGGGGAGATGACCACGCGACAGGCCACGCGGGGAGATGACCACGCGCGGGACCGACGCGCAGGGCGACCGCGGGGTGGGCGCGTGTGGAGTGGGCGTGCGGGGTGGGACGCCCGAGGTGGGCGCGGGTGACCGCGCGGGAAGGGCGACCACCCGCCGGGGCGGACGCCCCAGGTCGCGCGAGCCACGTGGGGTGACCACGCGGGAAGGTAACCGCCCGCCGGGGCGGACGCCCCAGGTCGGCGTACAAGCCACGCGGGAAGGTGGCCGCCCGCGGGGCGGACGTCCGAGGTGGGCACCCCAGGTGGGCGCGCGGGGTGGACGCGCAGGCCACGCGAGGAGATGACCGCGCGCGGGGTGGACGCGCAGGGCGCGCGGGGCAGACGCGCGGAGCGACCACCCGAGGTGACCACGCAGGGTCGACGCACCGGGGTCGGCTCGCGGTCAACGCGGGAAGGCGACCGCCTGCGGGTGGGCGCGTGTGGGGTGGACGCGCGGTCAACGCGGGAAGGTGACCACGCGCAAGGCGGACGCCGAGGTCGGCGCGCGGGTTGACCGCGCAGGCCACACGGGGAGATGACCGCGCGCGGGGCAGACGCCCAAGGTGGCGCGGGGTGGGCGTGTGTGGAGTGGGCACGCGGAGTGGGACGCCCGAGATAGGCGCGGGGTGACCGTGCGGGAAGGCGACCGCCGCGGAGCGGACGCCCGAGGTGGGGGCGCGGGGTAGATGCGCGAGATGGGC
>NZ_SMKU01000610.1 GCF_004349215.1 Actinomadura rubrisoli | reverse complement strand
GGCCCCGCCCATCCGGGGTGCCTCCCCCGGTTCTGTGGCACCGGCGATCCGAACGCTTATGGTGGTTCGCATGCCCATTGGGGATTGTTGGGGACGGGATGAGTAAGGACGTGGCGACCGCGCTGGTCGCATGGGGCAATGCGTGGCTGACGGGGCACGTCGGCCTGGACGAGGCCGTCGACGCGGTCGAGCGGTCGGCGGGGCCGCAGATCCTCGGCGGGGCGCCCGCCGAGGTGACGCTGCGCCGCGGGCTCGGCGACCTGCGCGTCGGCGGCATGACCGCGTTCCGGCTGGCCCTGCCCGAGGCGGGCGACCCGCTCGGCCTCACCGGCCCGCCGGAGTTCAACCGCGGCGCGATCGAGGCGGGGGCCGCCGTCGTCGCCGTCCTCGGGGACCGCGCCATGGGCCTGGTCCCGGCCGAGGACCGGCGCGGCTCGTCCTACGTCGGGGTGCGCTGGACGACCTGCGACGCCTCGGCGGGGCTGCCCGACGTCCCGTCCCTCGCGGACGCCGACCGGCAGCTGACCCTCGCGATGCGCGACGCGACCGAGGTGCTGCTGACGGTGGACGATCTGTCCGGCACCCCGCCGGAGATCGCCGACGCGCTCGCCGACCTGCGCGATCCGGACCGCGGCGACCATCCGCTCGCCCCCGGCTACCCGCCCCGCGCCCACCGCGTCGCGGCCCTCGCCGGGCGGCTGTCCCGCGTGGTGGACCTTGCCCGGCGGATGGATGACCGTGGCCTCAACGCCGATCAGATGCGTCGCCGGGGTGAGGCTCTGCGGCTGCTCGACCGGGCCGTGCGGCGCGCGCTGGTGGCCGCCTGCAACAGCGCGTTCGACCCCGTCCCGTAGCGGTCCGAAACGTCCCGCGAAGGGGTGCGGGTCCGGAAACGCCGAGCGGGACGCCCCCCGCTTGGGGGACGCCCCGCTCCTCGCGTTCGAGACCGTCAGGCGCGGACGACGAGGGTGTTGCAGATCTTGTCCGCGAACGTCTGCTTGCGCTCGTCGAACAGCGGCCAGAGGTAGCCGACGTAGCAGGCGAAGCTGTCGGCGGCGTGGGCGAGCCGCCGCACGAAGGCCCCGCCGAAACCGAGCACCTGGCCGGTCTGCGCGCTGACCACCCGGATGCCCATCTGGCGCTTGCCGATCGTCTGGCCGGTGGTGCCCTCCTGGTAGATCAGCCAGATCCCGCCGCCGATGCCGATGGCCAGGGCGACCAGGAAGAAGAGGATGCCGATGAACGCGGCGCCCCCGTTGCCCGACCCCATGAGGAGAAGGGCGATGAAGTAGAGCACGCCCACGGGCGCGCCGATGATCAGGCCGTCGATGATGGTCGCACCGGCCCGCGAGCCCCACTCGGCCAACTGTCCGCCGGCGCCGTAGTGGTGGTGGTGCACCTCTTGGTAGCCGGGCTGCCCGCCGGCAGGCGGCGCGGGCGGCTGGCCGTAACCCGGCTGCGCGGCAGGCGGCTGGCCGTAGCCCGGCTGGGCCGGCGGCTGGCCGTAACCAGGCTGCTGCTGCTGCGGCTGACCGTAACCGGGCTGCGCCGGGGGCTGGCCGTAGCCCGGCTGCTGCTGGGGCTGACCGTACCCGGGCTGCTGCGGCTGGCCGTACCCAGGCTGCTGCTGCCCATAGCCCGGCTGCTGCTGACCGTACGGGTCGTAGGGGTTACCCACACTTGCTCCTTATTGATTGACCCTGTCGTAATGTGACGCCCGCCGGACCCGGAGGGCTCCGCAAGTCTGACCGACGCAGGGATTGCGGCTCAAACCCGCAGAACACCCAACCGGACGAGCTGCCACAGCTCCGACCCCACGAGGGCGGCACCGAGCATCCAGGCACGGGTTTTCGGCTGGAGTGCCCACCAGCGTCCTCCCAGCCCAAGCGGCGCGACGGCGATGCCGATCGCGCCCGCGAGTGCCACCGGGTTCGCGAGGACCGCCTGGGCTGGACGGCCCGAACCGAACTCGATGAACACGGTGGTCCCCCCGCACAGGGGGCACGGGATTCCGGTGAGAGCCCGGAGGGGGCAGAGCACGCCGGGGTCGCCGGCACGGTGGATCCATGCCACGCCGACGGCCGCGACGGCCATCGCCGCGGCGCGCAGCATCAGGCCCACAGGGCCGTGCCGCGCCGCGGTGAGGGTCCGGCTGACGACCCTGCCGAGCGCACCCTCAGGTGCACCGGCGGCCGCCGCCACGGGCGCTCCCCCCAACGAATCCTCCGCCTCGATGACATTCGTCCGAGTGACCCGTATACCGGGTGCACCCCGAGGTAGGTCAAGTCCGGACAACGATCCGCGATGGGACCGTTACCCAGAGCGTGAGCCACACCACCTCACGGGCAAGAGTAGGACAAACCTCCTGCTACATGGGCACTCTTTCGTGTTCCAAGTACTAGACAACGCCCGTTTCGCGGGCGACGGCGCGGACGCGGGCGAAGGAAAGGCGCCGCGCGGAGGCGGCGCCACACGGGCGCGAGCTGGAAGCGGCGTCGCGGGGTGCAGGCGAGAGCGGCGGCGCGAGGGTAGTGAGAGCGGCGGTGCAAGCGCAGGTGGGAGCGGCGGTGTGGGGCGTGAGGG
>NZ_SMKU01000060.1 GCF_004349215.1 Actinomadura rubrisoli | reverse complement strand
CCTGAGAGGGCGCCCCGCCCGCCGGGGCGGGGCGCCCTCTCAGGCGCGGCAGATGATCTCGCCGTGCAGGACGGCGTACCAGCCGTCGTCCGCGGCGGCCCAGGTCTTCCAGCCGTCGTAGATCCGCCGCAGCTCCTCGCGGGTCGCCTGCCCGCCGGCCACGGCGCGGTCGGCGACGGGAGAGTCGAGCATCCGGCCGCCCCACGACTCGCTCCACCACTCGCGCTCCTCGGGAGTGGAGTAGCACCAGCTCGACGCGGACGCGGTGACGTCGGCGAAGCCCGCCTCGCGGGCCCAGGAGGCCAGGCGCCGCCCGGCGTCGGGCTCGCCGCCGTTTCCGCGCGCCACCTTGTAGTAGACGGGCAGCCAGGAGTCCATTCCCGGCGGGTCGGGGTACCAGACCATGCCGCCGAAGTCGGCGTCCCGGGCCGCGACGATCCCGCCGGGGCGGGTGACGCGGCGCATCTCGCGCAGCGCCTGGACGGGGTCGGCCACGTGCTGCAGGACCTGGTGGGCGTGGACGACGTCGAACGTGCCGTCGTCGTAGTCCAGGGCGTGGACGTCGGCCACGGCGAAGTCGACGTTGCCGAGCCCGTGGGCGGCGGCGCTCTTGCGGGCCTCGGCCAGCACCACCTCGGCCGCGTCCACGGCGGTGACCCGTCCCGGGGCGACGCGCTGGGCCAGCCCGGCGGTGATGGTTCCCGGTCCGCAGCCCACGTCCAGCACCGACTGCCCGGGGCGCAGGTGTCCGATCAGGTAGGCGGCGGAGTTCTCGGCCGTCCGCCACTGGTGGGAGCTGAGCACGCTCTTGTGGTGGCCATGGGTGTACGCGGTCATCGGGATCACCTCTCTGTGCGATGGCCCCGACCCTACGCCGACTTCTCAAACCCTGAGAAACGAATCTCAATATGCAAGACGCTTGCAGGTCCGGGCATGCGTCGAGGCCGAGGCGGGATCGCCTCGGCCTCGATCGATGCTCATGCGGCCAGACGGCCAAACGGCAGGACGGCCAGACGGTTAGGCGGCCAGCGCGATGCGGCGGCCGCGCGACGCGCGGACGGCCGGGACGGGGACCGGGGTGGGGGGCTGGACGGGAAGCGCCTCGACCACGGCCAGGGCGGGCAGGGTCTCGGCGTAGGCGTTCAGCGTCAGATGAGAGAGCTCGGTGAGCCACGGCTGCACGACGGTCCGCTCGGCGGGCCCGTCAAGCCGCGGGTGGGAAAGATGGAATGTGCCGGTCGCTTCGCTCACTGCCAACACCCCTTCCTTAAGCCCGGTGGGCCGCGCCTGTGCGGGTGCCACCGGTTGTCACATACCCCTTGGTACGTCTGAACAAGCCACTTGGTTCGGCTCGTGTTCCCGGATGTCTCCGAGATCACATGCTCAACCTACGCATCACCACTGACATTCTTCGAACAGATTTTCGGCCCCCAACGGGCTAGTCGGGGCGTGGTGCCGGGTCGGTGGTGACCGCTCGTAGGAGCGGGCGGCTGAGGGCGCCGGCGCCGAGGATTCCGCCGAAGCCGAGGACGACGAACGCGCCGAGGGTCGCCAGGCCGCGAAGGCCGAACTCCACGGCGAAGGGCGAGGCGAAGAACATCCCCGTCAGCAGGGAGCCGCCGCCCATCACCAGCAGCGGGACGAAGATCTCCTGCCGCCGCGCCCGGTCGAGCACCGACAGCGGCGTGCCCGCGAGGCGCAGCATCGCGTAGGTCTGCCGCCGGTCCAGCACCGCGGACGCCCCCGTGATGCCCGCGCTGGTGACGGCGATGAGGAACGACACGGCGAGCACGGTGAGCGCACCTGTGCGCAGGTCGGCCAGCAGTTCCCGGTCGGTGGCGTCGTCGTCGGACGGGGTGGTGGCGACCGTGCCGGGGACCACGCCGGCCAGCGCGGTGCGCGCCCGGTCGACGGCGGCCGCACCGCCGGGGACGGTGACCGTCACGGTGTCGTCGCCCTGCCGCCCGGCCTCCGTCGCGGCGCTCTTCACCGCCACTCGCGCCTCGATCCCGGCGAGCCGTCCCGTCACCTGGTCCGCGACGGCCGCGGAGCGCACGTGCGGGACGGTCAGCCGGAGGCGGTCGGTCGGCCCGAACGTGGACGCGGACGGGTTCATCAGCGCGAGGAAGCCCGCGACGAAGCCGGTGAGCGCGACGCCCGCGACGGTCCGCCAGGCCGAGCGCGGGTCGTCCATCAGGCGGCGTCCCGCGAGCAGCCGCGCGGGCCGGCGCGCCATGCCCGCCATCGCGCGGCCGATCAGCGCCACGACGAACGGCCCGGCCAGGTTGATGGCGAGGAAGGCGAGGGCGAGGAAGACGAGCAGGATCGCAAGGCCGAGCCGTCCCATGCCCAGGAGGTTGCCGCCGACGGCGGCGAAGGCGGTCAGGACGCCGAGGAACGCGACGAGCCGGGCGGCGCGCATCCCGGGCGGGGTCTGGCGGCGCGCGACGCCGAGCGGGCTGACGACCACCCGGCGCAGCCCGGCGACCGCGCTGACGCCGACGAGGACGGGCACCGCGAGGAGGACGGCCGCGAGCGCGGGCGGGGCGGGCCACAGGTCGCGGGCGAACCAGCCGCCGCCCGCGATCGTGATGTGCGCGAGCGCGGGCATCGACGCCGCGTACAGCAGGGCGCCGGCGAGGGCGCCCGCCGCCGCGGTCAGCACGGCCTCGGCGGTGGTGATCGCGACCACCTGACCCGGGGTCGCGCCGACCAGCCGCAGCGCGGCCAGCCGCCCGTCCCGCCGCGCGACGGTGAGCCGCGCCGCGGCGCCCCCGAACACCAGCAGCGGGACGACCATCAGGGCGGACGCCAGGAGCATCAACGCCTGGTACAGCTGCGCCCGCGGGGACACCGCGCCGGAGCCGAACCGGTCGATCCGGGTCGGCGCGGCGGCGGCGTGCATGCCGTTCGGGTCGGTCCGGGGCGCCGTCATCGCCGGGTCCCCGGCGGTCCGGCCGACGACCGCGACGAGCTCGCCCGGGTGGACGAGCGCGGCCCGTCCGAGCGTCCCGGCGGGTGCGGGGAGGCGCTGCGCGAGCTGCCCGGCGGGCATGTCCTTCGACAGGCGGACGAGCGCGGGCGACGCCCAGACCTCGCCGGGCTTCGGGAACCGCTCCATGCCGGGCGGCACCGGCGGCCGGTCGCCCAGGGCCGCCAGGTCGACGACCGTGATCGGCCTGCCCCGGACGTAGTCGGTCGACAGCGCCTCGATGACCGTCGCCGTCCCCTTGGCCTTGTCCGGGTGCCGCCATGCGTCGGCGTCGGCCCGCTGCCCGAACGCGTGGTTGGCGCCCACGGCGAACAGCAGGAGCCCGGTCGAGACGGCCACGGCGGCGAGGGTGAGCAGGGAGCCGAGAAGGCCGCGCGGGCCGCCGCCGCGCAGCAGCCGCCAGGACAGCCGCAGCTCCGTCCGCATCACGCGGCCTCGGCGGCGGTGTGCCGCAGGCGGCCGTCGCGCACCTCGACCGTCCGGTCGCACCAGCGGGCGACGGCGGGGTCGTGCGTGACCACGATCAGGGACGCGCCGTTGTGCCTGGTCGCCTCCACCAGCAGCCGCATGGTGTCATGGCCGGTCGTCTGGTCGAGCGCGCCGGTCGGCTCGTCCGCGAACACCACGGCGGGGCCGGTGACGAGGGCCCGCGCAATCGCGACGCGCTGCGCCTGCCCGCCGGACAGCTCGCCGGGACGGCGGTTCTCCATCCCGGCGAGGCCGAGCGGCCGGAACCAGGCGCGGGCCGCCCGCACCGCCTCCGCGCGGGACGTGCCGTCCAGCATCAGCGGGAGCGCCACGTTCTCGTCGGCGGGCAGCTCGGGCAGCAGCTGCCCGAACTGGAAGACGAACCCGAACCGGGACCGGCGCAGGGCGCTGCGGCGGCGCTCGCCGAGCGCGTCGATCCGCTGCCCGAGCAGGCGCACCTCCCCCGCGTCCGGCTTCATGATCCCGGCCAGGCAGTGCAGCAGCGTGGATTTTCCCGAGCCGCTCGGGCCCATGATCGCCACGGTCTCGGCGCGGCCCGCGGCGAGGTCCACGCCGTCCAGCGCGACGGCGGGGCCGAAGCGCTTGACCAGGCCGCGTCCGGACAGGACGGGCTCGACCGGCTCGGTCACGCCGCGACCCGCCGGTCGTCCTCGGGGCGCAGCTCGACGACATCGGCGCCGGGCGGCTCGTCCGGGCGGCGCCTCCGGACGGACTGGACGATCTCCATGGCGGGCATCACGAGGCCCCCGTAGATCACGAACACGGCGAACACGGCGATGAGGGGTGCATAGATCAGGTACATGCCCTCATCGTGCGGTGAGCGGCAGGCCGCCCACATCGGACGGGCGGCCCGTCCATGAGGCGCGACATCGGCCGAATGGTCGATCCGGGGGTCGCCCGGGGGTCGTAGCCTGCGGGACCATGAACGACACGGGGACGGGGCTGGACCGCATCCAATCGGTGGGCGGCTGCCTCCTGCGCATCGCCTACGGCGGCTTCGCGGCCCTGTTCCTGCTGGCCTGCCTGATCGAGGCCGGGGACGTGCCGGGCCTGTGGATGATCGTCCTCGCCGCCGTGGCCAACGCCGCGGCGGTCTCCGTCCGGCACCTGATCCCGCTGGCGATGGCCGCCGCCGTGCTGTCGGCGCTCAGCACGCTGTTCCTCGGGATGGCGGTGCGCCCCGATCTCAGCAACCCGAGCGTGTTCGCCGAGGTCGGCGCCCTGCTCCTGGTCATCGCGCGGTCTGTGTGGAAGGTGCGCCGCGACCGGCTCATCCCCCTCACCGTCCCGCTCGCCGCGGTGGTGCTGACCATCCCGCTGCGCTGGTCGCCGGTCGCGGCGGTGCTGTTCACCGCGCCGCTCGGCATCCTCGTCGCGATCGCGCTCGGCGTCGGGCTCTACCTGCGCGCGGTGGACGCCCGGCGGTCCCGGTCGCTGTCGGCGGCGCGCCGGGACGAGCGGCTGGACCTCGCCCGTGACCTGCACGACTTCGTCGCCCACCACGTGACGGGCATCGTCGTCCAGGCGCAGGCCGCGCGGTTCGCGGCGCAGTCGGGGACGGCGCAGTCCCCCGACCAGCTCGACACGATGTTCGCGGGGATCGAGAAGGCGGGCACCGAGGCGCTCACCTCGATGCGCCGCATGGTGGGGCTCCTGCGGGACGCGCAGAACGTCGGCGCGCCGGACGGGGACGCCGGGGCGGGCGCGAGGGCGGACGGCGACCGGGGCACCAGGACCCGTCCCGTCGGGGACCTGGCGCAGGTGCGGGAGCTCGTCGAGGGGTTCACCCACCCGCCGGCGACCCTCGTGCTCGCCCCCGACCTCGGCGCGCTGCCGCCCGAGGTCGCCACGTCCGTCCACCGCGTGGTGCAGGAGGCGCTGACCAACGTCCGCAAGCACGCCGCGGACGCCGCGTCCGTCCGGGTCACGGTCGCGCGGGTGGGCGGCGACTCGATCGAGGTGGCCGTGCGGGACGACGGGCAGGGGCGCGGGCGGCGCCTGCCGTCCAGCGGGTTCGGGCTGGCCGGGCTGGCCGAGCGGGTGGACGCGCTGGGCGGGCGGCTGCGCGCGGGCCCGCGCCCCGAGGGCGGCTGGGAGGTCGTCGCCGTGCTGCCCGGCCAGGGCGCCCGCGAGAGCTGAGAGAATCGGGCCCGTGACCATCCGCACGCTGATCGCCGACGACCAGGAGATGGTCCGGACCGGGTTCCGGATGATCATCGACTCGCAGCCCGACATGGAGGTGGTCGGGGAGGCCGCCGACGGCGCCGACGCCGTCGCGCTGGCCCGCCGCCTCCGCCCCGACGTGTGCCTGTTCGACATCCGGATGCCGAAGATGGACGGCCTGGAGGCCACCCGCCTGCTCGCCGGCCCGGACGTCGCCGACCCGCTGCGCGTGGTCATCGTCACGACGTTCGACATGGACGAGTACGTGTACGGGGCGCTGCGCGGCGGCGCGGTCGGGTTCCTGCTCAAGGACAGCGGCCCCGCCCTGCTGGTGGAGGCCGTGCGCGCGGCCGCGAACGGCGAGGCGCTGGTCTCCCCGTCCATCACCGTCCGGCTGCTGGAGCGGCTGGCGACGCCGCGGGCCGAGCCGCCCGCGCCGCCCCGCGAGGCCCTCACCGAGCGCGAGTTGGACGTCGTCCGGCTCGTCGCGCGCGGCCGGACGAACGAGGAGATCGCAGAGGAGCTGTTCGTGTCGCTGTCCACGGTCAAGACGCACCTCGGCAGCGTCCAGCGCAAGCTCGGCGCCCGCAACCGCGTCGAGACGGCCGCGTGGGCCTGGGAGACGGGCCTCATGGGCTGACCGGCACGCCACGGACGGACGACCGACGAGCGCACGCGGGGGGACAGGGCACTGGCACCGGAGTCGATGAGCGGCCTGCCCACCACGGTGCTGGCCGTGTGGATCCTGTGCGCGACGGGATGGGGCGTGATCCTCGCCGGGCTGCGGCGCGGCCTGCACGGCCCCTCGCGCGGGCCCGCCCTGTTCGCGCACACGGTGACCCCGGCGGCGGTCGTCCTGACCTTCTCCCTCGTCGGCTTCGGCTCGCTGTACGCGATGATCGCGCTCACCGCCGAGTGGTGGGCGCTGGCGCTGGTGACGGGCCTGCGCCCCGAGCGGCTCCTGGCCACGGGCGGGCTGCGGCGGCTGGCGGCGTGGGGCGTCCTCACCGCCGCCGCGACCCTCGCGGCGGAGCGGCTGATCCTCTGACACGCCGAATTACCGTCCCGGGCGGGCGAACCCTCGGGGGGCGTCGCAAGTCAAACCTACGTAGTATCCAAAGCAACAAAGCACAAAACCTCGGAGGTGACTCATGCCGTGTGCGCTGTGCGGCGACATCATCCCGACCGAGGTCGCCCGCTGCCCGGCGTGCGGGGCATGGGCGCGGCGGCGCGACTTCCGCGCCGTCGGCGTGGCCGTCTTCATGCTGCTCGGCTTCAACGCGTTCATCGCGCTCGGATCGGGGATCAGCCTGCTCCGGCTGGCGCACCCGTTACGCGGCGCGACCCACGACACCTATGACCCGGACGCGACGGGCCGGGCGCTGGCGCCGTACTCCGACGTGTTCCTGATCGGCGGGGTCATGGCGGGCGTCACGGGCCTGCTCTACCTCGCCTGGCTGTGGCGGGCGTACGGGCAGTCGCCGGGCCCGCACCGGCACCACCGGGCGTGGGTGGTGCTCGGCTGGCTGTGCCCCGTGGTGAACCTGTGGCTGCCGCCGCGCATGGTCTACGAGGTGTGGGTGAACAGTGGCCGGTACCGGACGGCCGAGCGGCAGGCGGCGGGCCTCGTCGTGGCCGGCTGGTGGGCGTGCGTCCTGGTCGGCCTGCTGCTCGCCCGCATGTTCACCGGCGGCAGCGTCGATACCCTCGCCGAGGCCCGCTTCGACGTCCACGTCGGCGTCGCCGCCGCGGCCTGCCAGGCCCTGGCCGCGGCGCTGTGCATGGCCACCGTCTTCCAGATCACCCGCCTCCAGGTCGCCCGCGATTCCTAAGGCCGGGTGGGTCCGGAGCTGCCACCGCTCGCATGCCAGAGGCGCGCGGCTGGAGGTCGTTTGACGGCCGGACCCGCGTGGCCGATGTCGGCGTAGGGGGAGGTCGCGAAGCCTGTGGGGTGGACGATCCGGCGGCCTACCGGACGGCCCTGCGAGCCACCCGTCCAGGCCATGGCGGTGCGGACGGCGTCCGTCCCGCCACGCCGCCACTCCTCGTTCAGGGTGGCCAGGTCCCAGCAGGCGGCGGCGGTGACGGACACCGCCCGCGCCCCCGCGTGCCGGACCCGCCCCCGGACGACCATCAGCCACGACCCGAACACGGTGGCGGCGCACCGGTCCTGCACCGACTCGAAGAACGCCAGGTCGATCGGGCCGGTCGCGTCGTCCAGCGTGGCGAAGATGACGCGCTGCCCCGATCTGACCGCCGGGGTCTGCGTGGCGACCTTCACCCCCGCGACCAGCACCTCGCTCCCGGCGGGCCGGTCCGGCAGGTCGGCGGCGCGGACGACCCCGAGGGCCGCCAGCAGCCCGTCGTAGAAGCTCAGCACGTGCCGGCTCACGTCCAGGCCGAGGATGTCCAGCTCCGCCTCGACGACCTCGGCGGGCGTCATCGGCGGCAGCCCGCCCGCGGGGATCCGCTCGGCGGGCCCGGTCTCCAGGCCCGGCAGCGCACCGCCGCCGTCACCGTCCTCGTCTCCGTCCTCGTAGCCGAGCGGGAGCTGCCCCGCCGCGACGCCGCGTCCCGGACGGGCGGTGACGCGGTCGAGCGCGCCGACCTGGCAGAGCAGGTCGCGGCGCGGCACCTCCGGCGCCGCGTAGAGCGCGTCGAACGCCCCGGCCAGGACGAGCCGCTCGGCGATCGGGCGGGACACCCGGGCGCGGCGCCAGAAGTCGGTCAGCGAGCCGTAGGGCCGTCCGGCGACGATCCGGTCGGCCTCCGCGTCGGTGATCCCCCTGACCTCGCTCAGCGCGACCCGGATCCCGGTCGTCCCGCCCGCGGAGACCGGCTCGGCGTGCCAGTCCACGGCCGACCGGTTGACGTCCAGCGGGAGGATCGGGACGCCGAAGTGGCGGGCGTCGCCCAGGATGACGCGCTTGGGGTACATGCCGGGGTCGTGGGTGAGGACACCGGCGTAGAACGCCGCGGTGTGGTGCCGTTTCAGCCACGCCGACTGGTAGGTGGGCAGCGCGAACGACGCGGCGTGGGCCTTGCAGAACCCGAACGCGCCGAACGCGGTCAGCGTCCGCCAGACCCGCTCCACGGCCGCCTCGCCGTAGCCGCGGGCGAGGGCGCGGTCGCGGAACCACGCGCCCACCGCGGCCTGCCCGCGTTCGTCGCCCAGGGCGCGCCGCGCCGCCTCCGCCCGGGACAGGCCGCAGCCGGTCATCACGTCCAGGACGCGCAGCACCTGCTCGTGGAAGATCACCACGCCGAGGCTCTCCCGCAGCACCGGCACCAGGTCGGGGTGCGCGTAGTCCGGCTCCCGGCGCCCGCCGCGCGCGTCCAGGAACGGCGTCACCATGTCGGAGGCGACCGGGCCCGGGCGGAACAGCGAGATGTCGATGACCAGGTCGTCCAGGTCGCGCGGCTGGAGCCGGCCGATCAGCTCCCGCTGCCCCGGCGACTCGATCTGGAAGCAGCCGAGCGTCCGGGACGTGCGGATCAGCGCGAACGTCGCCGGATCGTCGCGCGGGACGGCCTCCAGATCGATCTCCTCCCCCGACACCCGCGCGGCCTCCGCGACCGCGTGCGCCATCGCCGACTGCATCCGCACCCCGATGACGTCGAGCTTCAGCAGGCCCATCGCCTCGACGTCGGCCTTGTCGAACTGGCTCATCGGGAACCCGGCCGCGCTGCGCTCCAGCGGCGTGCGGTCACGCAGCGTCGCGTTCGACAGCAGGACGCCGCACGGGTGCATCGCGATGTGGCGGGGCAGCCCGTCCAGCCGCTCGGCGATCCGGAACAGCACCTCCAGGCGCCCCTTCGCCAGGTTGCTCTGCCGCAGCTCGGGCAGGTCGTCCAGCGCGGCGCCGATCTGGCTCGCCCGGATGTGCGGGAACGCCTTGGCGATCGCGTCGATCTCCTGCGGCGGCAGCCCGATCGCATTGCCGACGTCGCGGATCGCGCTGCGCGCCCGGTAGGTCTCCATCATCGACACGCACGCCGTGCTCCCGGCGCCGAACCGGTCGAACAGCGCCTCGTACGCCTCCAGCCGCCGCGCCGACTCCACGTCCAGGTCGATGTCGGGCAGCCCCTCGCGGCTGTCGGCGAGGAACCGCTCCATCACCAGGCCGTGCCGGAGCGGGTCGAGGTCGCCGATGCCGAGCAGGTGGTTGACCAGGCTGCCCGCGCCCGAGCCGCGGATCGCGCAGCGGATGCCGCGCGCCCGGATCAGCGCGGCGGCGTCGGCGACCGTGAGGAAGTAGGCGGCCAGCCCCTTGCGGGCGATCACGCCGAGCTCGCTCGCGAGCCGGTCCGCCGCCGCCCTCGAACGCTCCAGCCCGCGCCCGGCCATCCCCTCCGCGCACCGCGCGGCGAGGCGCGCGCAGGCGTCGCCCTCGATCTCGGGCAGGTGCGCCCGGTCCATGCCGAGGTCGCGGCCCGGGTCCAGGACGCAGCGCTCCGACAGCCGCCGGGTCGCCGCGAGGAGCGCGCTCGCCTCGTCCCGGTCCGGGCCGCAGCTCAGCTCGGCGACCCGGCGCATCTCCGGCACGGACTTGAGGTAGGCGTGCCCGGTCCGGTCGTCCAGGTGCCGCCGGTCCAGCGGGACGAGCCGCCGCGTCACGTCCAGCACCTGCGCGACCGGGTGGTCGGCCGGCTCCAGGTAGCGGACGGCGTTCGTCAGCACCGCGGGGACCCCGGCGCCGCGGGCCAGGGCGAGCATCCGGGCGGCCCGGTGCCCGTCGCCGGCGTCGTGGTGGTTGACGATCTCGATCACCGTCTCGGCCGTCTCCCGCCAGGCCGCCAGCCGCCGGGCCGCCTCGTCCGGCCGCCGCGCCGCGATGGCCCGTCCGACGTCGGACGCGGGGCCGAGCAGCACCACCAGGCCCTCGGCGTGCGCGCCGACCAGCTCCCGGTCCACCACCGGACGGCCCCGCTCGCCCGCCTCGTGCGCCGCCGTGACCAGCCGGCACAGCGACCGCCACCCGGCCCGCCCGGCGGCGAGCACCACGGCCCGCCCGCCCTCCGGGCCGAAGGGGCCGAGGTCGGCGCCGACCACGGCGCCGATGCCCGCCTCGCCGCACGCCCGGACGTGCCGGACCGCGCCGTACAGGCCGTCGCGGTCGGTCACGGCCAGGGTCTCCATGCCGAGCTCGGCGGCGCGGCGGGCCAGCGCGGCGGGCGGCGCCACGCCGTACCGGAGCGAGTAGGCGGAGGCGACATGCAGGTGCACGGCGGCCTCAGTCCCACACGCGGGAGAGCAGCCAGGTGTCGGACGCGGCGTCGTAGCGCAGCTCGTACACCCCGATCTCCCTGTCCGGGGTGGCCTCGACCCTCCAGAACTCCCGTTCTCCGGTGGCCTCGCCGTCGGGCTGCTGCTCCCGCCACCAGTCACGGGTCGTGACCCAGTGCTCCAGCACCCGCCGCACGGTGTAGAGCCGGCCACGCCAGACGAACCGGACCGGACGTCCATCGCTCACCCAGACGTCGACCGGATCGCCGAACACGCGTGTCATCTGCCTCCCCCTCGCGCTCACCGCACGGGGGAAGACATGCGGCCACTCGAACATACGTTCGCAGGCGAGTCTAGAGAGGCGCGCGACCGGGAGGCAAGGCGGGGGCTTGCCTCGACCGGCGCCCGTCAGTGCCGTTCGGGCGTCGCTCAGGCACGGCGTGAATCCCTCCCCTCCCCACGTGTCAATTACGTTCGGCGATGGTTATTTTACTAAGGGTGAGGTCAAGGCTCGGAGGATGCCATGGGTGAGAACACGGACGGGGACACCGGACAGGCGGAGGCCATCGCGATCGTGGGGGCCGCGTGCCGGTTCCCCGGCGGCATCGATGACCTGGACCAGTTGTGGGAGGCGCTCAGCACGGGGCGTGATCTGGTCGGGCAGGTGCCGCCGGACCGGTTCGAGGCCGACCGGTTCGTCGATGAGTCGATGCCGCGCAAGGGCAAGAGTTATACCGCCGCCGGTGGGTTCCTGGGCGACGTGGCCGGTTTCGACGCCGGCTATTTCGGGATCTCGCCGCGCGAGGCCGCGCAAATGGATCCCCAGCACCGCCTGCTGCTGGAGATGGCGGCCGAGGCGCTGGACGATGCCGCCATCGATCCGGCCACCTGGGCGGGGACCGATGCCGCCGTGTACGTGGGCATCTCCGACACCTCCTACGGGGCGCTGCAGATGCTGGCGACCGACACCGTCAATCCTTACACCATGCCGGGCGCGGCCTCTTCGATCGCGGCCAATCGGCTGTCGCACTTCCTGGACCTGCGCGGGCCGAGCATGGCGGTGGACACCGCCTGCTCCTCGGCGCTGGTGGCTCTGGATCGTGCCTGCAAGACGCTGCTGGAGGGCACCAGCCCCACGGCGCTGTGCGGAGGCGTCAACGCGCTGCTGAGCCCGTACCACTACATCGGGTTCTCCCAGGCGTCGATGCTGTCACCGACCGGGCGGTGCCGGTCGTTCTCAGCGGGCGCCGACGGGTATGTGCGGGCCGAGGGCGCCGGGCTGGTGGTGCTCAAGCGGCTGGCCGACGCGCTGGCCGACGGCGACCGGGTCCACGGCGTCATCCTCGGCAGCGCGGCCAACAGCGACGGCAGGACCATGGGGCTGGCTCTGCCCAGCGCCGACGCCCAGGCGGACCTGCTGCGGCGGGCCTACCGGCGGGCCGGGGTGCACCCTGACGAGCTGGTGTACCTGGAGGCGCACGGCACCGGCACCCCGGTCGGCGACCCGATCGAGGCCCACGCCATCGGACGCGCCCTGGCCGTCGACCGCGGCACCGGCGCGCTGCCGATCGGATCGGTGAAGTCCAACCTGGGCCATCTGGAGCCCGCCTCGGGCATGGCGGGGTTGTTCAAGGCCCTGCTGGTGCTGCGGCACGGCATCATCCCCGCGTCGCTGCACACCGATCCGCCCAGTCTCGACATCGACTTCGCCGGGCTCAACCTGGCCACCGTCCCCGAGCCGCGGCCGGTCGCGGGGGTGGAGCGCCCGGTGGTGGGCGTGAACTCCTTCGGGTTCGGCGGTACAAACGCCCACGTCCTGCTCACCGCACCGCCCTCGCCCGCCGCGGGCTCCCCCGGGGAACCGGTGGGCGAGGCGGTTCCGGTGGTGGTGACGGCGCGGACACCCGGCGCGGCGGCCGAGGCGGCCGCGCGGCTGGCCGATCGGCTGGACGGCGCGTCCCAGCAGGAGTTCTACGACATCGCCCACACCACCTGCCGCCGGAGGGGAAGGCACCCTTACCGCGCCGCCGTGCTGGCGGCCGGCGCCGCCGAGGCGGCCGGCCGGCTGCGCTCGGTGGCTGCCGCCAAGGCGGTGGGCAACGGCGGGGTCGTGCTGGTGTTCCCGGGCAACGGATCGCAATGGGCGGGAATGGGCTCCGACCTGCTGGCCGGTGACGCGGTGTTCCGGGCGGCGGTCGAGGCCGTGGACGCCGAGCTGGCCTCCTACCTGGAGTGGTCGGTGGCCCGGGAGATGGCCCTGCCGCCCGGCGAATGGCGGTTGTCGGCCACCGAGGTCGCCCAGCCGATGCTGTTCGCCGTCCAGGTGGGACTGGTGCACATGCTGCGCGCCCGGGGCGTGGAACCGGCGGCGGTGGTCGGTCACAGCGTCGGGGAGATCCCCGCCGCCTACGCCGCCGGAATCCTCACCCTGGCCGACGCGACGCGCGTGCTGGCCGAACGCAGCCGGGCGCAGGCCCCGACGGCCGGTGCGGGCCGGATGGTCGCGGTCGGCCTGGAGCGCCGGGAGGTGGAGGAGATCCTGCCCGGCTTTCCCGGGGTCGAGGTGGCCGCGGTCAACGCCGGCGATCACGTCACGGTGTCGGGTCCGGCCGGCCAGCTCAAGCTGCTGGTCACAGAGCTGGCCCTGCGGCAGGTGGTCTTCCGCGAGCTGGAGCTGGACTACGCCTTCCACAGCGCGGCGATGGACGGCGTACGGGACACGCTGGAACGGACACTGGCGAAGCTGAAGCCGGCGGCGGCCCGCGTGCCGTTCGTCTCGACGCTGACCGGCGGCCCGCTGGAGGGCACCGCCCTGGACGCCGAGTACTGGGCGCGCACCGTGCGCGAACCGGTGCTGTTCGCACCGGCCGTGGAGACGCTGCTGGACATGGGGTTCGAGCTGTTCGCCGAGGTCGGCCCACAGCCGGTCGTCCGGCCCTACCTGCGCCGCGTCATCGCCGCCCGCCAGGACGGCAAGACCCGCCAGTCGGGCAACGGCGCGGTGACCCTGCCTACCCTGCGGCACGGCGACGACGGCGTCAGCGGCACGCAGGCGGTGGAGACCGCCCTCACCACCCTGATCGCCGCCGGCGCCGAGCTGGACTGGCGGATCCCCTTCCCGCGCCCGGGGAAGGTGGTGGACCTGCCCGCCTACCCTTGGCAGCGCGAACGCCACTGGACCGGCGGTCCGGACTCCTGGGTGCGCTCCATCGGCGACGGCCGGATCGACCATCCGCTGCTGGGCGAGCGGCTGCCCGTGCTGGAGCCGACCTGGTACGGCCGCATCGAACCGGTGCTGGTGCCGTGGCTGGCCGACCACCGCGTCGGCGGCTCGGTCGTCATGCCGGCCACCGGGCACGTGGAGATGCTGCTGGCGGCCGGCCGCCGGGCCTTCGACGCGGCCGCCGAGGTACGGCACATGGAGATCATGCGGCCGCTGGTGGTGCCGTGGGGCGACGAGGGCGGCGTCCACGTCCAGGTCTCGCTGTCGGCCGAGGACGGGGTGGCGACCATCGCCGGCGCCGAGACCGGCGGCGGGGAGATGGCCGAGTACGCCCGCGGGCAGGTGCGGCGGCTCCTGCGCCCCCGGCCGCCGGCGCTGGACCTGGAGGCACTGCGGGCCCGGCTGGGATGCGGCACCGGCGCTGAGGAGCACTACGCTCTGGCCGACCGGTTCGGGCTGCGCTACGGGCCCGCCTTCCGCGTCCTGACCGGGTTCCGCAGCGGCGAGACCGAAGTGCTGGCCGCCTACCGGCACGACCCCGCGGCCGATCGGCGGGCCGACCGGTATGAAGTGCATCCGGCGCTGCTGGACGGGGCGTTGCAGGCGGGCGTTCCGCTGCTGGCCGGTCTGCTGGCCGACGGGCGGGGGTACCTGCCGTCGGCGATCGAGGCGGTGCGGGTGTGGGAGCGGCCCGGTCAGGCCGGGTTCGTCCATGTCCGTCACCGCTCCCGCACCCAGACCGAGATGTGCTGGGACATCGTCGTGACCGACGAGCACGGTGCGGTCGCCGTCGAGATCGAGGGCTGCCGGCTGCGCCGCTACGAGATCAGGCAGGGCGTGCCGCTGTCGCGGCATCAGGTGGTGCTGCGGGCCGCTCCGCGTCCGGACGAACCAGCCGAACGCAGCCCGCTGCCGTCCCCGGCGCAGGTCGTGGACGCCGCCGCCGAAGAGATCTCCGAGTTGCGCGCCGACTGGCACCGGCAGGACTACGGCCCTGGGGCCGCCCGGGTCCTGGAGGTGGTCGCGCACTCCTTCGCCGAAGCGATCCGTGGCCTGCTGGCGGCACCGGCCGAGCCCTTCGGGGTCCAGGACCTCATCACAGCGGGGATGCGACCGGACCACGGCCGGCTCATCGAGCTGACGGCGCCGCTCATGCAGCGGCACGGCCTGATGACGGCCGAAGAGCCAGGACGGTGGCTGCTGGCCACCGGCCAGGGCCGGGACGACGCGCGGCGGCTCCTGCGCGACTCGATCATCTGCCATCCGGCCAACAGCGCCGAAAGCCTCCTGACCGCGCGCGTCGCCCAGCATCTGCCAGAGATCCTGCGGGGCACGTGCGACCCACTGGAGCTGCTGATGCCCGACGGGGCCTTGGAGTCCCTGGAGCAGCTCTACGACCTGGCCCCGGCGGTGCGGTTCCACAACCGCATCGCCCAGGCCCTGATGCGCCGGATCGTCGCGCGATGGCCCGGCGACCGGCCTCTGCGGATCCTGGAGGTCGGCGCGGGCACCGGCGGCATAACCGCCGCCCTGCTTCCCCTGCTGCCGGCCGACCGCACACGGTACGTCTACACCGACGTCTCGCCGCTCTTCTTCAACCGGGCCCAGAAACGGTTCGCCGACCATGACTTCGTCGAGTACCGCACTCTGGACCTGAACGCCGACCCGGCCGGTCAGGGTTTCACACCGGGCACCTTCGACATCGTGATCGCCGGCCACGCCTTGCATGTGGCCGGGGACCTGGCCGCGGCCCTGCGCCGGGTGGCGGGACTACTGGCGCCCGGCGGCCGGCTCCTGGCCGTCGAGGCGCACGACCCGGAACTTCTGGTCATGTTCTTCGGGGCTCTCGACAGCTTCTGGAACATCGCCGACCCCGAACTGCGGCCCCGTTCGCTGCTCCTGCCGCGCGACCGGTGGGCACCGCTGCTGCGGCGGTGCGGCTTCCCCGACGTCGCGCAAACCGGCGACGATCGCCGGCCGTGCCGGGACCACTACTCGGTCATCCTCGCCTCCACCTGCGCCGACCAGGACGCACAGCACCCGGCGGCCCACGCCGATGGTGCCACCGGGTGGCTGGTGGTGACCGAGAGCGCCCGTGACGACGTGCTCGCCGAGGCCGTGGCGAACCGGCTGCGTTCGGCGGCGCGGGGCGCGGCCGTCGTGAACGCCGGCAGCGGCCTGGCCTCCGAGGCTCTGGCCGGTCCGCTGCCCGACGCCGACCGGGCCGGCATCGTCCTGCTGCTGGGCGAGGACGGCGCCGAGGACGCCGACGGCCTGGTCCGGCAGGCCACCCGGCGCGCCGCGCTCATGCGCACCATCGCGGGCGTCCACCGTCCCGGCCAAGAGCCGACGGCGTTCTGGCTGGTCACCCGGCCCAGCGGGGTTCAACCCGCGCCTGAGCGGGCGCTGGAGCCCGCCGACGCCGCGGCATGGGGCGTGGCGCGCTCGCTCGGCAACGAGGAACCGGGCCTGCGGGTGCGGCGTGTGTCGCTGGACCGCACCGGCGAGGCCGAGACCGACGCCCGCCGGCTGGTGGCCGAGCTCACCGCGCCCGACGACGAGGACGAGATCGTGCTGACCCGGGGCGGGCGTTTCGTGCCGCGCGCGACGCCCCTGCCTCCCGTCCGTACCGCGCCCGCCGAGGCCGCCTCGGGCCGGTGTCCGGCGGCCTACCGGCTGCGGGTGCGCGAGCCCGGATTGTCCTACCGGCTGGCCTGGGTGGAGACCGGGCCGCTGGAGCCGGAGGCCGACGAGGTCGTCATCGACGTGGCGGCCGCGGCGCTCAACTACCGCGACATCATGCTGGCGGTCGGGCTGCTGCCCGCCGAGGCCGCTCAGGACCGGCGCATGGAACAGGGGCTGGGGGTGGAGTACGCCGGTGTGGTGGCCGCCGTCGGATCGGCGGTGACCACCGTCGCGCCGGGGGACCGCGTGGTCGCGCTCGGCCTGTCGGCCATGGGCACCCAGGTGCGCACCGTCGAGCACGCGGTCTCACCGATTCCGCCGACCATGTCGTTCACCGAGGCGGTGACGCTGCCGGTGGCCTTCCTCACCGTTCACTACGCACTGGAGCAACTGGCCCGGGTGCGTCCGGGCGAAACGGTGCTGGTGCACGGCGCGGCCGGCGGGGTGGGCATGGCGACCCTGCAGTACGCCGGACACCGCGGCGCCCAGGTGATCGCCACCGCCGGCACGTCCGCCAAACGGGATCTGCTGCGGGCGATGGGTGTCGAGCACGTCTTCGACTCGCGGAGCCTGGACTTCGGCGAGCAGATCATGGAGCTGACCCGAGGCCGCGGCGTCGACGTCGTGCTCAACTCGCTGTCGGGCGAGGCCATCGCCCGCGGCCTGGAGACACTCGCGCCGGGCGGCCGGTTCATCGAACTGGGCAAACGCGACATCTACGAGAACAAGCCCCTGCTGCTGGGGGCGTTCAAGAACAACATCACCTTCGCCGCCCTGGATCTGACGCGGTTGATGAACGATCCACGGTGCCTGGCACCCCACTACGACGAGATCGCCACGCGGATCGCCGCCGGCGCCTACCGGCCCCTGCCGCACCGCGTCTTCCCCGCCGCCCGCGTCCAGGAGGCGTTCCACCTGCTGCAGCATTCCCGCCACATCGGCAAGGTCGTCATCGCCTTCGACCCGCTGGACGAGGCACCGCGGGTCGAACGCCTTTCCCGGCGCCCCCGCCTCGATCCCGGCGCCACCTATCTGGTGGTGGGCGGACTGGGCGGATTCGGTGCGGCGACCGCCCGCTGGCTGGCCGATCTCGGCGCCCGCCACCTGACACTGATCGGCCGGCGAGGCGCCGGCACCCCCGGCGCCGACCGGCTCCTGGCGGACCTGGCGGAGCGGGGCGTCCACGCCACCGTCCAGGCCCTCGACGCCACCGACCTGCCGGCGATGCGCGCCGTCCTGGACGGCATCGACGCCGGCGGGCACCCGCTGCGCGGAGTGGTGCACTCGGCGATGCACGTCGACGACGACCTGCTGGTCAACCTGTCGGACGAGCGGATGGCCGCGTCCCTGGCGCCCAAGGTCGCCGTCGCCTCCGTCCTGGACGCCCTGACCCGAGACCGGGAACTGGAGTTCTTCCTGATGTACTCCTCCTCCGCCGGGTTCATCGGACAGCCGGGCCAGACCAACTACGTCGCCGGCAACCTGTACCTGGAGGCGCTGGTGCGGCAGCGCCTCCAGGCCGGCCTGCCGGGCCTGGCGATCGCCTGGGGGGCGCTGGGCGAGACCGGCTACGTCGCCCGCAACGAGCTGGCCGGCAACATGGCCCGGCTCGGCGTCGAGACCGTCACCACCGACGAGGCGCTCACCGCCGCGGGCCGGCTGCTGACCGGTGAGCAGGACGTGGCCGGGGTCGGCCGCTACAACTGGGGACGACTGCGGGAACTGGTCGGCAGCTTGGCCACACCCCGCTACAGCATGCTGATGCCGCCGATGTCGCCGGCCGGCGGCCAGACCCGCGAGGAGCTGGTACGGGAGCTGGCCGCCCTTCCCCGATCGGAGGCGCAGCGGCGGATCGCCGGCTACCTGGCGATGTTCCTGGCCGAGGTGTTCCAGATGCCCGCCGACCAGCTCGACCACGACCGGCGGCTGGACGAGTACGGCCTGGACTCGCTGATGGGCGCCGAACTGCTGGTCATGCTGCGCGAGCATCTCGGGCTGGACATCCCGCCGATGGAACTCGTCCGCAGCGCCGGCACGATCACCGAGATCTCCCGCATCATCCTGACCCGCCTGGGCCTGGTCGCCTCCGAGGCCGAGGCCGAGCCGCCCACGCAGGCCGACGCCGATGGGACGGTCCAGAACGACGGCGCGGTGGTGGAACCGGCGTCCTCCTGACCGGAGACCAGACGGTCCGTGTTAGGCCGTCAGACGGCCCTGCTCTTCAGTGGTGCCCCGTCAGGCGGTGTCGTCGCGCAACGACCGGACCGGAACCGGAAGCAGGCGGGACATGGGCGCGGGGAGCCACCAGTTCCAGGCCCCCAGCACCCGCATCAGCGCCGGGACCAGGACCAGCCGGACGACGGTGACGTCGATGGCCACCGCGGTGGCCGTGGCGAACCCGATCTGCCGCAGTTCGAGGCGGTGGCCGACCAGCAGGGCGCCGAAGGTGACGATCATGACGGCCGCGGCCAGGGTGATGGTGCGGGCGGTGTGCTGGAGGCCGTGGGCGACCGCCGCGATGTTGTCCCCATACCGGTGGTGGTGTTCGGCGATGCGGTGGACCAGGAACACCTCGTAGTCCATCGACAACCCGAACACGATGGTGAACACCGCCACCGGGAGCAGCGCGTTCACCGGTGCGCCGCCGTCGTCGAACACCAGTGCCGTCAGGCCCAGCGCGGCCGCGACGGCCAGCGCGTTCATCACCACCGCCTTGATCGGCAGCAGCACGCTGCGCAGCGCCACCAGCAGGAAGACCAGCGAGCACGCCGCCACCAGCGCGCCGGCCCGCCACAGCCCCGCCTTGCTCTCGGCGGTCAGGTCGGCCAGCATCGCGCCCGGGCCGTCGATCAGCATCGGCTGGCCCGGGGGCAGCAGCCGCGCGCCCAGCCGGTGCAGGTCGGCCAGGGCGGCGGCCGTGGCGGGGTCGTCGGCGGCCTGCCGGGTGGCGATGACCACCAGTGTCAGGTCGCGGCCGTTGTCCAGCGGCGCGGCCAGGGGGAACCGCGGATCGGCCCGCAGCGCTGTGACCAGCGCGCCTGTGTCGACAGGAGGAGTACCGGGCGGGTGCGGCAGTACCAGGGAGCCGAACGTGCCGACACCGTCGCCCTCCATCTGCGCCAGGCCGTGCCCGGCCTCGGTGTGGGCGAACGAGGGGCGGTCCAGATCCATGCCCAGCCGCATGCCCAGCGCCGGAAGCGCGGCCATCAGCAGCACGGCGGTCGCTGCCGCCAGGTAGGTCCAGGGATGGCGCATCAGGTGCCGGGCCCATCGTGCCCAGCCGCCCTCGGCGTTCCCGTGGGACGCGCCGACCGGCCGCCGGCGCTCGGTGACGCGGTCGCCGGCGACGACCAGCGCGGCCGGCAGCAGCGTCAGGGCCGCGGTCACGGTGACCGCGGTCGCCACGAGGGCCGGCACCGCCAGCGTTCTGATCAGCTCGGCGCGCACGGTGAACATGCAGCACGCCGTGACGGCCACGGCCAGCCCGCACCAGGCCACCGTGCGCCCCGCCGTCGCCATGGCCAGCCGCAGCGCCCGCCCCGCGTCCCCGCCGACGGCACGAGCGCGCCGGTAGCGCAGCATCACCAGCAGGCTGTAGTCCAGGCCCAGCCCGAGGCTCGTCGAGCACGCCACCGTCAGCATCAACGTGTCCAGGCGCAGTCCCAGCGCCAGGTGCGCCGCCGTCAGCACACCGGCGCCGACGGCGGTGGCGGCCCCGGCCATCAGCAGCGGCACCAAGGCCGCGACCGACCGGCGCAGGCCCACCAGCAGCACCAGCAGCGCCAGCGGCACCGCGATCATCTCCGAGCGCCGCAGGTCGGCCAGATCGGCGCTCTTGACCTCGGCGAACACCGGGGAGACCCCGACCAGCGTCGCCCGTACCCGTCCCTGGGACGCACGGGCCACGCTGCCCGCCAGGGCGGCCTTGTGGGCCGGTAGCACCCGGTACCGCTCCGCCTCGTCGCCGACCAGCCCGGCCAGCGCGTAGGTGTGGCGGGGATCCTGCCGCGCCGCGGTGGGCACCGGTTGCACCCCGCCCACACCCGGCCGGGCCGCCAGCGCGGTCAGCCCCGCCGACACCGCGCCCAGGTACGCCGGGTCGTCGGCACGCAGCTCCGCCGAGCCGAAGACGACCACCACCTGCTCGTCGCCCCACTGGGGAAAGCCCTGGCGCAGCGCATCGGCCGCCCGGGCCGATGCCGCGCCCTCCACGCGCAGCGAGGGCGCGGCCAACGCACCCAGCAGGACCGGGACGAGCGCCAGCGACACCGCCACCAGCAGCAGCCATGCCGCGATGACCAGGCGGTGGTGAGCGGCGGCCGCCGCACCGGCTCGGGCGAACCCTCCCCGCTCGGCGGGCCCTGGCGCTGGGACGGGCTCGCGGGCGGCGGGCCGGCCGGGTGAAGGCGGCAGGGCCATCGACCCCCTCCCTTATGACCACTCTGTGTGCGTATTCTGCTACAGACTGCAATCTTCCTAGAAGGAGGAAGCCATGTCCAGACCCGTCCCGACCGGCGGCGCCGCCACGCGCGGCCCCGCCGCCGGCCTCACCTGGCGCACTCTCGCCGTCACCGGCCTGGCCGCGGCGGCCCTGGCCACCGCGATGACGACGGCCTCGCAGGCCGAGCCCGTACAGGCGATGGCGTCCGGGCCGGTCGCGGCGGCGGCCGCCGCTCCCGCACTGAAGTGCACCGCGGCCACCGAACGCGACAAGCCCGTGACCTTCTCCCCGCCGGTGGGCCTGGTCCAGCGGAAGGTCGCCGCCCGAGGAACGGTGGCGCTGAGCGACTGCACCTCGCCCGACGGCCGGCATCGCAAGATCCACCATGGCCGCCTGACCATGAGCGGAACCGCCAACGCCACCTGCACCCGCGCCCGCGACGTCCGCGGCAAGGGCACCATCACCTGGTACGACGCACAGAACCGCGAGCTCGGCACCACCGGCGTGCGCCCGGCCCAGCGGGAGGTCGTCGGCTACAACCCCGGCGATTCCCTGCTGGCCGGTACCGCCGTCTCCGGCCCGCTGGCCGGCAGCCGCATCCAGGGCACCGCCACACCCACCAGCGACACCAGCCGGTGCGCCGGCGCCGGACTGGACTCCGTCCACGGCACGGGGAAGGTGAGCTTGTCTTAACCGACGAAGAGCGCACCGGCCGGTTCCCTCCGTTCGGTGGCCGATCGTGTGGCGGGCGGGGACGGCGTCGCCTCAATCCAGGAGGCGGGCCAGCTCGTCCGCCACCTGGGCGACGCCGGTGACATCGGCGATCCCGCCGCCCGTCCACAGATAGGACCAGCCGTCGCCGTCGGGCGTCGCGACCACCATGACCTGGCGCGGCGTGCGCGGGCCCCGCACGCCGAGCACCGACTCGCCGGGCCCGGCCAGCCGCCAGGAAAGGCCCCGGGCCTCGACCTCGTATGCGAGCGCCGCGAGGTGCCGCCGACGCACCTCGCCGATCTCCCGCCCACCGACTACAGACACCTTGTGATCAGCCGCCTCAGCACCGGGTCGGAGCCGCCGCGCGATGACCATGGGCGAGCACGCGGCGACAACTGGTGACCAGGACCCCAGCATGGCCCGAACACGCGAGCTGCGCAGGGGAAACGCGGAGAGTCACCGCTCTTTTCCCGCCCCGGCGGCAATGGCCCGCCGGGGCCGGGGCGCCGCGCCGTACCTATCGGCACCAATCGGACATCGGGCCTCTCGCGTCACCGATATTCCAGTCCCCGGAATACGGCGCGCGTGCGGGGAGTCCTTCCGTGATACAAGCCTCTATGAGACGGGCGCCCAGCGTCCGCCCCCGGGACACGCCGAAGGAGCCAGCCGATGACCGCCGCCCCCGCCGGCGACCTGCCGGACACCGCGGAGGACGGGCCCGTCCCGGAGCCGCCCGGCCGCGCCCTCGCCGGCCTCCGCGAGCGCAAGAAGCAGCGGACCCGGCTCGCGCTCGTCGACGCGGCCCTGGAGCTGTTCCTCGCCAAGGGGTACGAGGCGACGACGATCGACGAGATCGTGGCGGCGGTGGAGGTGTCGCAGCGGACGTTCTTCCGCTACTTCGCCACCAAGGAGGAGGTCGTCACCAACTTCCTCGCCGAGTACGACAAGGTGCGGGAGGAGGCGCTGGCCTCGCGCCCGCCCGGGGAGCGGCCGTTCACCGCGCTGTTCGAGTCGCTGCGCGTCGTGCTGCGGTCGATCGCCGACAGCGACCCCGGCGACAGCGCGCGGTTCCGCCGCATCCGGCAGGTGCTGGAGGCGACGCCGACGCTGGAGTCCGCGCAGATGGCGCGCTACAAGGCGTCGGAGACGGTGCTCGCCGCCGAGATCGCCCGGCGCGAGGGCGTCGACCCCGACCGCGACCTGCGGCCGCAGATCATCGTCGCGTTCCACACCGCGGCGGCCCGCGTCGCTTTCGAGGACTGCGCCCGGCAGGAGATCTGGGACGCGGGCACCATCGCGGCCCGCGTCGAGGAGGCCGTCGCGCTCGCCGGCGCGACCATGCACGACTGGGTCTGACGCGCGACCGGATCTGATCGGAATAGGGTGCCGGGACCGCGGGTTGCGGAGTTCCAGATGATCCCGATCGGCAAGGAGCAGGCATGCGCGCAATCCTCGTCACCGAGAACGGCGGCCCGGAGGTTCTGAAGCCCGCCGAGCGTCCGGGCCCGGAGCCCGGTCCCGGCGAGGTGCTCATCGACGTCGCGGTGAGCGGTGTCAACTTCGTCGACGTCTACTACCGGACGGGCGCCTACCCGCAGCCGGTCCCGTACGTCCCGGGCGTGGAGGCCGCGGGCACGGTGGCGGCCCTCGGCGACGGCGTGACGGACTTCGCCGTGGGCGACCGCGTCGCCTGGGCCAACGTGCAGGGCGCCCACGCCGAGCGCGCCGCGGTCCCGGCCGCCAAGACCGTGCCCGTGCCGGACGGGGTCGGCTTCGAGGAGGCCGCCGCCGCGCTGCTCCAGGGCATGACCGCGCACTACCTGACCGGCTCCACGTACGCGATCCAGCCGGGCGACACCGTCCTCGTGCACGCGGCGGCGGGCGGGATGGGGCTGCTGCTGACCCAGATCGCGAAGACGCGCGGCGCGCGGGTCATCGGGACGGCGTCCACGCCCGAGAAGGAGAAGCTCGCCCGGGACGCGGGCGCGGACACCGTCGTCGGCTACGACGGCTTCGCCGACCGCGTGCGGGAGCTGACCGGCGGGGAGGGCGTCGCCGCCGTGTACGACGGCATCGGCGCGGCCACGTTCGACGGGAGCCTGGAGAGCCTGCGGGGGCGCGGCGTCCTGGCGCTGTACGGGGCCGCGAGCGGGGAGGTGCCGCCGTTCGACCCGCGGCGCCTCGTCAACGGCGGATCGCTGTTCCTGACCCGGCCGTCCCTCGTCCACTACACCGCGACGCGCGAGGAACTGCTGACCCGCGCGTCCGAGGTGTACGGCTGGGTCGCCTCCGGAGAGCTACGGCTGCACATCGGCCACCGCTACGACCTCGCGGAAGCCAGTACGGCTTACGCCGATCTGGAGGCCAGGCGAAGCACCGGCAAGCTCCTGCTGATCCGCTGATCGCCTCGATCCCCGTCTGCCGCACGCCCACTCCTTTAGTCTGGGACGGACAAGACGATCACCCGAGGAGCCCGAGCCCCCATGACGACCTACGCCGCCGGACCGCTCGAACAGGACGAACCCCGCGTCCTTGGGCCCTACCGCCTGCTCGGGCGGCTCGGCCGGGGCGGCATGGGGACGGTGTACCTGGGCGCCGAGCCGACCGGCCGCAGGGTCGCGGTGAAGGTCGTGAACCGGGAGCTGGCCGGGGAGCCCGCGTTCCTCGCCCGGTTCCGCCGGGAGGTGACCGCGGCCCGCCGCGTCCACCGGTTCTGCACCGCCCCGGTGCTGGACGCCGAGCTCGACCAGGACCCGCCCTACATCGTCACCGAGTACATCGACGGGCCCAGCCTGGAGAAGGCCGTCCAGGAGCGCGGGCCGCTGCCGGGCTCCGACCTGGAGGGCCTCGCGGTCGGCGTCGCGACGGCGCTGGCCGCCATCCACGGCGCCGGGATCGTCCACCGCGACCTCAAACCCGCCAACGTCCTGCTGTCGTCCACCGGCCCCCGCGTCATCGACTTCGGCATCGCCCGCGCCCTGGACGCCGCCGACGGCCCGACCCGCACCGGCCAGTTCGTCGGCACGCCGTCCTACATCGCGCCGGAGTTGCTGCGGGGCGAGGCGGTCGAGCAGGCGTCGGACGTGTTCTCGTGGGGCTGCGTGGTCGCCTACGCCGGGACGGGACGCCCGCCGTTCCAGGGCAAGACCGTCGCGGAGACGTTCCACCGCATCGGGTCCGAGGAGCCGGTGCTGGACGGCCTCGACCCGCGGCTGCGCACGATCGTGGCCGGTGCGCTCAGCAAGGACCCGTCCGCCCGTCCGACGGCGCGGGAGCTGCTGTCCCGGCTCGTCGGCCAGGAGGGCGCCGACCCGGAGCGGGTCGCCGAGAACATCTCGGCGACCTGGCACCGGCCGGGATCCGGCGGCAAGCCCGGCCCGAACGACGGCCACCCCGGCACCGCCGCGAACGTGGACGTCCCGCGCCCCCGGCCCGCCGCCGACGCCGATGCCCCCGCGTCCGCCTCGGCCTCGGCCTCGGAGCCGTCCGCCGTCCCGCCTCCTCCGGCCGAGGCGGCGGCCGCGGCGCCCGGGGCCGCGGTGGCGGACGAGCGGACGGTCCTCGTCGACCTTCCCTACCCGGAGGCATGGCAGGGCCCGAAGCGGTGGTTCACCCTGCTCCGCGGCCTGCTGGTGATCCCGCACCTGGTGGTGATGCTGGTCATGTACGCGCTGCTGGTGGTCGTCATGGCGCTCAGCTGGATCGTCATCCCGTTCACCGGCCGCTACCCGCGCCCGCTGTACGCCCTCGTCGTCGGCTGCCAGCGCTGGTCGAGCCGCGTCGTGGCCTACGCCTTCGGGCTCACCGGCGAGATGCTCCCGCCGTTCCGCACGCTCCCCCGGGGACGCCGCCCGCGCTGACCGTGACGTCTGGGACGTCTGTTACCTGCTGGGCCGCTAGGGTTTTCCCGAGATGACTTCCGATTTCCCCTCAGGACCACGATGACCACGCACGCAGGAGAGAACGGCGAGGCCCTGCGCCCCGGCGACCCCGACGAGCTCGGCCCGTACCGGCTGCTCGGGCGGCTGGGCCGGGGCGGAATGGGAACGGTCTACCTGGGCGAGGATCGGACCGGCCGCCGCGTCGCCGTCAAGGTGATCAATCGGGAGCTGGCCGGGGAGGGCGCGTTCCGCGACCGGTTCCGCCGCGAGGTGACGGCGGCCGGGCAGGTCCGGCGCTTCTGCACCGCGCCGGTGATCGACGCCGAGCTGGACACCGACCCGCTGTACGTCGTCACCGAGTACATCGAGGGCCCGAGCCTGGAGCGCGCGGTCGCCGACCGCGGCCCGCTGCCGGGCTCCGACCTGGAGGGCCTCGCGGTCGGCGTCGCGACGGCGCTGGCCGCCATCCACGGCGCCGGGATCGTGCACCGCGACCTCAAACCCGCCAACGTCCTGCTGTCCTCCACCGGCCCCCGCGTCATCGACTTCGGCATCGCCCGCGCCCTGGACGCCGCCGACGGCCCGACCCGCACCGGCCAGTTCGTCGGCACGCCCAACTACCTGCCGCCCGAGCTGCTGCGCGGCGAGCCCGTGACCTCCGCGTCCGACGTGTTCTCGTGGGGCTGCGTGGTCGCCTACGCCGGGACGGGCGCGGCGCCGTTCGCGGGCAGCACCGTCCCGGAGATCTTCTACCGGGTCGCGCACGACGCCCCGAGCCTCGACCGGCTCGACCCCGGCCTGCGCGACATCGTCGCCGCCGCGCTCGACAAGGACCCGCGCAACCGCCCGACCGTGCAGGAGCTCCTCACGCGCCTGGTCGGGCACGGGCAGGCCGACCCCGCCGAGCTGGCCGAGACCGTCCAGGCCGGATGGCACGGCATGGCGGCGGCGGGCGCGCCAGGCGGCGCACCCCCCGGAGCGCCGGCCGGGACGCCCATGGGGGCACCGGCCCAGGCCGCGTTCCAGCAGCCGACCGCCATGCTCGGCGCCGACGCCACCCGCGGCGACACGCGGCAGGGCGGCGGGCCCGGCGGCGGCTCGCGCGGCAGCGGGCTGCCCCGCCGCCCGCTGCTCATCGGCGCGGCGGCCGTCGCGGCGCTGGTCGTGGTCGCCGCCGTCCTGGGGTTCACCGTCCTCGGCTCGGACGGCCCGCCCGGCAAGCTGGCCACCTCGTTCAGCGACGACTTCTCCAACACGAGCTCGGGCTGGAACGGCGGCAACTTCATCAGCCAGTACGGGTACAAGGACGGCAGGTACCGGCTGGAGACCAACTCCGGCAACAACGCGCAGGCCCGCTGGGTGCCGAAGGAGAAGTCGGAGCAGATCCCCGACCCGGTGCTCGCGACCGTCACCGTCCACGTCGTCCAGGGAGCGGACGACAGCCGCTTCGGCCTGCTCTGCCGCGCCAACAACAACGGCGAGCAGCAGTACATGTTCCTGGTCCGCAACGACGGCAAGGGCGCGGTCGTCCGCAAGACCAACGGGGACCAGGGCAGCAAGGAGCTCGCCGGCGTCGACGACGTCCCCGGGTTCTCCGCGAAGGGCCCCAACAAGGTCCAGGTCGCCTGCGAGAGCCAGGACGGCGGCAAGAAGAACCGGCTGCGGCTCTGGGTGAACGGCGAGCGGGTCGTCGACCGGACCGACGGCGACCAGCCGCTCGGCCCCGGCTGGGTCGGGCTCCAGGTCGAGCGGGGCGGCAACCCCGCGCAGCAGATCGTCGCCGACTTCGACGACTTCGACATGTCGAAGATCCTCGATTAGGGCGGGCGGCCAGGGGCCCCGGCGGCCAGGGCCCGCCCGGCCGGTCACGGCGCGGGCAGGTAGCCGTTCGTCCAGCGCGTCAGCTCGGCGAACACCCGGCCGCGGGCGGGCTCGGCCGACAGCACCAGGTCGTGCAGGCCCCCGTCGATCCGGACGAGCGTCACGTGCGGGCCGAGGCGGGGCGCCCAGCGCACGATGTGCTCGACGTTCAGCACCGCGTCGGCCCCGGTCACGTCGCGCGCCCTGCGGGACGGGCGGACGCTGCGCGACGACGCCATCACCAGCACCGGCACGTCGATGCCCAGCCCCTGGTGGACGCGGAGCTGCCCGCGCCGCACCGCCGCCAGCCATGCCGCCCGCACCGGGAAGCCGAGTATCGGCTTCCACTCCAGGTCGAACTCCCACTCGCCGTCGTGGTCGCGGTGCAGGCTCCGGGGATAGAGGTCGGACACCCCGGCGGGCAGCTTCGCCTTCGGGAAGCGCGGCCGCAGCGCCCGCGCGAGGCCCGCGCCCAGCTTGCGCATCACAAGCGGCTCGGCGATGTCCAGGAACGGGCTGTTGAGGACGACCCCGTCGACCAGGCCCCGCCCGCTCACCCGGTCGGCCCACAGCGCGGCGGTGAGCCCGCCGGTCGAGTGGCCGTTGAGCACCAGCGTCCCGTGCCCGTCCACGTCCCGGACGATGCGCACCGCCTCGTCGATCTCCGGGAAGTAGTCCGACAGGCTGTCGATGTGGTTCGGGGTCTGGTGCGGGCGCAGCGACCGCCCGTACTTGCGCAGGTCGAGCGCGTAGAAGTCGAAGCCGAGGCCCGCGTAGAAGTCGGCCAGGTGCCGCTGGAAGAAGTAGTCGACGAACCCGTGCAGGTAGAGCACCGCCCGGCGGGACCGCTCGGTGCCGCGCCGCCGCACGAGCGTCGCCACGACCTCCCCCTCGGCGTCCCGGCCCATCGGCAGCTCCATCGCCTCGTAGCCGGGCCCGAGCACGTCCTCTGTCACGTCCATCGCCTCTCCGTCACGCGGTCCGCAGTCTCTTAGCGTACGGCGCGGGCGGCGCGGGTCGTCCTTGATCGAACGGGCCGGAACCTGGGACTCTGACCGTTTACAGATCTTTCGTCTCTGCCCCCGGGAGTCGAGCATGCAGGCGCCGCTGCGCGAGCAGGATCCGCGACGGCTCGGCGGGTACCGCCTCACCGGAAGGCTCGGCCGCGGCGGCATGGGCACGGTCTTCCTCGGCGAGGACGCGTCGGGCCGGCAGGTCGCGGTCAAGGTCATCAACCCGGAACTGGCCGACGACGAGGCGTTCCACGAGCGGTTCCGCCGCGAGGTGACGGCCGCGCGGCAGGTCCGCCGGTTCTGCACGGCCGCCGTCCTGGACGCGCGGCTGGACGGCGAGCCGCTGTACGTGGTGACCGAGTACGTGAACGGGCCGCCCCTGGACCGTGCCGTGCGGGACGGCGGGCCGCTCGCGGGCGGCGACCTCGAAGGTCTCGCGGTCAACATCGCGACGGCGCTCGGCGCGATCCACGGCGCGGGGATCGTGCACCGCGACCTCAAGCCGTCCAACGTCCTGCTGTCCCCGACCGGGCCGCGCGTCATCGACTTCGGCATCGCCCGCGCGCTGGACGCGACCGACGGCCCGACCCGCACCGGCCAGTTCATCGGCACCCCCGCCTATGTCGCGCCCGAGCTCATGCACGGTGAGGAGATCACCCCGGCCGCCGACGTCTTCTCCTGGGGCTGCGTCGTCGCGTACGCGGGCACCGGGCGCGCGCCGTTCGGCGGGGCGACGGTCCCGGAGACGATGCGGAGGGTGATGTCCGCGCCGCCCGTCCTGGACGGTCTGGACCCGGCCGTGCGCGACCTCGTCCGGCGGACGCTCGCGAAGGACCCGGCCGAGCGTCCCACGGTGAAGCAGCTCGTCCAGGCGCTGACGGGCGAGGAGGCGCGGCCCGCACCCGAGACGCACCCCACCAGGGCCGATCCCGTCTCCGGGACGCGGCCGGTGGCGACGGCACCCGCGCCGCCGCGTCCGGCCGGTGGGCGCCCTGCCGGGGGGCGCCCCGCCGGCGGCGGCCCGGGCATCAGCCGCCGCCGCGTCGGCGTGATCATCGTCGCCGTGGCCGCCGTCGTGGCCGGCGGCGCCGCGATCGGCCTGCTCAACGCGGACGGGGAGGACTCGGGCGGAACGAAACCACCATCCGCCGCGTCCTCCCGCGGCTCCGGTGGCAAGAAATCCGAATCCACGGCGCCCTTCCGCGACGACTTCGGCGACCGCCCGCCGAAGACCCGCGACAAGCTCTTCAGCGACCGCTTCGACGACGAGAAGTCGGGATGGAACAACTCCACTTACGCGGCCTGGGACATGGCGTACCGCGGCGGCAAGTACGAGGTCCAGGTCCTTCCCACGACGAACCGGACCACCGCGGACGCCCCGGTGGACGACGTGCCCGACGCCCAGCTCGTCGAGGCCGAGGTCAAGCCCGACGGCGGCACGGGCGAGGCCGGGCTGTTCTGCCACCGCCATGGCGACCTCGGCTACGCCTTCCTGCTCCGGTCGGACGGGCGGGCCCGCATCGTCAAGATGGAGTCCGGCGAGGTGAAGGACATGGCGACGCGCACGGCCACCGGCGTCCGCCCAGGCCGCCTCAACCGCGTCCAGGCGGCGTGCGCGGCCGATGGCGACACCGTGCGGCTCGGCATGTGGGTGAACGGGGACCCCGTCGCGAAGGCCGCGGCCTCCGACGCCTACGACGACACCACCACCAGCGGGCTTCTCGTCATGCGTCCGGAGGACGACGCCGGATGGCCGAAGGCCGTCTTCGACGACTTCTCGCTCTCCTCCATCTGACCAGCCTGCGAGCGTCAGTCCTTGCGGCCGGTGGCGGCGACGGTGACGCCGAGACCGATCATCATGAGGCCGCCGGTACCGCCGACGGCGGCCAGGCGGCGGGGCGAGCGGGCGAACCATTCGCGCGCGGAGCCCGCCGCGAGGCCCCACACGCTGTCGCACAGCAGGGCGATGACGGCGAAGATCAGCCCGAACAGCATCATCTGCAGCGGGACGTGGCCGCGCTCGCGGTCGACGAACTGCGGGAGGACGGCCGCGAAGAACACGGTGGTCTTGGGGTTCGTCACGCCCACGACGAAGCCCTGCCACAGCTCGCGGGCCCGGCCCCGGCTCTCCTCGCCGGGCCCTCCGATCGCCTCCCGCAGGGAGTGGCGGCGCCGGAACGCCTGCACCCCGAGGTAGACGATGTAGGCCGCGCCCACCAGCTTCAACGTCGTGAACACGACCACGGACCGTTCCACGATCGACCCGACGCCGAACGCGACCGCGGCGGTCAGCGCCAGCACGCCGAACTCGTTCCCGAGGACGCTCGTCAGCGCCGTGCGGCGGCCGTGGGCCAGGGCCCGTCCGACCACGAAGAGGACCGTGGGCCCGGGGATCAGGATGATGGCGACCGCCATCGCCGAGAAGGCCAGCATCTGCTGCGTCGACACCATGCCCCGCACCCTACGCAGCCGTCGCCGGACAGCACAGTGAATATCCGCTCGCGCGGGCGGGCGGGTCAGGCGCGGCCGAGGGCGTTCCGGCGGATCTTCCCCGTCGACGTCCGGGGCAGCTCGTTCATGAACGTCACGGTGCGCGGCACCTTGTGCATGGGCAGCCGCGCGCCCGCGAGGTCGAGCAGCTCGCGCTCCAGCGCGGCCGTCGGGGGGACCGCCTCCTCGATGACGACGAACGCGCTGAGCGCGCGGTCCCGGGCCGGCCCGTCGTCGACGGCGACCACGGCCACCTCGACGACGCCGGGGTGCAGGGCGAGGACGCGCTCCACCTCCAGCGGGAGGACCTGCTCCCCCGACACCGTGATCCGGTCGAGGATCCGGCCGTGGTGGTGGACGAACCCGTCGGCGTCCACGTGCGCCAGATCGCCCGTGCGCAGCCAGCCGTCCGCGCCGAGGACCTCGGCCGTCTTGTCGGGCCTGCCGAGGTAGCCGGTCATCAGCGACGGGCCGCGCACGTGCAGCGCGCCCGGTTCGCCGGGCCGCGCCGGGCCCGCCTCGCCGCGGATCTCGATCTCGTACGGCGGCAGGACGACGCCCAGCGCGCCCCGCCGGCGCCGGCCGACCGTGTTGGAGACGAACGTGTGCCCGACCTCGGTGCTGCCGAGGCCGTCCAGCACCGGACAGCCGAGGATGTCCTCGATCCGGTCGGCGAGCGCCGGCAGCAGCGGCTCGCCCGCCGACGCGGCGACCCGCAGCGACGCGAACGCCGTCCGTACCGCCGCCCGGTCCGGCGCGCTGACCAGCCGCGCGTACCAGGTCGGCACGGTGAACAGCACGGACGGCCGGTGCCTGCGCGCCTGCTCGACCGCGCCGAGCACGCTCGGCTGGTCCGGCCACAGGACGGCCGCGCCACCGCTGAGCATCGGGAAGAGCACCGTGGCGCCGAGCCCGAAGGGGTAGCAGGACTTGGACAGCGAGAACGTCACGTCCCCGGCCGTCAGACCGAGCGCGCCCAGTGCCATCGCACGGAAGTAGGCGTGCGCGTCGCCGTGCCGGTGAACGGCCCCTTTCGGCTTCCCGGTCGTCCCCGACGTGTACTGGACGTAGGCGGACGCGTCGGACGGCACGCGCACCGGCTCCGGAGCCGTCCCCGACCCGGCCGCCAGGTGCTCATCGGTGAGCACGCGCAGGGACGGGAATCGCCACGCGAGATCGGCGGCGCACACGACCGCCGTGGGCCGGACGTCCGCCGCGATGTAGGCGTGCTCGGACCGCGTCTGCTCGGGCCCGGCCAGGACGGCCACGGCGCCGAGCCGCAAAATGCCGAGGAAGGCGGACACGAATCCGATCGAGTCAGGGAGCGCGACGAGGACCCGGTCGCCGGGCCGCACCCCGGACTCGTGCAGGACACCCGCCGCGCGCGCGCCGGCGTCGTGCACCTCGCCGTGGCTGATGACGGCATCGCCCACGTAGTACAGCGGCTGGTCACACCATTGACGTTCGTGTGCGCGGGCGGCTAGGACGGCCGCGAGATTGCCTTTCATGGGAGCTCCTCATGCCGGGGGGCAACATGCGGAGGCTACGCCGGGTAGGCATCTCAATACCTAGCGTTTAGGTAATTTCGGTCTGACGAGGACGGTGATCGGGGCACCGGCGCTGACTCAGCCGGTCAGAATCTCCCAGCCGCCGCCGCGGCGTACCATCAGCTGATGGGTGAGCAAACTTCCCGCGGGCACGTCCCATGCCGGGTCGGCGCCGTCGCCGCGATCCTCGGCCCACACCTGCGCGACGGCCCAGCGCAGCTTGTCGACGCCGTCCGGATGGCCGGTCCCGGACGCGACGAACACGTCCCGCGCGGGCGCCGCCACCACCAGGTCGCCTTCCACGTCCTGCGCCAGCTTCTCCAGGAACCCCTCGTCCAGCAGCAGGCCCGCCTCCAGCCCGCCCCGGCGCGCCGCGCCCGCGCCGCCGCCGGAACCGGAGGCGGGCCCGGAGCCGCCGTCGCCGAGGGCGACCGTGACGGCGCGCACGTCCGGATACCAGCTGAGGCTCAGGTCGGGACGCCGGTTGCGCAGGTTGATCGTCGCCAGCCGGCGCAGGGCCTCCGGCGCCACGCCCAGCTCCGCGCAGTGCCGCCGCGCCACGTGCTCGTAGCGGCGGCCGAGCGCCGCCGCCTCGTCGGCGAGCTCCAGCGCGTAGGTGACGTACAGGTCGCCGGCGAACGGCTCGCGGACCGGCTCCTCGCCGGGCGGCAGCGGGAACTCCAGCTGAACCTCGGCCGGCACCCGGGCCTTCATCAGCGGGACGATGAGACTGGACCGCGGCTCGGTCACGGGACGTTCCTCCTGATGCCTTCCGCATGCCTTCCGCGGACGGCGCCCCGCGGACTGACTGACGAGTGGATCACCCTACCGCCGACGCGGGGCCGACCGCGGAAACCCTGACCTGTGCATGTGTGATCCATGGTGTACTCGGGGTAATGATCTCCCTGGAGGGAAACCGTGAGCTTCTGGGAGTATCTGGGCAGCCGCCGCGAGCTGCTGTGGTTCGAGACCTGGCAGCACGCCAGCATGGTCTTCCAGACCGTGCTGGCCGCGCTGGTCATCGGCGTCCTCATCGGCCTCGCGGTCTACCGCAGCGAGCGGCTGTCCACGCTCGCGACGAGCACCGCTGGGGTCGTCTTCACCATTCCGTCGCTGGCGCTGCTCGGCCTGCTCATCACACCGCTCGGCCTGGGCGTCGCGCCCAGCGTCGTGGCGCTGACGCTGTACTCGCTTCTGCCGATCGTCCGCAACACGATCGTCGGGCTGGCCGGGGTCGACCGCACGCTCGTGGACGCGGCGCGCGGCATCGGCATGACCAGGACCGCCGTCCTGCTGCGCGTGGAACTGCCGCTCGCCTGGCCCGTGATCCTCACCGGGGCGCGGGTCAGCACGCAGCTCGCCATGGGCATCGGCGCCATCGCCGCCTACGTGTCCGGACCCGGCCTCGGCGAGCAGATCTTCTCCGGGCTGGCCCGGCTCGGCGGCGCCAACGCGATCAACATGACGCTCGCCGGAACGCTCGGCATCGTCCTGCTGGCCCTGCTCTTCGACGGCTGCTTCGTGCTCATCGGCCGCCTGACCACACCGAGAGGGATCCGTGTCTGACGCCGTGCCCGACACACCGCCCGGCGGCGCGTCCGCCGCGCCCCCCACGCCCGCAGAGCCCTCGGGCTCCTCCGGCTCGTCCGGTACCTCCGGGTCCTCCGGCATCGAGCTGATCAACGTCACCAAGCGCTACCCCGGCCAGCGGACGCCCGCCGTGGACGATGTGACGATGACGATCCCGAGCGGCGAGATCGTGGTGCTGCTCGGCCCGTCCGGCAGCGGCAAGACCACCACGATGCGGCTGATCAACCGGCTGATCGAGCCGACCTCCGGCAAGATCATCGTGGCGGGGCGGGACGCGCTGAGCCTGAACCCGACCGAGCTGCGCCGCCGGCTCGGCTACGTCATCCAGAACGCCGGGCTGTTCCCGCACATGACGGTCGCCACCAACGTCGGCCTCGTCCCGCAGATGCTGAAATGGGACAAGGAGCGCATCACCGCCCGCGTCGACGCGTTACTCGAACTGGTCGACCTGGACCCCGCCACGTTCCGCGACCGCTACCCGCGCGAGTTGTCGGGCGGCCAGCAGCAGCGCGTCGGCGTCGCGCGCGCCCTCGCCGCCGACCCGCCCGCGATGCTGATGGACGAGCCGTTCGGCGCCGTCGACCCCATCACCCGCGAGCACCTCCAGGACTCGCTGCTCCAGCTCCAGGAGGAACTCGGCAAGACGATCGTCTTCGTCACCCACGACATCGACGAGGCGCTCAAGCTCGGCGACCGGATCGCCATCCTCGACAAGGGCTCGCGCATCGCCCAGTACGCGACCCCGCAGGAGATCCTGCTGAACCCCGCCGACGCCTACGTGGAGCAGTTCATCGGCGGCCACCAGGCGATGCGGCTGCTGAAGTTCAGCCGGGTCGCGGACGTGCCGCTGCAGCGCGTCCCCGAGGCCGCGCCCGAGGACGACACCGCGGCCGTCCGGGAGCGGATCGGGTCCGGCGAGACGAAGTTCGCGATCGTCCTGGACGCGGACCGCCGTCCGCTGCGCTGGGTCCACCTGGACGACCTCGACGGCCGCACCGGCCCCATCGGGACGACCGGCGTCGGGACCGCCCCGCCCCTCCGCGCCCGCTACACGCTCCAGCAGGCCCTCGAACGGCTGATCCAGATCGAGCACGAATGGGTGCCCGTCGTCGGCCCGCGCGGCGTCTACCTGGGCACGGTCACGCTTGGCACCCTGCAGAACGCGATCAGGGAGATGAAGGACCAGACGCGCAGGCGCAAGAACGGGGCCGCCGCCACCGGCCC
>NZ_SMKU01000609.1 GCF_004349215.1 Actinomadura rubrisoli | reverse complement strand
CGTCTCCAGGGATCCCTCAAAGGGGTTGCCCTGGAGACGAGCTCCCCCACCCCGTCGACGTGGCCCTGGACGAGGTGGCCGCCGAGCCGGTCGGAGAGCCGAACGGGCCGTTCCAGGTTGACCTTGGAGCCCGCCCTCAGCGCGCCGAGGCTGGACTTGTCGAGGGTCTCCTTGATGACGTCGGCCGTGAAGACGCCGTCCTTGACGTCCACGACGGTGAGACAGACTCCGTTGACGGCGATCGACGCGCCGTGGACGGCGTCCTCGGTGACGAGCGGGCCGCGAATGGACAGCGTGGCCGAGTCGCCGTCGGGCTCGACCGCCACGATCTCGCCGAGCTCCTCGACGATGCCGGTGAACATCTCCCGGGCCTCCCTAGTCGAAAGGCTCCGGGGACGTACTTGTGCCGACAGCGCCCCGCGCAGGGGCGTATTGCGCGCTGCCTCCCATCCGGACTTTCACCGTCGGTCCCGGAGTTCCACCGGGTCAACCGGCCGATGGCTTCGGCCGGGTCGCGGACTGTCACCGCCGGTTCGGAATTGCACCGACCCCGGAGCACGCGTTCAATGCTTGCCAACCAGTGTGCCATGCATTGCATTCCCCCTCCCATGTGAGGATGCCCACGGCCACAGGTGGCCAAACAAGCGCTCGCTCGGTTAGCACCACCGTTGCACGGCGGATCAGGCGCCTTCGGGCCAGCCCCGCTCCAGCAGCGCGATGATCGCGTCGAGGGAGGCGCGGGGGTCGGGGTCGAGACCGGCCAGGTCCGGGATCTCCAGGACATAGCGGGCCAGCGCGCGGACGGTCACGTCGCCGGCGGACCGGCCGCACTCGGCGGCGATCACCTCGGCGAGCGCCGCCTGGCCGCGCGTCCACAGCTTGACCTGGTACTCCCGCAGCGCGGGGGTGCCGACGATCAGCTCGGTCCTGCGCCGGTGCTCGGCCGGCGGGTCGAGGAGGAACGGGCCGCGGCCGGCCAGGAAGTCGCGCAGCGCCCGCAGGATCGGCTGCCCGGCGGGACGGTCGCGCACGGCGCCGACGAGGGCGGCGACGCGCCTGCTGCCGTCATCGAAGATCAGGGACTCCTTCCCGTCGGGGAAGTGCTTGAAGACCGTGCCCAGCGCCATGTCGGCGGCCGCCGCGATCTCCGCCACCGTCACCTGGTCGTAGCCGCGCGTCAGAAACAGCTCCAGCGCGGCCTCCGACAGCCGCCGGCGCGTCTGGGCCTTCTTGCGTTCGCGGCGTCCGGTCGTCTCCACGCCGCCATCCTACCCAAGACTGAAACGACTCCAATCATAGAATGCTTATAATTTTGATAGCGTTCTAGTTGGGAGGTCGTCGCGGCATCCCCGACTCAGACTGGAGCGAGCCCATGAACACAGCGATCATCAATGCGCGGGTCTTCGACGGGGAGCGGCTCCTGGACGCCGACACCGTGGTGATCGGGGAAGGCGTCATCAGCGCCGTCGGCGGCGGGGTCCCGGCCGGGAGCCAGGTCGTCGACGCGCGCGGCGGGACCCTGCTCCCGGGACTGATCGACGCGCACGTCCACACCAGCGAGGAGTCGCTGGCGCTGGCACTGCGCTTCGGCGTGACGACCGAGCTGGAGATGCAGGGCATGAACACCAAGCCCAACCGGGCGAGCATCACCGGGAACGACGCGGTCGCGGACGTCCGGTCGGCCGGTCTCGGAATCACTCCGCCCGGCGGCCACCCGAGCGAGCTGTTCCCCGAGGGGTTCCGCCCCGGCGGAGGCGGGCGGCGTCCCGCGGGCGAGATCGTGCAGCCGTTCTCCACCACGCCCGAGGAGGCGGCCGCCTTCGTCCCCCGGCTGGTCGCGGCCGGGTCGGACTACATCAAGTTCATGATCGACGACGGCACCGTCGAAGGCCACCCCGGGCTGCCGATGCTCGACCAGGCGACCGTGAACGCGGGGGTCGCCGAAGCCCACCGGCACGACATGCTCACCGTCGCCCACACGCTCACCGTGGACGCGACCCGGATGGCGGTCGAGGCGGGCATCGGCGGGCTGGCGCACCTGTTCATGGACCAGCCGCACACTGGGGAGATCGTGGATCTCATCGCCCGCTCCGGTGCGTTCGTCGTGCCGTGCGTGGTCCTCAACGCCTCGATGATGGGCATCACCGGCGGCGCCCTGGCCGACGACCCGCGCGTGGCGTCCCGCCTGGACCCGGCGTGGGACAAGGCCCTGCGCAGCAGCTTCGGCCACTACCCGCAGGGCAGGCTGGAGGACGTGCTCGGCTCGCTCAAGGCCCTGCACGACGCGGGCGTCGACATCCTCGTCGGCACCGACGCGTCGTGGCCGCTGCCGTTCCTGGGCGGCGTCGCCCATGGCGCGAGCGTCCACCACGAGCTGCAATACCTCGTCCAGGCCGGGCTCACCCCCGCCGAAGCGCTGACCGCCGCCACCGCCGTCCCGGCCCGCCGCTTCGGCCTCGACGACCGGGGCCGCATCGCCGAGGGCCTGCGCGCCGACCTGCTCCTGGTCGACGGCGACCCGACCACCACCATCTCCGACACCCTCAACACCCAAGCGGTCTGGCGCCACGGCACCCGCCTGGCCGCCTAGACGATGCGGAGGCCGGTGGGGGTGGGGCTTATGTGGGTCAGG
>NZ_SMKU01000608.1 GCF_004349215.1 Actinomadura rubrisoli | reverse complement strand
TCCCAGCTGCGAACCCACCCGTCCCCGGCCACCCACGTCCCGCCGTCGGCGGTGGCGCCCCGCATGCCCTCCAGGGTCCCGCGTCCCGCCAGCGCCACCGCCTCCGCGCTGCCCGCGGACGCGAACCCGTACGTGCGCTCCGGCGCCCAGTCCGTGCTCTGCCGCAGCCGCCGGGCCATCCGCGCCCAGCCGGCCGGACGCGCCGCCACGATCCACGCGTCCGGCGGCCCCGCCGCGAACCGCCGCGCGAACCGCAGCCAGGACGCGGCCTCCTCGGGCCAGCCGACCACGTCCAGCACCACTCCGCCCCGCCGCTCCCACGCCTCGGCGAACATCCCGGCGGCCGCCCGGGACGCGTCGTCCCGCCCATGCCCGATCGTGACCACCTCCCCGGACACCATCCCCAGAAGGACGCGCAGCTCCGCCGCGTCCGGCATCACGCGGCGTCGTGGAAGACCAGGCCGAGCGTGTGCCGGTGGCCCGACCGCACGACGCTGACGCCGTGCCGGACCGGCGAGGCCGACCAGCCCCGCTTCGTCCGGACGGGCCGGTCCCGCGTGGTGAAGACCAGCCCGCACCCGCGGGGGAGCAGCGTCGCCGTCCCTCGCGACTGGGCCCGCGCGCGCTGCTCCACCATCAGGAACTCCCCGCCGGTGTAGTCGGCACCGGGCTCCTCCAGCCCGATCACGACCTGCAGCGGGAACACCAGGTCCCCGTACAGGTCGCGGTGCAGCGCGTTCCAGTCGTCCCGCCCGTACCGCAGCAGGATCGGCGTCGGCTTCGTCTGCCCGGCCGCGTGGCACATCCCCAGCCACTCCTCCAGCGTGTCCGGCCACGGCGCGGGCCGTCCGAGCCTGGCCGCCCACTCACGCGCGATCGGCAGCAGGCGGGGGTAGAGCGCCGTCCTCAGCTCCGAGACGATCTCCGGGAACGGCTCGGCGAAGTACCGGTACTGCCCGGCCCCGAACCGGTACCGCTCCATGTCGATCGTCGACCGGAACCGCCCGGCCTGCTCGTACAGCGCGGCCACCGCGGCGCACTCGTCCGCCGTCAGCAGCGGCGGGGTGAGCGCGCACCCGTAGGCGTCGACCTCCCCGGCCAGCCTCTCCCAACCGGCCTCCGCGACCCGATCCGCGTAGATCCCCATGCCTGCCCCCTCCGTAGCGCGTCGTCTCCCCGCTACAACACCGCTGACAGGAGAACCGCTGCACCCGGACCGGCTACGGAAGATCGTGAGCGCCCCGCCTCGCGCTGGGCCACGGTAAAGCGCCGGCCCTAGCAGTCAAGGGCCGGCGCTTGTCCACCGTGGTCGGCTACGGGAGATCGAGTGCTTCCGACTTGATCTGCCGCAGGATCGACTGCCAGGTGTCGGTGGAGAACAGCAGAATAGGACTTTCGTCCCCTCTGCCATCGCGGGCGCCCACCACTTCCGGGGTGAAACGCGCGATTTCGACGCAGCCGTCGGAACTGCCGCATGCGTTGCGCCAGGCCGGCGACGTGGTGGTCGATGAGGATGCGGACCGCATGAACGCCCTCTCTGAGTTGTTGAGTACAACAAGATGATTCTTGTCCGTTTTGGTGGGTCCGATCCACCGTCCCGGACCCGCCCAAGTAAAGATCATCTCGGTTGGAGACGAGGATAGCCAGGTCGCAATTATGTCGCAATTCCCCCTGGATGCTTTCTGGGATTGGCGCGAAGTCCCCTTTGCTGTGCCTTGTCGGATTCCTTGAGATGTCAGCCGGTTGGGGGCTCGTTCACCGGCCCCAGCGGTCACGGGCGATCCGGAGGACGCGGTCGAGGGACTCGTCCGGCGTCAGGGCCGCCGTGGCCAGGCTCTCCCAGGCCAGCCGGTAGAGATGGGTGGTGGAGTCATCACGGAATTCCGTCGCGGAGATGCTTTCCAGGAAAAGGACGTCCGGAAGTTCGGCATCGTATGCGGCGGAGAAGCTCATCAGCGTGAAGGACTCGACCATGATCGGTTCGCCCGCCGTTTCCAGAGGGATCAGCCCGATGGTCACATTGGGCAATCGCATGAGCTCCACGAGTCGCTCCAATTGCTCCTTCATGACGTCCGCGCCGCCGATACCGCGCATCAGCGCCGACTCATCGATCATGGCCGACAGTTCGAGCGGTGGGCGTCTGCTCAGCACATCCTGGCGTCGCATCCGTGCTTCCACGCGACGCTCCGTCACCCGGGGCGAGTCGGGAGAGATCGCGCTGATGCTGTGGATGACATGATGGGCGTAGGCGCGGGTTTGGAGCAGTCCGGGTAGGACGAAGTTCTGGTAGATCCGGATGTGCTGGGCCCCGTCCTCGTAGGCGATGTAGTCGCCCAACCCCTGGACGATGTCGTGGCGGAAGTCGAGCCACCAGCCGGGCTGGGTGGCCGCATGGGCCAGTGCGAGGATCTCCCCCATATGGGACTCCTCGACGCCGTACAGTTCCAGAAGGAGCCGGACATCCGAGACGCGGGCGCCGATCCTGGCGTTCTCGATGCGGCTGACCTTGAGGTCTTTCCAACCTCAGTTGGCGTGATGGTGCAGGGCGAGGATCGCCTGGACGATCGCGGTCAGGCGGCTTGGTGAGCAGCGAGCCTTCCGCAGGATGCACCAGCTCTTGAGGGTGGCGGCGCCC
>NZ_SMKU01000607.1 GCF_004349215.1 Actinomadura rubrisoli | reverse complement strand
GCCCGCCCCGGCACCGGCGGCGAACACCAGCACGGCGACGGCGGCCGCCATAGAGCGCCGTTGGCGCGGGCTCCATCGCGCGCGTACGCCCCGCACCGGTGCGCTCCCGCCCGACGCGGTTCCGCCCGATGCGCTCCCGCCCGATGCGCGCCCGCCCGGGACGGCTCCGCCCGGTGCGGGGCCGTCTGGTGCGGGGCCGTCCGGGACGGCTCCGCTCGGTGTGGCTCCGCCCGGGACGGGGCCGCCCGGGAGGGGGCCGCCCGATGCGGTTCCGCCGGGTGCGGTTCCGCCTGGTGCGGGGCGGCCGGGTGCGGCTCCGTCCGGGACGGGGCCGTCCGGTGCGCGTCCGTCCGGTGCCTGCGCGGGGGCGGTCGCCTCGGCTGCCCTTAGCCGTTCTCGCAGGCCGTCCGCCTCGGATTGGACGGCGGCGAGCCGGCGGCGCAGCTCGGCCGCCTCGGCGCGGGCCGAGGCCAGGTCGTCCGGCGGGGGCACGTGCCGGAGGCGCTCGTAGGCGTCGACCCAGCGCGCGACCTCCGTCCCGGGCAGGCCGCAGGCCGCCGCGAAGTACCCGACCCTGGCCAGTTCGCGGTCGCTGGCCGCGCGCCAGCGGTCCTTCTGGAGCATCGCGCTGATCGTGGCGTCGGGCAGCGCGCCCCACGTGCGCTTCTCGATCTCCGACTGCCGGGGCGAGCCCGCCCAGACCCGCAGCTCCCTCAGCAGGGCGTAGAGCTCCCGGATGTCCCGGGCCGCGGCGGGGTCGGGCAGCGTGCGGTCACCGGTGAACACCGGCGCGACCCAGGGCAGGAACGTCACCGGGTGCCGCGCGGTGAGCCGCCGCCACGGGACCTTCGCCTGGTGGGCGTCGACGATCTTCGCGGGCTTGCCGTGCGCGTTCTGCTCGAAGGCCGCGCGCAGGGCGTCCCCCCGCTCGTCCCACAGCGCCTGCTCCGCCGCGCTCCACCGGCGGCGCGCCTCCGCCACCGCGCCGGCGTCGACGCCCGCCGCGACCAGGCACGCGCTGGCGATCTCCCACGACGCCAGCTCGCCGTCGCCCGCGAGCAAGGCCCGGACCGTCGTCTCCAGCAGGCCGGTGCGCCGCGCCAGCGCGCCCGGCTCGACCCCTCCCAGCCGGTCGACCAGATAACGGGTGAAGTCCGCCTTCCGGTCGAGATAGGAGTCCAACGCCAGCTCCGTCCGTTCCCCGCGTCCCTGCCCCGCGCCCGCCTCGGGACGATCACCTATGATGCGGTTCGGGCGATTGCGGAATGGGCGAGTTATCCGGAAGTTCGCGTCCTGGTGCCCATCCGTATGATCCATAGCCCCGTCCAGGACGCTTCCAGAGGCCGCCGGGGCTTCCTGGAAGGAACCAGGAACCTGGGAATCCCACCAGGACACCCGCGGACCGCCTCTACGCGCGGGTAGTCGGCCACGCTGGCGGCCATGAGACGAGGACGCCGCCCACGCTCCGTTTCTTACGCCGAACTGGCGCTCGGCCGCTTCCGGGACTGGCCGCTGACGGCATGCCGCGCCGACTGCCCGCCCGGCCGCGCCCTGTCCCTGGACGGCAGGCAGATCGTCCATCTGCACCAGGGGAATCTGGCCGAAGTGCTGCTCACCGAGCAGGTCGCCCGCCGCCTCACCGAGGCCCTCACCGCGTCCGGACGCGTCGCGATCCCTCCGGACACCGGCTGGGTCCAGGTCCATCTCGACACCGAGAGCGACCTGTTCCTGCTCCAGTCGCTGGTCAGCCTGGCGATCAAGGCCAACGCCCCCGTCCAGGGGCCGAGCCGCCGCGCCACCACGGCCTGCCCCCATGTGCGTCCGACCAGGGCATAGCGCCCGAATAGGGGCCGTGGAGCGCGGCCCGCGCACCGATTCCCGGCGGACGGGCGTTGTTGACATCAATTCGCCGCGGGGAGAAAATCAGTCTAATAGGAAACTTTCCTATTAGATTTTCCCTGGTCACGCACGGGAGGCCGTCATGGCGGCTCGCGCCCCGCCCCGTCCGCTCCGAGCCACGAACGTCCCCGCAGTGGCCGCCCCAGCGCGGCCATCACCACGAGATTCGGAGCTCCCATGAAGAAGAAGATCATCGCCGCTGCCTCGGGCGCGGCGCTCGCCCCCGCCTTCGTCGTGGTGCTCGCCGGTACGGCGAGCGCCCACGGCTACATCAACTCCCCGCCCAGCCGCCAGGCCCAGTGCGCCCAGGGCACCGTCCAGTGCGGCTCGATCAAGTACGAGCCCCAGAGCGTCGAGGGCCCCAAGGGCCTGCGCAGCTGCCACGGCGGCAACTCCGCGTTCGCCGAGCTCAGCGACGACAGCAAGGGCTGGCGCGCCACGTCGGTCGGCACGTCGGCGTCCTTCACCTGGACGTTCACCGCCGCCCACCGCACCAGCAACTGGGAGTACTACATCGGCGGCACGCGCGTCGGCGTGGTCAGCGGCAACAACGCCCAGCCCCCGCGCAACGTCACGCACAACATCAACCTGGGCGGCTTCACCGGCCGTCAGAAGCTGCTGGCGATCTGGAACATCGCCGACACGTCCAACGCCTTCTACGCCTGCGTGGACCTCCAGGTCGGCTGACCGGTAGAGCACCGGACGACCCTCTCGGGGGCGGCGCCCGCCACGATCGCGTG
>NZ_SMKU01000606.1 GCF_004349215.1 Actinomadura rubrisoli | reverse complement strand
CTCCGGGAACCCGGCCCCGAGCAGCCCGGCCGCCGCGGCCCGGCGATGCAGCTCCCGGGGCAGCTCGCCCGCGTCCTCCCACTCCGGCAGGAACGGGACGATCTCCCGGACGGTGAACTCGCGGACCAGCCGCCGCAGCGCCGCGCGCTCGGGGGTGTTCCAGGGACTCATCGCGCCTCCTCAACATTAGAACCAGATTCGGAATCTAACAGCAGTGCCGGTCGCCCGTTTCGGTGGAGTGATGGATTCGGTACGCCTCCGCGTGTTATCACTAACGGTGTCGTCAATCGAACGGTGTGTGCGCATGAGTCGGGACGAGAAGTCCGAACCGCGTGATGAGGTGCTGTATCTGGCGGCCGGGGTCGTCGACGTCGCGCTGGACGGCGTGCGCGGCGTGCTGCGGCGGCTGCCGTTGGTCGGTGAGGCCCGCCGGGAGCTGCGGGCGCGGGGTGAGCTGGCGTGGGCCAGGAACATCCCGGCGACCGAGGCGCATCTGGAACTGCTGGCGCGGCAGGTGGAGCGGCGCGCCGCGCGGGACGCGCGGCCCGCCGGTGGCTGACCTGCGCGAACGGGTCGATCAGGCGCTGGAGGAGTTCGTCGGGACCGAGACCGCCGCCCTGCTGGACCTCGATCCTGACCTGAAGCCCGTCGTCGAGCAGGCGCGCCTGTCGGTGGCGGGCGGCAAGCGGATCCGTCCGGCGTTCTGCTACTGGGGGTGGCGGGCGGCGGGGCAGCCCGACACCGAGTCGGCGATCCGCGCGGCGGCGGCGCTGGAACTGGTGCACGCGGCGGCGCTGGTGCACGACGACATCATCGACCGCAGCCCGCTGCGGCGCGGCCGTCCCACCGCCCACGAGCGGCTCGGCGACGGTCTGGCCATCATGATCGGTGACCTGCTGCTGGCGTGGGCGGGACAGATGTTCCACGCCTCGGGCCTGCCGCGCGCGTTCCTGGCCCGGGCGCTCTCGCTGTGGGCCGAGATGGGCCGAGAGCTGATCGCGGGCGAGTGCCTGGAGATCCTGCGCACCGGCCGCCCCGCGGATCTGGACGATTCCCTGCAGATCCTGCGGCTCAAGACCGGCTCCTACACCGTGGAGTGGCCGCTGCGGATCGGCGCGGTGCTGGGCGGCGCCGATCCGCGGACGCTGCGCACCCTGGCCGCCTACGCACGTCCCTTGGGCGAGGCGTTCCAACTGCGCGATGACTTGCGGGGCGTGTTCGGCGACACCGGCACCACCGGCAAGTCCCCGCTGGACGATCTGGCCGGCCGCAGACCGACCGCCCTTCTGGCCCTGTCCCTCACCGGCGCGGACGAGGGCGACCGCACCCGGCTCCGGGAGCTGCTGGGCGGGCCCGTCGACGCGGCCGCGGCGGCACAGATCCAGCGGATCATGCACCGGACCGGAGCGCCCGACCGGGTCCGGCAGATGATCGGCGAGCGCACCGAGGCCGCGCGGGACGCCCTGCGCGGCGCGCGCCTGGCCCCCGAGGCCGTCCCCGCCTTGTCCCGACTGATCCATGAGGTGACCGCCGATGTCTGACACCACCCCCAGCCCCGCCGGGCTCTACAGCGACGCCTCAATGGACGCCCTGCGGCTCAAGGGCGACGAACTGGCCGACGCCACCGTCGAGGCCCTGTTCGCCAGGGACGAGGTGGCGCGGTTCAACACGCTGATGCGCTGGTTCACCACGTCCGGCCAGGCGCTGCCCGAGGGGCTGCCCGACGCCGCGCGCGAGTACCTGCGGGCGACCTCCACGCCGCCGGACTGGGTCGACTGGGGGATCATGGAACAGGCCCGGCTGTTCTTCATCGACAACGACGTGCACATCTCCACCGCGCTGTCGTTCGCCGCGATGCCCGCCTGCTACGTGGTCCCGCACGTGGCCAGGCTGCTGTCCGCCACGCATTCGCTGGACTATCCCGCACGCCGGATGGCCGAGACCGGGCAGTTCACCATCTACCTGATGCGGCCCGAGGCGTTCGAGGCCGGCGGCAGGTTCCTGCCCGCCGCGCAGAAGGTCCGGCTGCTGCACGCCTCCATCCGCCGCCACCTGAGCCGGGAGGGGCTCTGGCCCGAACCGGTGCCGATCTGCCAGGAGGACATGCTCGGCGGGCTGATGATGTTCAGCATCCAGGTCCTGGACGCCCTGCACCGCCTGGGCGTGCACATCACCCCCCAGGGCGCCGACGCCTACTACTACGCCTGGACGGTCGTGGGCGCCGTCCTCGGCTGCGACCCGGCCGCCATCCCGCCCGACCTGCACGCCGCCCGGGAGTTCTCCGACCGGTACATGCTGCGCCACATGGGCCCCTCACCCGAGGGAGCCCGCCTCACCCGGCAGCTCATCGACATGTACGAGCAGGTCGTCCCCGGCACCCTGCTGGACCCGGTCGTGCCCGCCCTGATCCGCTACCTGATCGGCGACACCTCCGCCGACTGGCTGGAGGTCCCCCGCTCCCGCTGGGACACCGCCGTCAAGATCGCCCCGGCCCTGCTCGGCGCGATCGAACGCCTGGAGGACCGCGGCCCCTGGGCGGCCCAGGTGTCCGACCGGCTCGGCCGCCTGGTCGCCACGCTGGAACTGTCGTCGCTGACCCGCGGCCGCGTCATGCACTACGCCATCCCGCAAGAACTCAAAGCCGACCACGGCATCGCTTTGAGTTCTTGCGGGATGGCGTAGTGCAT
>NZ_SMKU01000605.1 GCF_004349215.1 Actinomadura rubrisoli | reverse complement strand
CCCCGGACCCCGGCGCGACCGCCGTCGACGAGCCCTTCGACCCGGGCGCGACGTCCCAGGACCTCCCCGTGGACGATCCGGGCGCGACAGCCCAGGACCTCCAGGACGACGACCCGAACGTGACCGCTCAGGACGACGAGCCCGCGCCTCTCCCGACCGACGACACCCCGGCGAGCTTCCCGGCCGACGACGCGCCTGCGCCCTACGCGACCGATGACCCGCCGCCGACCGTCACCGATGTCGCCGCCGAGCCGCCCGCGACAGTCACCGACTTCGCCGCCGAGCCGGAGACCTCGCCGGACGCCGCCGAGGACCCGGAACCGGCCTCCCCGGCCCCGTCGCCGATGCCCGCTCCGGAGGACGCCCTCTGGACCGCGCACTTCGGCGCGAAGGAGTCGTCCCCCGACCCGTCCACGACGACGAACCAGGCCGAGGCGCCGCCCGCGATGCCCCCGCCGCAGGCTCCGCCTTCGCCTTCGCCGCCAGCTCCAGCTTCGCCTCCGCCGCAGGCTCCGCCCGGGCCGGAGGCGACCGCTCCGGCAGCAGCCGCACCGCCTCACCTGCCGCCCGTGGCGTCGCCGTCCGGTGGCGTGCCGTCCGGCTCGCGGCGCCCCCTCCTCTTCGCCGGCCTTGCCGTCCTCGTCCTGGTCGCCGTAGGGGCCGCCGCCGTGTTCCTGCTCATGAGCGGTGGATCGGAGGAGAAGGGCAAGGCGTCCGCGACACCGTCCGCCGCGCCCTCAGGCACCGCGACGACCCAGCCGACGGACGCCCCGACCGGCGGCGCCACGAGCCCGCCGACGCCCGCCCCGTCCGGTACCCCGGGGGCCTCGCCGCCCCCCATCACGCAGCAGCCCGGCGAGCCCTCGCCCGCGGCGCCCACCGCGCCGGCCGGGCCGGTGGTGGAGGGCAACGGGATCACCTACCAGCTCGTCCAGCAGGACGAGGGGTACTACGAGGGCAAGCTGGTCATGACCAACCGCACCGGCCGGCCCATGGGCGCGTGGCGGCTGACGTTCGACGCGCCAGGGGGCGACGTCAAGAACATCTGGGGCGCGCGGCTCGTCCACGGCGGCGCCCATGTGGAGATCGCGAACCTGGAGGGCGCCGCGGCGATCCCGCCGGGCGGCACCTGGGAGATCCAGTTCGGCGCCTCCGGGACGGCGGCGACCCCGACGAAGTGCCGTCTCAACGGCAAGGCGTGCGGCTTCTGACCGGCGTACTAGGCTTCCGGGCATGCGTATCGCCAGGTTCTCCACCGACGAGGGCATGTCCTTCGGCGTGGTGGAGGAGAACACCGTCGCCGCCATCGCGGCCCATCCGTTCGGAGAACTGACCTTCACCGGGCAGCGCCTCCCGCTCGCCGACGTCCGGCTGCTGGCGCCGATCCTGCCGAGCAAGGTCATCGCGATCGGCAAGAACTACGCCGACCACGCCCGCGAGATGGGCGGCGAGCCGCCCGCCGAACCGGTGCTGTTCTCCAAGCCGTCCACCGCCGTGATCGGTCCCGGCGAGGCGATCGCCTACCCGCAGAAGCTGTCGGACCGCGTCGACCACGAGGGCGAGCTGGCCGTGGTCATCGGCCGCATGTGCCGCGAGGTGCCCGCCGCCCGCGCCGCCGAGGTGATCCTCGGCTACACCTGCGCCAACGACGTCACCGCCCGCGACCTCCAGAAGAAGGACGGTCAGTGGACGCGGGCCAAGGGCTTCGACACGTTCTGCCCCATCGGCCCCTGGATCGAGACCGAGGCCGACCCGTCCGACCTGGCGATCACCTGCGCGGTCAACGGCGAGGTCCGCCAGGACGCCCGCACGTCCCTGCTCCTGCACGACATCCCGTCGCTGGTCGAGTACGTCAGCCAGGTCATGACCCTGCTGCCCGGCGACGTCATCCTCACCGGCACCCCCGCCGGGGTCAGCCCCCTGGAGATCGGCGACGAGGTCGCCGTCACGATCGAGAACATCGGCACCCTCACCAACCGCGTCGTCGCCCGCGACTGACTTCTGTCGTACGGCGTCCCTAAGCTGAGGGGGGCGCCGTACGAAGGGGGAGGCCATGCCGTTCACCGACCGGTCATTCGAGTTCTACGAGGGTCTCCTGGCCGACAACAGCAAGTCGTACTGGACGGCCCACAAGGAGACCTACGAACAGTACGTACGCGGTCCCTTGGCCGACCTCTGCGCGGAGCTGGAAGAGGAGTTCGGCACGGCCAAGCTGTTCCGTCCCTACCGCGACGTCCGCTTCAGCAAGGACAAGACCCCGTACAAGACCCACCAGGGCGGCCACACCGGTGAGGGCTTCTACATCCAGATCGACGCGGACGGCCTGATGGTCGCGGGCGGCATGTACGCGCCCACGCCCGAACAGCTCCGCCAATACAGAGCGGCCGTCAACTCGGACACGTCCGGCAAGGAACTCGAAGCCATCGTCGAGGACCTCCGCGCCACGGGCTGGGACATCGAGGGCGACCGCCTCAAGACCCGTCCCCGCGGCACCCCCGAAGACCACCCCCGCCTGGAACTCCTGCGGCACCGCTCCCTGTACGCCCACCAAGGCTGGCCCGCCGACCCGTGGATGGGCACGCCAGAGGTCGTGACCCGCGTCCGCGAGTCCTGGCGGCGGCTCCGTCCGCTGGTCGACTGGGGCAACGAGCACATCGGCCCCCCCGACTTCACCCGCTGAGCACCCC
>NZ_SMKU01000604.1 GCF_004349215.1 Actinomadura rubrisoli | reverse complement strand
ACCCCCGCCCCGGCCCACATCCGGAGTCGCTGACGGCCGAACTCGACCCCGACGACGAGGAGTACCTCGCCTGCCTCGCCGACGAGCTGTGGCCGGAAGACGAGTACCTCGAACTGGAGCACACCACCGACGGCGAAGAGGAATCCGGCGGCAGCGGAATGTTGTTGTAGCTGTGTTTATTGCAGTGCCCTTGGCGTCGGGCCTTGGCGGCCCTCCTTCGGCGGGCACTGCGGCGATCGCTGCATCGCTCCGACTCGCCCAGAGGCTCGCTACGCGATCAGGTTCTCGCACGCTCGAACCTGGCTTCGCACGCGATCGCAACGCTGAGGCCGTCGACGCTTAAGGCAACTACCATCCGCCTACTGCGGTGCCCTCAGCGCCAGGCGTTGGAGCGCCTTCCTTCAGGGAGCGCTGCGGTGATTGCGGCCTAGGGAGCGTCGAAGAGGGCGCTGACCGACTCGCCGTTGTGGATGCGTCTGACTGCCTCGGCCAGGGCAGGGGCGATCGACAGGACGCGCAGCTTGCCGTCGCGCTCCCCGTCCGGGACGGGCACGGTGTTCGTGCAGACGATCTCCAGGACGTCCGGCTGGGCCGCCAGGCGCTTGAGGGCCCCGGCGGCGAACAGGCCGTGGGTGCAGGCGACCCGGATCGTGCGGACGCCCAGCTCGCGGAGCCGGTCCAGCAGTTCCAGGACGGTGCTGCCCTTGGCGATCTCGTCGTCCAGGACGATCACGTCGCGGTCCTTGACCTCGCCGATGACCGTGCTGATCGTGACCCGGTCGTCGGAGAAGCGCTGCTTGGCGCCGGCCGCGACCCGCACGCCGAGGAGGCGGGCGAAGGCGGCGGCCTCCTTGGCGTTGCCGAGGTCGGGCGAGACGACCGTCGTCCGCGACAGGTCGTGGCCGCGGAAGTGCGCGGCCAGCTCGCGGAGAGCGTGCAAATGGTCGACGGGCACGGAGAAGAAGCCGTGCACCTGGGGCGAGTGCAGCGTCATCGCCAGCACGCGGCTCGCGCCCGAGGCGACCAGCAGGTCGGCGACCAGCCGTCCGCCGATGGAGATGCGCGGCGCGTCCTTCTTGTCCGAGCGGGCGTAGGAGTAGTGCGGCATCACGACCGTGATGCGGCGCGCGGACGCGCCGCGCGCCGCGTCGCACATCAGCAGGAGCTCGACGAGGTGCTCCTGGACGGGCGCCACTAGCGGCTGGATCAGGTACACGTCGCGCTCACGGCAGTTGGCCTGGAGCTGCACCTCAAGGCAGTCGTTGGCGAACCGGGAGACGCGCGCAGGACTCAGCGGCACCCCCAGATGGGCGCACACCTCGGCGGCGAGCTCGGGATGGGCACTACCACTGAACACCGCGATCTCACGCACGAGTCGAGCCTATTGCAGTGCCCTCGGCGTCGGGCCTTGGCGGCCCTCCTTCAACGGGCACTGCGGCGATCGCTGCATCGCTCCGACTCGCCCAGGGGCTCGCTTCGCGATCAGGTTCTCGCTTCGCTCGAACCTGGCTTCGCACGCGATCGCAACGCTGAGGCTGTTGACACTTGAGGCAACCTACTTACTGCAGTGCCATTGGCGGCGCGGCTCATGCTGTTCGTCCGGTGCTGGGGTCGTCGGGGACGACCTCGTCCAGGAACGCGGCGACCGTCTCGGCGACGGCCGCGACGTCGTCGTCATGGGCCCAGTGGCCGCATCCCTCCAACTCCACGTAGCGGATGCCGGGACGCCGTTCGGCCATCTCCCTGGCCAGCGACGTCGGGAGCACGCGGCTCTCGACGCCGTGGACGAGCAGCGTCGGGCACTGGACGGCCTGCCAGGCCGCCCACCACTCGCCGAGGAGCAGTTCCTCGGAGCGGTACACACCCGCGTGGTCGAACGGCAGGCCCCAGCCGTCCGGGTACCGGATCGCGGTTTCGAGGAAGTAGGCCGGATCCGGGATGCCCTCCTTGACGATGCCCGCGCCCAGGCCCATGAGGGTCGGTGCCCTCCCCGGCCATGCGCGGGTGTCCAGGATCGGCGGTTCCACCACGGCGGGCGCCTCCTCAAGGATCAGCGCGCGGACGAGATCGGGGTGCTTCGCCGCGAGGTTGAAGGCGACCACCCCGCCCATGGAATGCCCGTAGAGCACGGCCGGGGTGAAACCGCGGTCGCGCACAAACGCGGTGAGGTCGTCCACGTAGGCGTCCATGGTGTAGTCGTCGCGGTGGGCGGCGTGCCCGTGGCCGCGCTGGTCGATGGCGGTGATCCTGGCCCGTCCGGCCAGGGCGTGCGCGAGGGAGGCGAACGTCCGGGCGCCGCCGAAGTGGCCGTGGACCGCCAACACGTCAACGCCGTCACCACCGAAGTCGGTGAACGGCGTGGGGTTGCGGGATCGGCCGGTCATAGAGCCTCCTTAGGGTCTAACCCGCACTCGGCGGGCCTCAGGCGTCGACGGCCTCAGCGTTGCGATCGCGTGCGAAGCCAGTTGCGAGCCTGCGAGCAACTGATCGCGCAGCGAGCCGCCAGGCGAGACGGAGCGATGCAGCGATCGCCGCAGTGCCCGCCGAAGGAAGGCGCGCTAGCGCCTGACGCCAAGGACACTGCAATAAGCACAGCGCGCTAGGTGGTGTCTGACAACTCGTGGTGGCGGAGCCAGAGGATGAGGCTGGCCAGTAGCAGGCCGCTGCGGTAGCGGCTGGCCAGTTTGTCGTACCGTGCGGCGATGGCGCGGAACTGCTTGAGTTTT
>NZ_SMKU01000603.1 GCF_004349215.1 Actinomadura rubrisoli | reverse complement strand
GGCAAGGGGGGGTGGTGCGGGTTAGGGAATCGGTGAATGTTGGCGGGCATGTGGTCTCGACTTCTTATCACCGCACTGACAGCCGGGCTCGTCGTTCCGCTCGGGGGGTCCGCCCTGGGCGCCGTGGAGCCTCCACCCGATCGCATCCCGCTTCCCGCCGGATTCCAGCCGGAGGGTATTGCCGCTGGTCCCGGTGCCGTGGCGTTCCTCGGCTCGCGGGCCAACGGCGCCATCTTCCGGGCTGATCTGCGCACGGGGAAGGGCGAGGTGATCAGCCCGGCGACGGGCAAGCCGTCCCTCGGAATGAAGGTCGGCAACAAGCGCCTGTTCGTGGCGGGTGGCAACAGTGGGCTCGGTCGTGTCTACGACACCCGTGATGGGGCCTTGCTCAAGACGTATACGCTCGCGCCGAGTCCGTCGTTCATCAATGACGTCGCCCTCACGCGGGACTCCGCCTGGTTCACCGACTCGACCAATCCCGCGCTCTACAGGGTGCCCCGCGAGAAGGACGGCGAGGCGGTGAAGGTGCCGCTGACCGGGGACATCGTCTACCAGGCCGGGTTCAATGCCAACGGCATCGCCACCACCCCGGACGGTGAGTCGCTGCTGATCATCCAGTCGAACACCGGCAAGCTGTTCAAGGTCGACCCCCGCACCGGGGCGACCAAGACCGTGGATCTCCATGGGGAGGTGCTGAGCGCGGGCGATGGGATCCTGCGGGACGGCCGCACTCTGTACGCCGTGCAGAACCGGCTCAACACCGTGGCCGTCATCGTGTTGAGCGAGGACGGCGACGCGGGACGGGTCATCACCCGGCTGACCGATCCCCGGTTCGACGTTCCCACGACCGTCGCGCGCTCCGGCTCGCGGCTCTACCTGCCGAACGCCCGCTTCAACACGCCGCCCGCTCCCGACACCCCGTACGACGTCATCGCCGTCCAGCCCTGACGTTGGAACTCAAGCGGCGGGTCGTGTGCTTCGGGCGCATGACCCGCCGTCCCCGTTCGGGGATGATCCGACACTTATCGGCGTTTAACCCGGTGTCGGTCATGATCGGCGCATGCGCGTTTTGATCGTCGAGGACGAGCGGGTGCTCGCGGACACGATCGCCGAGGGGCTCCGGGAGGAGGCCATGGCGGTCGACGTGGTGTACGACGGCGACGACGCGCTGGAGCGGGCCTCGTACAACGAGTACGACGTAGTGGTGCTGGACCGGGACCTGCCGACCGTCCACGGCGACGACGTGTGCCGGGAGCTGGTGGCGCGCAGGCACGCCGGGCGGATCCTGATGCTGACCGCGTCCGGGGACGTGGACGACCGTGTGGACGGCCTGTCGCTGGGCGCCGACGACTACCTGCCCAAGCCGTTCGTGTTCAGCGAGCTGGTCGCGCGGGTCCGGGCGCTGTCGCGCCGGTCGGGCGCGCCGGTGCCGCCGGTGCTGGAGCGGCGCGGCATCCGCCTCGACCCCTACCGCCGCAGGGTCGCCCGGGACGGACGGGAGCTGCGGCTGACCAAGAAGGAGTTCGCCGTGCTGGAGGAGCTGCTGCGGGCCGAGGGCGGGGTGGTGAGCGCCGAACGGCTGCTGGAGCGGGCGTGGGACGAGAACATCGACCCGTTCAGCAACATCGTCCGGGTGACGATGGCGACGCTGCGCCGCAAGCTCGGCGAGCCGCCGGTGATCGAGACGGTCACCGGTGCCGGGTACCGGCTGGAGGCGCTATGAGACCCCGTCCGCGGCTGAGCGTCCGGACGCGGCTGACGCTGGTGTACGGGTCGCTGTTCATGGCGATGTCGGCGGTCCTGGTGACGGTGACGTACCTGCTGACCGTCCGCACCATGGAGCGCCGCGTCCCGATGCGGCAGGCGGCCGATTCGACGGCGACCGTGGCGCAGCTGAGGAAGCTGGCGTCGCCGGACGCGATGAACCAGCTGATGGCGATGAAGGCGGAGGCCGACCGGCAGATGGCCCAGCAGAAGCAGGACGTGCTCCAGCAGCTGCTGCAGAGCTCGCTGGTGACGATGCTGGTGGTCGGCGTCCTGGCGGTGGTGACGGGATACGTGGTCGCGGGGCGGATGCTGCGCCCGCTGCACACCGTCACGGCGACGGCGCGGCGGCTGTCGGAGAGCAACCTGTACGAGCGGATCGCGCTGGAGGGCCCGCAGGACGAGATCAAGGACCTGGCGGACACGTTCGACGGCATGCTGGACCGGCTGAACCGGGCGTTCGACACCCAGCGCCGCTTCGTCGCCAACGCCTCGCACGAGCTGCAGACGCCGCTGACCATCAACAGGACGGTGCTGGAGGTCGCCCTGGCGAGCCGCAAGAGCCCGCCGGAGACCAAGGCCCTCGCGGACGTGCTGCTGGGCAACACCGCGCGGCACGAGCGGCTCATCGAGGGGCTTTTGCTGCTCGCGCGGTCGGAGCGCGAGCTGGGCACCCGCGCGGGCACCCCGCTGCCGGACGTGGTGCGCGGCGCCCTCGACCATCTGGACGGGCAGGACGGCGACGTGGACGTGGAGGTGCGGCTCTCCCCCGCGGTGGTGACCGGCGATCCGGTGCTGCTGGAGCGCTGCGCGGTGAACCTGCTGGAGAACGCCGTGAAGTACAACGTGAAGGGCGGACGGGTGTGGGTGCGCACCGGCGTGCGGGACGGCGCGGCGTTCCTCCAGGTCGTCAACACGGGCCGGCCCGTCCCGTCCTACGAGGTCGGGACGATCTTCGAGCCGTTCCAGCGGCTGCGCGCGGACCGGGTGGGGTCGGCGG
>NZ_SMKU01000602.1 GCF_004349215.1 Actinomadura rubrisoli | reverse complement strand
TGTATAAGAGACAGCCCCTCGCCCCGCGCTGTCGCGCATCTCCAACCTCGCGGCGCTCCGCCGCCCAACTAGCCCACCACGGCGGCCTCCCTCGTCCCGCAACGCACATCACCTGGACATCACCCGACCGGCGCTCAGGAGATGCGGGTCAGGTGGCCCGCGCGGATCTCGCGGAGGAACGGGTCGCCTTCGTCCCGCCACTGCGCGAGGGTGCGGACCACCGGGTGGACGGGCAGGCCGAGGCGCGCGGCTGCCTCTTGGGCCGTGTCGAACGCGACGTCGGCGCCGATCTCGCCGATCACCAGGACCTCGATGTCGCCGGGCGGGCTCCCGGGGACGCCGTCGTAGCGCTCCGCCCACGCGCCGAACAGATGGACCTCCCGGACGGACGGCAGCCGTCCGAACTCGTCGGCGACCACGGCCGCCGGGCCGAACGTCAGCATGATCAGGCGCGCGAGCGGCTCGTACAGCGGGCTGCCGCCGTCACGGGACACGACCCGTCCGGCCGGCGTGCGCCGCAAGGTGAGGATGCCCGCGCGCGCCAGCCGCTCCACCTCGCGGATCACGGTGCCGAGGTCGGTGCGGAGCATCACCGCGAGATCGAGCATGGTCACCTCGCGCTCCGGGCCGAGCAGCAGCCGCGCGAGCAGCTCCCCTTGGAGGCGGGAGCGGAGAATCGGCAATTGCGGCGGCGCGCTCGCCCGGACGTCCCGCAGGAACACTTCCGCGACATGCGCGCCGCCCGGCCGCTCCCGGTGCCCGCGCCGCCGGGATTCCGCCGCCGCACCGACCACATTCGATCGCATGTTCGAATAGTACGACGCCCCTCCGACAATCCCGGAAACCCCTTCGCCATGATCAGCGGGCCGGGTTACGGTCGGTCCATGAGCCGCAAGAGCCGCAAGAGCCCGCAGGAGAAGAAACGGCTGAGCTACCTGAAAGACCGCCGCAACTTCTACGGCGAGAACGACAAGAGCTCACGCAAGAACATCCCGCGGAACCGCAAGCTCAAGCATCGCGCGGCCCGCCACCGCGCCAACCAGGCCGTCTACACCGCCGGGCAGGCGCCGGACGGCCTGGAGGAGGACGCCTTCACACGGCGCCTCAGCGGCCGGCGGCCGGCGTCCCTGTGGCGCAAGCAGGCCGACGCGCCGCTGAGCGAGGTCGTGGAGTACCGGCTGCGGCGGCGTGTGGCGCGCGGCAACGCCGGCCCCGGGCAGGCCGAGGAGCGGATCCGGCGGATCCGCCGCCGTCTCGGCTGACCGGCCGGCCCGGGCGCGTCAGCGCCTGAGGTAGGCCGCCAGGCCGGAGGCGAGGGCCTTGGCGGCGCCCTGCCGCCATGTGGCGCTCTTCAGGCGGGCGGCGTCGGCCCGGTTGCGCATGTTGCCGCACTCGATGAAGACCTTGGGGACCTTCGACATGTTGAGCCCGCCGAGATCCTTCCGGACGTCGATGCCGTTCTTCGCGACATAGTTCGCGTACGGCTGCCCGGTGCCGCGGCGGAACGCGTCCCGCACGTCGTAGCCGAGCCGCTTGGACAGGGCCACGATCGGGCCGGTGTAGCCCCTCACGTAGCCCGGAAGGATCATGTGGAAGCCGCGCTTGGACGCGGGTGCCCCATCGGCGTGGATCGAGATCGCCGCGTCGGCGCGGGCCCGGTTGCCGATCGCCGCGCGCCCGTCCACGCACGGCCCGACGCCCCGGTCGTTCGGACGGGTCAGCTTCACCGTCGCCCCCTGCGCCCGCAGCAGCGCCGCGAGCCGCGTGGCCACGTCGAAGGTGTAGGCGTGCTCGGTGTAGCCCGACGCCGTGGACGTCCCGGTGGTGTCGCACGCCTTCGTGAACGGGCCCGCCTTCACCTTCCGGTTGATCTTCTTCGGGTACCTGTGGTTGAGGCCGTTGTGCCCGGGATCGATCACGATCACCTTGCCGGAGAGAGGACGCGCGGCCGCCGCGCTCGCCGCCCGTCCCGTGCTCGCCGCCTGTCCCGCACTGGCCGCGTGTCCCGCACTGGCCGCCGTCCGGTCCGTCCCGCCGAGGACCACCCCGGCCGTCCCCGCCAGGGCGGCCGCCGCGACCGTACCGGCACATGCTCCACGCCACGTCACCATGGCACGCACGCTACAGCGGACGATCATCCGCGCCGAGCGGCCACGCCACATCCGGCCAGGCATGTCCAGGCATGCGGAAGGGCCCGCACCGAACGAATCGGTACGGGCCCTTCCGTGGACGGTCGGTGCCCCGCCGGGAGGCCGTCAGTCCTTGTTGAAGTTGACCGCGCCCTCGATGGGGGGCGGGCTGTCGGGGACGCCGGTGGGTTTGGGGACGCCCTTGAAGGTGAACTTGGCGTCTTCGCCGGTGCCCTCGACTCCGACGATGACGATCTGGCCGGATTTGAGCTCGCTGTAGAGGATCTTCTCCGACAGGTTGTCCTCGATCTCGCGCTGGATGGTGCGCCGCAGCGGCCGGGCGCCCAGCACCGGGTCATAGCCCCGCTCGGCCAGCAGATCCTTGGCGTCCTGCCGCAACTCCAACCCCATGTCGCGGTCCTTGAGCCGCTCATCGACCTTGGCGACCATCAGATCCACGATCTGGATGATCTCCTTCGGCGTCAGCTGGTGGAACACCACCGTGTCATCGACCCGGTTGAGGAACTCGGGCCGGAAGTGCTGCTTGAGCTCCTCGGCCACCTTGGACTTCATCCGGTCGTAGGAGCCCTGCTCGTCGTTTTGGCGCTGGAACCCCATCCCCTGACCCTTGGAGATGT
>NZ_SMKU01000601.1 GCF_004349215.1 Actinomadura rubrisoli | reverse complement strand
CGGATCCCTGCTCCACTGGACCCGCAAAATGATCGAAATCCGCCAACGCCACCCCGTCTTCGGCGTCGGCTCCTACATCGAACTCTCCGCCTCCAACCCCTCCGTCCTCGCCTTCACCCGCGAAATCGGCGCTAACGACAAGAACCAGTGGGGCGGAATGGACACGATTCTCTGCGTCAGCAACCTGTCGCGCTTTCCGCAACCGGTCGAGCTGGACTTGCGGCGCTTCGAGGGCTACTCGCCCGTCGAGTGCATGGGCGGCGTGCAGTTCCCGGCCATCGGCGAGCTTCCGTACCTGCTGACACTGCCCGGACACGGCTTCTACTGGTTCCAGCTCACTCCGCCGGACGGCGCGGACCTGGAGAGGGTCGTCTGACCGTGCTGCCACCCGAGAACGTCCTCGCACGGGATCTGACGGAGTGGCTGCCCAGGCAGCGATGGTTCGGCGGCAAGGACAGCCCCATCGACGACCTGTCCATCGGCACCGCCACCGAACTCCTCCCCGGCGACCCCGGACTCCACCACCTCATCCTCGACGTCCACCAGAACACCACCACCGACCAGTACCAGCTGCTTCTCGGCGTCCGCCGCGACCTGCCGGACCGGCTCAGGCACGTCGAGATCGGCGGTTTCCCGGAGGGCCCGGGCGGCCCGGAGGCGCACCTGTACGACGCCGCCTACGACCCGGACCTGACCCGCACCCTGCTGGACGACCTGGCGGGCGAGGCGTCCGTCGGGCCGCTGCGGTTCCACCACGCGAGCGGCTTCGACATCCGGACGGACCTGACGAGCCTGCCCATCACCACCGAGCAGAGCAACACCTCGCTGCTGTTCGGCGACGACTACATCTGCAAGCTGTTCCGGCGCCTCTCGTCCGGCGTCAACCTCGACCTTGAGGTCAACCTGGCGCTCACGCGCGTGGGGTGCACACACGTCCCCGCCGTCCGCGGCTGGATCGAGATGGACGACGGCGGGGACGGCGAGCCGGTCACGCTCGGCCTGCTCTCGGACTACCTGCACACCGGCGCGGAGGGCTGGAGCCTGGCGATCGCCAGCGTGCGCGACTGGTACGCGCACACGGTGCCGCCGGGCGAGGGCGAGTGGGCGGAGTTGGACGCCAGCGCCGCGGGCGGCGACTTCGCGGCCGAGGCCGAGCGGCTCGGCGCGGCCACCGCCGAGGTGCACCAGGCGCTCGCCGAGGCGTTCGGCGTGGCGACCGTCCGCGCGGACGAGGTGCGCGCCTCGGCCGCGCGCATGAACGAGGAGCTGACCGCCACCTGCCGCGCCGTGCCCGCACTCGCGCCGCACGCGAAGGCCCTCACGGGGGCGTTCATCGACCTGGCCGCGCAGGCGGAGCCGCTGCCCGTCCAGCGCGTCCACGGCGACTACCACCTCGGGCAGGTCCTGCGGACCGAGTCGGGCTGGACGCTGCTGGACTTCGAGGGCGAGCCCGCCCGCACGCCCGGCGAGCGCCGCGCCCTCGCCCACCCGCTCCGCGACGTCGCCGGGATGCTCCGCTCGTTCGAGTACGCGGCGCGGTTCCTCATCACGAAGTCCGGCACCGTGCCGCCCGAATCGGGGCGCAGGCTGGAGACGCGCGCGCACGCCTGGGCCGCGCGCAACCGCGCCGCCTTCTGCCGCGGCTACGCGGCGGCCGGCGGGCCCGACCCGGCCGCGCATTCGGTGCTGCTGCGGGCGTTCGAGTTCGAGAAGGCCGTGTACGAGGTGCGCTACGAGGCGCGCAACCGCCCGGCCTGGCTGCCCGTCCCGCTGAAATCGCTCGCCCACCTGACCGCATGATCAAAGACACGAAACGGCGCCGCCAATTCGAGACCATGATCATGTAAAATCGGCCCGCTCTCCCCATTCCGTCGCGATCAACGGGTACCCGAACTGTCGGCGGGAGATCATCCGACTCGACGGAAAATGGAGAGCGACAATGCACGCAGTACGCCAATCCCATCGCGACGGCGCCCGGTCCCGGGCCTTCATCGGCCGGACCCGCGACGCCGGGACGAACGTCCGAAAACAGAAGGTGCTCCGGACGGCCGTCACCGTGGCCGCGACCGGGATCGCCGTCTCGCTGCCGATCGGCTCGCAGGCGCTGGCCCAGCTCAACCCGGTCGTCCTCAGCAGGCTGAACCTGGACTCGGCGACGCTGAGCAGGGTCAAGGCGTACGACAGGTACCGCACGCGCGAGGCGAACCAGAAGAGGCAGGCGAGCCGAGCCCTGACCTTCGCCCGCAAGCAGATCGGCAAGCCGTACCGGTGGGGCGCGACCGGGCCAGGCGGATACGACTGCTCGGGCCTCGCGATGGCCGCGTGGCGCAAGGCGGGCGTGAGGATACCGCGCGTCACCTACTCGCAGTACGCGTCGGTGAAGCGGAAGGTGGCCCTGAAGGACCTGCGCCCGGGCGACCTGATCTTCTTCCACGGCCGCAGCCACGTCGGGATGTACCTCGGGAACGGCCGCTTCCTGCACGCGCCGAGCACCGGCTCGCGGATCCGGATCGACAGGTTCGGCGCGGCCAGGAAGAGGCAGTTCGCCGGGGCGGTACGGCCCGGCGCGCCCGTCCGCAAGAAGTGGTCCCGCTCGGTGAAGGAGCTCGTCGAGAAGATCGACCGGATGGGCGCGCAGGAGAACCAGGTCGAGCCAGAAGCGCAGGACCTCCAGCATGGCGTCTTGGACGGCGGGGTTGTCGTAGTTGAGGTCGGGTTGGTGGGAGAAGAAGCGGTGCCAGTAGTACTGGCCGCGGACGGGGTCGTAGGT